>JAGVWY010000011.1 GCA_018304055.1 Candidatus Pacearchaeota archaeon
TTGTTTAGAATTCTTAGATTTCCTTATAATACACTTGATGATTTGTTAGAAGATTAGTTTAACTTTCTTTCAATTCTATCTAATTGTTTTTTAATAATTAAATTGAGAGAGGAAACCTTATAAACAATTAAAAAGTGTTTAAATAATGAGAACATACATTCAAGATGCTTTTAAGAAAGAAGGAAAAATTGAGATTAATGGTTGGGTACATGATTCCAGAGATTTAGGAAAAATAAGATTTCTTGTTTTAAGAGATATAACTGGAAGAATTCAAGTAACTGCTGTTAAAGATGAGATTGATAAAGGATTATTTAATAAAATTGATTCAATTCCTAGAGAAAGTGTTATTAAAGTAATGGGAAAGATAAAAAAAAGCAAACAAGCTCCTGGAGGAAAAGAAATTATTCCTGAAAAAATTGAGATAATTGCTTCTGCTGAAAAAAATCTTCCTATAGATGTTTCAGATCATTCAAAAACAGAATTACCAAAAAGATTAGACTATAGATTTCTAGATTTACATAGAGAAAAAATTCAGGCCATTTTTAAAATTCAATCTACAATTGCTCAATCATTTCGTGAACATTTTTTAAAAAAAGGGTTTATTGAATTTCAACCTCCTTCTATAATAGCGAGTGCAAGTGAAGGCGGAACAGAGTTATTTCCAGCCCAATATTTTGAAAAAAAAGCTTTTCTTGCTCAAAGCCCTCAATTATATAAACAAATGGCAGCTTGTGCATTAGAAAAAGTTTTTACAATTACTCCTGTTTGGAGAGCTGAAAAACATAATACAACAAGGCATTTAAATGAATGCAGACAAATGGACATTGAAATAGCTTTTGTAAATCAAATAGATGTGATGAAAGAAGTTGAAGAAGTTGTTAAATTCATTGTTGAACAAGTCATCAAAAAAAATAAAAAAGAACTTGAAATCTTGAAAGTTAAATTAAAAATTCCTAAAGCAAAGTATTTAAGTTATGAAGAAACTATAAAACTGCTTAATGTTGAACATGGAGAGGATTTAAGTCCTGAAAACGAAAGAGAGCTAGACAAAAAATTTCCTGATACTATTGTATTTGTTCATTCTTGGCCTTGTTCAATAAAACCATTTTATATTATGCCAAAGGATTGTAAGGAAAATGCTGAACTTAGTGAAGGTTTTGATGCAATATACAAAGGATTAGAAATAACTTCTGGTGGACAGAGAATTCATATTCCAGAATTATTAGAAAAAAGATTAAATGCTAAAGGATTAGCTCCAGAAAATTTTAAATACTATATTGATAGTTTTAGATATGGTGCACCTCCTCATGGAGGATGGAGTATTGGTTTAGAAAGATTTACACATGCTTTGCTTGGATTAGATAATGTAAGAGAAGCTTGCATGTTTCCAAGAGATAGAGATAGATTGACGCCTTGAAAATATAAATGTTTATAAATGAATTTTATTAATATAAATTTAAACCTAATATTAAACTCGAGATTATTGTAACTCATGGAAACCGGAGATATAATAAGTATAATACCTGAAGAAATAATAACTAGGATTGGAGCTATTAATGAAATATCTAGAAGATTAAATATAAGTATAGAGCTTGCTAGATCTGTTTTAGATGAATCAGAAAAACTTTCTCCGTTAGAAGTAAAAACGGAGATGTATCACCCTCTATTATTTGGGAGATATCCATTAGACTACGATATAGCTGCTCAAAATGTTGCCTTAAGAAAATTAAGGAGTAAAGAACCTTATCATCATAGATTTATAATACCCTACACAGATTCATAAATTTTAAAAAACCACTAATTTTTTATGAAAAGATTTTTTATCTGGAATAAGTTTTATCATGCAATCAGCAACATCTGCTCTCGAAATTTTTTGAAAGCCTTTAATAAATGCTTTCTTAGCCTCTCCTGTTATGTAATTTCCTTTTCTCATTTCATTAGTTAAAAGAACAGGCTGGACGATAGTCCAATCTAAATTTGAGTTTTCTAAAGCTGCTTCCATTTTTTCTTTATCTATTAATAGTTGTTTAATAAGAAACCATAAGAATTTTGCATACATTCCTTTTTTTCTCGTTTCTTTTACTCCATATGCAGACTCAACTATAATTCTATTTTTGTTATATTTTTTCATGGAGTTAATAATGTTTTTAACACCAATTTCGCAGATAGGCTTTTCAAACAATTTTGTTCCTAAAGCAGATAATATAACATTTGAATTTTTCACTGCCTTATCAACATCTTCTTGATTTCTTACATCTCCTTTTACTATCTCTATTATTCCTCGAATATTCTGAAGCTTTTCAGAACTTCGTGCAAATGCTATTACTTTATATTTCTTTTCTAAAGCTTGTTTTACTATTTCTTTTCCTGTTCCTCCAGTAGAACCAAAAACAAGTAGTTTCATTATTAGATAAAACAAGTTTTATATAAAAATGTATCTAACAAAAAATATTTAAAACATATTTTGTATTTACTATAAAATACATAAAAGAGGTAAATTAAATGAAAAAAGAGATAGCAGCATTTATAGTATTAATTATCTTCATGCATTTAGCTTTAATAACTGCATTACAAATATCATGTTCAGATAACAAGCCAATTTCTGACCAAAATGAAATAAAAACAGGAAACACTAAAGTGATTAATGATCTTGGCATTGGAGTTATTAGCTCAACAGAAAGTCCTTTTTATAACAAGTTTAGTGCAGAATTATTAATTGATGGAAAAAAATCAATAGTTTCCAATGAAACTAATTCAGAAAGCATTCAGCTATTAACAGGAACTTACACCATAAACTTAGTTAAGGCAAATTCTACGACAGCGACAATCTCAATTGATGGAGATTCAAAAGAGATTCTGTTAAAAGAAACTGAATTAGTAAAAGGAATCTACGTAATGATAACTGATATAGAAATTGTTGAAACAGGCCCAATTGTAAGACTTATTGTTGGCTCCCAAAAAATAACTCTTTCAAATGATCAAAACCCTTTTCAAAAAGTTAGTTTAAATAATAAATCATTTATACTAGAGATAATTTCAGCATCAACAAATAACGCCCTGATAAAAGTTAGTAAATGTCAGGAAAATGAAATAATCTTAATTACAGATAATGAAGAATCAAACCAAACATTTTCTCAATCAAAAGTTAAACAAAAAACCGAGGAAGAAAAAATTTTAGAAGAAAATTTAAAAGCAAATGCAAGCACAAAACAAGTCAGTGTTGCAGAAATTAATGCAAGAAAAAGGAATCAAAGTATTAAAACAAATGAGAGTGATAACTTAGAATCTGAAAAAGAAATTAAAAAAACATTTTTCTCAAAAATATGGAATTGGATAAAAGGAATCTTTGGATTTGAGGATGAAGCAGAGGAGGTTGATAACACTTATAATGATAATAACAATAGTGAGAATGCAACAAATTTAACAAATAATATAACTTAACTTAGATAAATTTATTTTTAACTCCAATAAAAGCTCCCCTATAAAATTTTTCATTTTTATTTTTTATGAATTTAGCTTTTAAACCATTTTCATTCATTATTTGTAATGTTTTTTTAATACTAAATAATCCTAGTTCATGTTTATCAACAAAATGAACAACATCTTTATTTTTTTCAGCAATTAAAAAATTAAGTTCAAGAATAGATAAATTACCTTTCTTTTTAATTACATCTAATCTAGCAATCTTAATTTTTTTATCATCATAAGTCAACATATAAGGAATTCCAGTTTTAAAATTTTCAAGAGCTACCCATGGTTCTATTATAATAACTCCTCCATCTTTGAGATGATCTGAAAAATTCTTAATTGTTTTCTTAAGATTTTTATAATTTCTTAGATATCCTATTGAACTAAACAAACATAAAACAACATCAAACTTTTTGTTAATTTTGATATTAACCATGTTTCCTTTAAAAAATTTAACTCCTTTTACTTTTTTCTTTGCAATTTTAAGCATCTCTTCATTTATATCAACACCTATTCAATTAAAATCTTTTTTTAAATATTTCAGAAAATTGCCAGAACCACAAGCAAATTCTATAAGGTCCCTTCCTTTTGTTTTCTTATATCTTTTAATAAATTTTCTAATTCTTTCAGAATCTTTTTTATAATTTTTATTAGAATAAATTAAATCATAAACATAAGCATATTTCTTATACATTAACTGTTTTTCCATAAAAATAATATTCAGATAGATATAAATAACTATGCAACAAACCTTAAATATCCTTTTTTGTTTATTTTCTATGGACAAAAAGAAAATTGAGAAAGAAACAAAAGAACTTCTTGAAAAATTTTCTAAAGCTCTAGAAAAAATTGACGAAGAGAAAATTGAATTCTATAGTATGAGAGATAATTTTGAAAGAGAAGAAAAAGGGAGCGAACAATGTAATTTTAAGGAAGCTTTATTAAGTAATGCTCCTAGAAAAAATAAAGATTTTATAATAGCTGAAAAAGGAGAATGGAAATGATGAGAAAGGAGGAATTAGACTCTCTCAGTGATAGAGCAGTTATCAATCTGCCTCTAAAGGACCTGCAGGAAATAGTTGAATCAGAAGAAAATCTTTCAGAGGTTATGGGGACTGTGCTTTCTGGATTTCTTGAAGTTGCAGATGATCCTTATGTTAGCTTGAAAAAATTAAAGGGTTATATTACAAAGGTTAATGTGCTTATGGAGACTCTTGATACACGGACTGATATACCTCTTCATGAGAGGAATAGACATAGAAAAATGTATTGCCAACTTATTCGCGATTACGTTCCCTATGCTCTTAGAAATGGAATTCATCGCAGAAACAGCTTTGACCATCCTCGTTCTTCTCATAATCATAGAGATAATTATTATAAAGCAAGAAAAGTTACCCTTTTTCATTGTGATAAATATCAGCCTAATGTTGAAGGAGAGTGGCAATGAATAAAAAAGTTTCGTTAAAAATACCTGAAAAACTTTTAGATAGATCTCTAGAAGGCATAACATCATCATTTAAATCTTTTTCTGATAGAAAAATGAGAGCAAGATTTGTTAGAGAATTATTAGCTAATTTTTTAGATATTATTTCGAAAAAACATGATTCGCCAAATAAAATAAAGGCTTACAGAGCAAAAGTTGACGAATTTTTTTCTTATCTAAAAGAACATAATGTGTTAGATACTAATGATCTAGAAAACTGTACAAAAACTTATGATCAAATAATAACTGATTACTTACCAACCAGACCATAAAGTAAAATAATCTTTACTAAACAGATATATTATCGAAAAGTATGATACAATGAAAGATAGAATAAAAC
The DNA here is from genome assembly GCA_018304055.1 of Candidatus Pacearchaeota archaeon. Lineage (GTDB taxonomy): Archaea > Nanobdellota > Nanobdellia > Pacearchaeales > GW2011-AR1 > ARS1285. The sequence continues at coordinate 5,292 of JAGVWY010000011.1, forward strand.
CGTTATCTGAAAAAATTCCTATAGAAGTTCAAAGAAGTATTGAAAGAAAAGATAAAATGTTAATTAGTAATCTCGTTGATATAGGATGTACTATCTGGGGTTTACCTTGTTATACTGGTTTAAACAAAGAAGAAATTATTGAACTTGAGGGTAAGGGTATTAAGGCTCTTAATGAAAAGCATAGAGCAGCTCTTGAAAAATATAAACGAGAAATGACTAAGTTAGCTAGATTTGAAGGATCTTTTCAAGGAAATTTAAAAAGGGCAAGGAAATGTGGCATGGATGTATCTTATTACGAAGCCTTGTATGATAGATTTTTAGATAGATTAGAGGAGAAAACTATTCCTTATAAGGAATTATACACTATTCCAATTAGGAAAAGAAAGCCAGCATTAGAAGAATCATGTAATATTAAGATTATTAAAACTCCCAATAATCAGAAAAATCATTTTCGAGGTGATGGAATTCCCTATTAATATGCTAAAACAAAAATTATCATTGCTAAAATCAGGAAAATTAAAGGCAGAAGATAATATAAAAAATTTTATTGCCAAAATTAAAAAAGAAAATAAAACATTGAATATTGTCCTGCATTTGAATGAGAATGCAATTTCACAGGCAAAAGAGATTGATAAAAAAATAAAAAAGGGAAAAGCTGGAAAACTAGCAGGGTTAGGATTTTTAGTGAAGTCAAATATCAATGTTCAAGGATTAATATGCAATTGCGCTTCTAAAACATTAGAAAATTATACTGCTGGTTACAATGCAACTGTTATTGAAAAACTGTTAAAAGAAGATGCAATTGTTCTAGGAATGGCAAATATGGATGAGTTTGCTGCTGGCTCTTCAGGAGAAACAAGTGCTTTTGGATATTGTAAAAATCCAATTGCATTAGATAGAATTCCAGGAGGTTCAAGCAGCGGAAGTGCAACAGGAATTGCTGCTGGATTTTGTGATTTTTCTTTAGGGAGTGACACTGGAGGAAGTATCAGAAACCCTGCAAGTCATTGTGGAATTACAGGATTTAAACCAACATATGGAAGAGTAAGCAGATATGGATTAATAGATTTAAGCATGAGTTTAGACCAAATAGGCCCTTTAGGAAAAACTGTTGAAGATTGTAAACTTATCTTTGATATAATAAAAGGAAAAGATGAGAAAGATGCCATAAGTAGAGATTTTAAAGAAACTAAAAAAGATAAGTCTAGAATTAACATTGGGGTTTTAGATGCAAAGGCTGATAAAAAAATATGGAATTTAGTTTTAGATAAATTAAAAAAAGTTTGTGAATCTCAAAAATGGACAAATGAAAACTTTTCATTAAAGCATACTGATTTAGGGATACAAACTTACTATCCTATCGTGTATGTTGAATTTTTTTCAGGAACAAGAAAATTTGATGGAAGAAAATATGGACATAAAATAGAGGAAAGTTGCGGAGAAGAAGTTTTACGAAGAATTTTAGGAGGCAGAGAAATAAGCAGAGAAGAATTTGCAGGAAAATATTACAGGAGAGCTTTGAAAGCTAAAAAAATGATTGAAAAAGAATTTGATGATGCATTTAAAAGATATGATATAATAATTATGCCTACTGTTCCGCGATTACCCCATAAACTTGGAGAAAAAATTTCAGTAGAAGACATGTATAATTATGATGCTTTAACTGTTTTAGCTAATTTAGCAGAAATTCCTGGAATTTCTGTTCCTTGTGGATTTATTAAGGAAGGAAATGAAAATATACCCGTAGGCATGCAGTTATTTTCTGCAATAGACCATGATGAATTTTTACTTAATCTTGCGAGGGAGTTTGAAAGATAATAATTTGTTATTTTTTATATAAATCCTTATAAATTATTGTTATCTTCATTGCATATGGCAAAATTTGCTGATGTTATTGAAGATGAAAAACCTACTAAAATTAAAACTAAAACCTTTACAAAAACTCAAGGAGTTTATCCTCAAAGAATTAAAACAGAGAAAGACTCACTTCATAGCAGAATAATTATTGTTAGCCCATATTCTCAATTAAATGTTTTTTTAGAAACAGAAATTCCTAAAATAATAAGGGGAGGATTAGTAGACATTATCAGTGAAGCTGAAATGAGAAATCATCCATTTATTGATGTTAATAAGAGAGAAGAAAAACTTCAGAAGCCTTATTGGGTTATTGATTTTGGGAAAATTATTGCTCCAGCTCCTTCTTACAGAGATTTATTAGAATCTAGAATAGATATTTTTAATGACTTAATAAGAGATGTTATAAATCATAGTCCTGTATTAAAAAAACAACTTTTACAATTTCCTGTTGATATTGATAACAGCATTATTTTTCTAAACCAGTTAAAAATATCCCTAGATGAAAGTTCTTATAATAGATTATATAAGGAATGGCTAGATGAAGACACTTTAATCGAATACGATGATTCAGTAAAGAGAGACGTTCAGTTTGATGGTTACAGAAAGTGGGCATCTAAGAATAAATTGACTCTTATTACTCCAAAGCCTTTATTCGCACAAACATTAGAAGAAAGAAGTTTTTATGATGAAGAAGGAAATTTAAAATCTTATAGAATTTCTATCTCTGATTATACCTCTCAAATCTCCGAGGATTTAGAACTTCTTTATCGTCAGGAAAGAAGTAATCTGAAGTTATTCAATGTAAAATTTGGACAGGAATTTTATGGCGTATTATAGTAAAAAAAATGCGTCACAAACTAATAAAATCCTGAAAGTCGTATTTTTATTATTTTATCATCCCCTTCTTTTTCATTTCCTCTTCCATCTCTGTTGCTTGTTGAAACATAAAGTGAATTATTATTAATTGTTATTGCTCTTAATCTTCCAAATTGATTTTTGAAATGTTCTTTCAAAGTCTTTTCATTTATATTATATTGATAAAGCGCCTCTCCTCTTAATCCAGTAAAAAAAATGTCGCCATTGTAATAAACTGCTCCAGCTGGAGCCCAAGTATAAACACTACCTGAATGTATTATTGGTTTTTCCATCCCTTGTTTTTCTTCATCTCCCTGAATTTCCGGCCATCCATAATTTTTTCTTTTTTCTATTAGATTTAATTCATCATAACCCGAAGGAGAAGATCTACCATGCTCTGTTGCCCACAGTCTTCCTTGATTATCCCAAGCAAGACCTTGAGAATTTCTATGACCATAGGAATATACTGGAGAATTAAAGGGATTGTCTATTGGAATCGAACCATCTTCTTTTAATCTTAATATTTTCCCAGCCAAAGAATTAATATCTTGAGCTAATTCAGGATTTCCAGCATCTCCAGTAGTTATATACAAAAAATTATCATAGAATGCAATCCTTCCTCCATCATGATATGATGCTCCAGGAATGTTATCAATAATTAGCTTTTTATTTTTGATGACATTTTTATCAAGATCAAACTCATATCTTTCTACTCTGTTTTCAGTTTTCCCATTAATCTCAGAGGTAAAATAGAGGTAGATTAAACTATTGTTATCAAATTTTGGATGCAATGCTAATCCTAATAATCCTCCTTCTCCTACATGTTTCACTCCCAGCATTTTAATAACAGTTTTATTCTTACCAATACGAACTAGATTTCCAGGTCTTTCTGTTACTAACCTTTCACCATTAGGAAGGAAAACAATTTCCCAGGGAATGTCAAGATTTTCCGCAACTATCTCAAAGGGAATATTATTTTTATTATTTTTTGAATAAAGGGATTTAAAGTAAGTTGTCTCTGATAATATGAATAAAAAAATAATAGTTAGAAATCCTAAAAGTATAGCTAATGTTATAATGTTCTTTTTTTGCATAATAAAATAATGGTCAGTAATTTATAAAATGAACCATTTATTAAGTCACAGTAAACTTTTGCATTTTATATATAAAATACTGCAAAAGTTTCCGAACTGAACTTTTGTTGAATCCCCTTATAAAACACCAAAGTCCCTCACGTATAACGCAAAAGATCAGTCACAATAATCTTTTTATACTATCAGCTCATAAAAAGATGTAATGAAATTGAACGAAGATTACTGTATAAGAACTTTAATCGTTGAAAGAAATACTAATGATGGTATGAGGGCAATTAGTTTCATGAATAGTTCTAGACTGCCATATGAATTAATAGAAATTTCAAGAGAAGAGGCTAATGAAGATTTAGAAGCTTATTGTAAGACTCCTCGATTATTATCAAATGTTGGATGTTTCGAAACATTAAGCTATATTGAATGGTTTTCTCGATGCTTTGGTGTTGATGGCCCAGAATATATACTTGGAATTGAAAAATTGCCCGTGTTAGGACTTAGTAATAAACATTCTTTCCAACTTATTCCAGCAGAATATTTATTGAGAGTTAATAGAGGAGAAAATATTACAGATGAGGAAAGTAAGAAAATAGCTGAAAGAGAACTTTCTGAAAGAACAAATAGGAGTGAAAGAAAGCGATTAGAAAGGCAAGTTATCGGGGAATCAGCACAAGGAGTTCAAATTAAAGGAAGATTTCGATTATAAATATCATCTTATAATTGAGAAAATGAATAAACTTTAATAGAATTTTTTTGTGCAAACTTTAAAGGATTTTCAGCATCTCTAGTTATATAGTTACCTTTAAATAAATTAAATTATCTTCTACTAAATGAAATATCAAGCTCTTATCATTAAGTGGCTCGGCCACGCTGGTTTTTTGATTAAAAACGAAAAGATAATTTATATTGATCCTTATCAATTAGATGATAGGGAATGGGAAAAAGCAGACATTCTTTTTATTACTCATAGTCATTATGACCATTGTTCTATTGAAGATATAAAGAAAATAATTAAGCAAGAGACTATTGTTGTGTGTGGAAGTGATGTTCAAAGCAAATTAGGAAAAGTTGGAGATAATATTAATACAAAAATTGTTGGACCTGGAAAAAGTGGCGAGATTAATGGAATTGTTTTTTCCACAGTTCCTGCCTATAATATTGGGAAAGTATTCCATAAAAAAAATGAAGGATGGATGGGATATATAATTGAAGTTAATGATGTAAAAATTTACCATACAGGAGATAGTGATGTTATTCCTGAAATGAATACCATAAAAACAGAAATTGTATTATTGCCTGTTGGTGGAAAATTTACAATGAATGCAGATGAAGCTGTAAGGGCTGCAGAAATTATTGAACCGAAACTTGCTATTCCCATGCACTATGGCAGCATTATCGGAAGCAGAGAAGACGCTGAAAAATTTGTGAATGGATGCAAGAAATTAGGAATTGAAGCTAGGATTCTGGAGAGAGAGTGAAAATTAGATTCTATTTCTATATAATAAAAAATAATCATTCATTACAACAATTTTTATAAATTATTAATAATAAAGATTTTATGAATAATAACGAAATAATGGCTATTTCAACAAGTTTAATAGCATTATCTACTTTTCTTGGAGTTTTACGAAGTTCGATTTTTCCCTCAATTTCCTCATGAGGATTTTCCCTCGTGAGCGAAGCGAACAGAGCTGGAAAATCCGATAGAGCTGAAATCAGAGCTGGAAAAATAGAATTTAGGAGAACGAGTGCAACGAAGTGAACCGTAAAATTCCTGTTAAGTGAGGTCGACCGAAGGGAGAAGTGCAACGTCCCGACGAACGTAGTAAGGAGAGTTGCGGAGGGCTCGGCATATTCTTAATCTATCAGTAGTAACGTTCCGAAAGGTTTATAAAGACAAGCGTTCCATTGTATATATGGCAATCAAAATGAAAAGACATCTTCAAAAAGCAAAGCAAACCCTAAATGAAGTAGATAAAGCTTTGGAAACAATAGCTGTAGCAAGTTTAGAACAAAGGGCAGAGGGTTTGCGAAAAGCGGTTGAAGATGGATGGTTTAAGTATTTTCTAATGGGTGCTGCAACAGTTGGAGCAGGATTAGTTTATACAGGACTAACAAATGACAATGATTATGTTGCAGGAATTGGTTATGGAACGCTTGCTATGACTGGATTATATTCACTTCCATATGCCCTAAGACCTTTCGGATTTTTTAAGACAAGAACTGATAGAGATAATTCTGAAGAATAAACATTCTAACCGAGCCCGTAGCAATTTCACTTTTCTTGGAGTTTTGTCTGCAATGATTTATTATCTCTATCTTATTGTGAAAATAACAATTTTGTAAGCTATATTATGGGCAATAGTTTATATAGATATACATCTTTTATTTTTATACAGAAATTTCTTTTAGAATTATTCGGAAATTTCTGGCTCAAAAACTTTGAATAGAACACAAAAAGTTTTTGATATTATTTAAAAAGAAGGAGAGTTATACAATGAAAAAAATCATTTATTAATCATATAATTGATTTTATTAAAGATAACTGGCCAATACTATTAATGATGCTTCTCATTTTCTTAATGATTTATTTAGCAAAACCTTAATCAGAAAACTATTTTAACTATCATTTATTACTTTTCAGATGGTGGATATAAGTTTGTTAGTTGCTGCAATTATTTTTTTAGTTGGATTAATTATTGCTTATATAATTGGTTTATCTATTGGTTCATTGAAAAGAGACAAATACTGGGAAAGAGAAGTTGTTAATCATCGAAAAGATGCTATTATGAGATCAAGGGCAGTTCTTACAGGAAATTTTTCAGAACAGTTAGCTCCTTTTATGCCAGACTTTAATTATGCTCCAACTGAATGTAGATTTATTGGAAAACCTATAGATTTTGTTGTATTTAAAGGAATGGACAAAAAAGAAATAGAAGAAATTGTTTTTGTCGAGGTGAAAAGCAGAAAATCTGAATTATCTCCTATTCAGAAATCTGTAAAAAAAGCTATTGATAATGGACAAGTGAGGTGGGAAGAGTATCGAGTTCCTGATGAAGTGGGTGGAAGTGATTATGAAATTAGAGATTAAAAAATAATTTGTTTGATTAACATTTGTTGTGGTATATTAACCAATACCATTATAAACAACTATCTTTTAACATTTTCATGTCATTTAAAGATTTATTAAAAGAACGATTAAGTAAGGAATTAAATGAGCAAGAACTTTCTAAATTGCCTTCAGGTTTCCAAAGAATTGGAGATATTATAATTTTAAATCTTGATGAAAGTTTAAAAAAACATAAGAGAAAAATTGGAGAAATTGTTTTAGAATTGTTTAAAGATGTAAGAACAGTATGCATTAAGGAAGGAGGAATTAAAGGAGAGTTTAGAGAACCGCAAATAGAATATCTTGCTGGAGACAAAAATACAGAAACAATTCATATTGAATCAGGAATTAAATACAATTTTGATGTTAGAAAAATTATGTTTGCAAAAGGCAATGTTAGTGAAAGAGTAAGAATCCCAAAACAAGTGAAAAAAGATGAGATTATTATTGATATGTTTGCTGGTATTGGATATTTTAGTCTGGCATTAGGAAAATATTCTAAAGCAAAAAAAATTTATGCTATAGAATTAAATCCTGTTTCTTTTCATTATCTTAAAGAGAATATCAGATTAAACAAAATAAATAATATTGAAGCTATTAATGGAGATAATAGAGAAATAATTGATGAATTGATTAATAATGGAATTAAAGCAGACAGAGTTATTTTAGGTTATTTGCCTCCTCCAAAAGAATTTCTTCCTTGGGCTTTTAAAATTATCAAGAAAAAAGGAATAATTCATTATGAAGATATCATTAATGTTGATAATAAAGATAAAGAAATAGAAAGAGTAGTAGAAGAAATTAGGAAAGTTGCTAAAGATTTTGGATATAACATAAAATTACTTCTTGCAAAGTGCATTAAAGGTTATGGCCCTAAAAAAGATCATTATGTATTTGATGTGAAAGTTGAGTAATTTCAACAAAATTTTTCTAAAAAATATTTATAAATTATTTTTTATAACTATTCAAATGAAGAAATTAAATAATGTTTTAAGTATTGGGCAAAGTAAACTTATCGAATCTATAGATGGATATATTACTTTCAACGAGTATTATCGAGTGTGGCTAGACAAAATTCCACTTCCTACTCACTACAGATTACAGGATATTCTTCTTTCGCCTGCATTTGACAGTCTTTTTGATGAAAGCAAAGCATTGCAAAGATCTGAAGAACTAAACGGAAATCCTGTTTATAGAATTAGAAATAAAAGAGATGGAAAAGCAGAAGTTACGAGAGTTCGATGATTTTATTATTAATCGAATAACTAGCTATTTCAGAATCTTTAGCTCGTCTCAGCCAAATTTTCTTAGGATGTATATTCTAATGCTTATTTAATGTTATCTTTAGTTATTCCATATTCTTCTACTATTTCATCAGGAGTCATCCCTCCTGCAAGTGAACCAAGAATCTCTCCTACTGTAATTCTGGTCCCTTCTACTATTGGCTTACCAAATCTTATATCATCATCTATTATTATTGTAATTTTTCTCCAATAATACAGTAAAAACTATTTTTTAGGTTATGTACTCTTTTTTCTAAAAAAGAATCTACTTTAGCTTTTTTATTTCCTATATCTTGATTTTTGAAGTCAAAACAATAGAATACTCCTTCAATATCTTCTTCAGTTTCAAAATCTAAAAGCAAGGTTTCTTCTTTATAACTTACTCTCATGCCATTTTGTTTTAAATGACGGGAAATTCGTTTTTTGTATTCTTCTCTTCGCTCTTTTTCTCCAGGATAAACAAATGATTTCATTTTCACAAGATCGTCATTTATTCCTGGCATTAATAATAAGATATATTTTCTTGAAACTCTAGTAATTTCATCGAGAAATTCAGGACTCGTTGAAAGTGCATGAGGAAGCCATGAACCATAAACAACATCAAATGAATTATCGCTAAAAGGTAGCTTATAGAGTTCTTCTTTTTTTAATAGTTGAACAGAAATTTTCTTTTCAAGCCCTGCTTGCGTAACTGCTTGCAGTGCTGTTCTTACTGTCTCATCATAATTTTCCAGACAGATGATATGTTTTGCAAAACCTGATAATTTTATTGCTAATCGCGCTAAAGGACCACATCCTATTTCTAAACATTCTTTGTCTTCAAAATCTAAACAACTCAAGATAGTCGGAAGTTCTTTTGTATTCCTTTCTTTACTTGCTTTTACAATTGTTAAATAAGCTTCTGTAAAGTCCATTATTACTTAAGATTATTATCCTTAAAATAGCTTTCCTTTTATCTGGCTTTGCGTGAGATTTAATTCTTTTGCTTATAAAAATTAAACACTTTAACTATGTTATCTATGTTGCCTAAGTATAGAAGGACTTTTTGTTTTACTCTCCCTCTTTTGTCTAGTTTACCTTCAACAACATAATAATAAGTTTTGCCTTTAATTTTTTTGTTTCTTATATATGCCATTTCCATTCTATAAGACTAGGCACAATAACTATATAAATATTTAGATTATAAATTATAGAAATTAATATATATTAGTTAGGCACAAAATATAGTAAGAAAAAGATAAAAATGAATCTACCAAATCAGGAATTTAGGATGCTTGTTAAAGCTACACGAGATCCCGAATTCAAAAAAGAGGTATATGAATCACAAGAACAAAGAGAGATTGATTGGTCAGCATATACTTTATCCCAAATTAAACAAGTTAAAGAAACATTATTATTCATTCGAGAAATTGTTAATAAATCCTATGCTCCAGAAGTGAGAAGCAATGCAACACATCCTAAACTACTGACAAAGGCAGTTTTGCTTTCTGAATTTTTACAAAGTCCAGAAAGAATTTCAGAAGGATGGGTGGAGATATTAGGGCCTTATATTGGCATTCATGAAAAGATTGACGACTGGGTTATTGGAAATGCATATTCTCGACCAGAAGTTGCTTCAGTCTTGTATGAGATCTTCTTAACGACTAGGGAATCTGACGGCAAACTCTCAGGAGACGGATCAGGAATAGAAAAAACAAGAAAGCAGAATTATGAATCAACTAAGAATAAAGAAGGAACTTACATGACTTCGATTGTTGATTCACGAGAAATAGTGCAGGCATATGATATAACGGGAAGAGGAGAATGCGAGGTTATGATGGAATTAATACGAATAGTATCAGGAGATAGTATTCGGCTTGATTCAGGTTTTAACAGCAGAGAACTAACAAAAGCAATAGGA
>JAGVWY010000012.1 GCA_018304055.1 Candidatus Pacearchaeota archaeon
AAATATGGATAGCAAGAGGAAAATTATCTATCAATAATAAAATTTCAATTTTTTATCTGATTATTGAGAATAATCAAATTGAATTGTAACACAGCCTGTTTGACCTGTGGTTTTTGACAAAATTAAAAACTAATCTTTTCTTATAAACAAAGTTGCTCCGCTTATTTCTTCATTAAAATTTATTGGAACTTCTCTTACTGCTAATCGAATGCCTTCCTCTGCTCTTTTCGGAATTTTATCTCCTATAATACAGGTTACAACTAAAGTTCCTTCAAAACTTTCTCCAATATCATCAGGATCAATTATAACTTTAATTAAAGCTCTTCCTCCCTCAAAATTTTCAGGCAGTCCTTGAGGAGTTCCCTTACCATACTTTTTAAAACTTATTAATTTAATTGCTTTCCATTTACCTGTTCCGATAATATTTCCTTCAGCATCTCTATGAATAACTGTTCCACTCCCATTAATAGTTCTTGGATTAAGCGTAAACATACCTCCTCCTTCTAGTTCAATAGTATCCCCATTTTTAGCCATAGAAACAACCGGGCCAAATTCCTCAAGAAATTGATTTCCGATCAAATATTCATATGTTACTTGATTATGATTTGCTATAAGTAATGGAGAAAATAGTATGAGAAAAAAACTTAATACAAACAAAATGCCTCTTTTATTATTTAACATTTAAATTTAAAGATAGTAGTTTATTTATACTTTTTGTCATTAACAGTTAGTATAATTTTTACTCCATTATACAAAGATTTTTAATTACAATCTAGAATAATATAATTATGAAAACTAAGAAGTTTCCACAATTAAAGAATAAAGCAATGTTATCACCAATGGCAGGAGTAACTGATGTAGCTTTTAGAGCATTATGCAAAAAATATGGAGCTGTATTAACTTGCACTGAATTTGTTAGTTCAATCGGAGTCAATAGAAAAAATAGAAAATCCTTGGAGATGTTAAAAACAGATATAATTGAAGTTCCAAAACAAGTTCAATTATTCGGAAATTCAGAAGAAGATGTAATAAATGCAGCAAAAAACGTTTCTGATATGTTTGATATCATTGATATTAACTGCGGTTGTCCTGCATGGAAAGTTATTAAGACAGGAGCTGGTTCAGAGTTATTAAAAAATCCCATGAAAATAGGAGATTTTGTAAAAAAATTAAACAAAGCTGTAAAAAATCCAATAACCATTAAAATAAGAAAAGGAATTGATGATTCTCATAATAATGCAGTAGAAGTTGCTTTGCTTGCTGAAAAAGCAGGAGCATCTGCTATTGCCATTCATGGAAGAACACAAAAACAAGGATATTCAGGAAAAGCTGACTGGGAAATAATAAAAAAAGTTAAACTAGCTGTAAAGATTCCAGTAATTGGTAATGGAGATGTTTTCACCCCAGAAGATTTTAAAGAAAAGTTAGATTACAGCAAGGTAGATTACATTATGATAGCACGAGGAGCAATAGGCAATCCCTATATTTTCAAACAAATTAATGATTATCTTTTAAAAAGGGAGTATTATAAAAAAGATAAAATAGAGTTATTTTTTGAATATTATGAACTTGCTATCAAACATAGTCTTTCATTTTCACAAATTAAAAAACAAGCGGTAATGTTTACTAAAGGAATTCCGAATAGCTCTCAATTAAGAGTACAAATAACACAAACTAAAAATAAAGAAGAACTTATTAAAATTATGAAATACTTTCAAGCAAAAGAATTAAATACCAATACTAAAAAGAAATACTATGTTCAACCTCGAATTAGATAAAGTTATTGAAGAAATACAAAAAAGAAAACCCGAGCAAGTTTTAATCCAATTACCAGATGGTTTAAAACATAGAGCAGCAGAAATAGTAGATACTATTGAGGATAAAACTGATGTTCAAATATTTATTTTATTTGGCGGAACTTTTGGAGCTTGCGATCTTCCTCTTGGTTTAAATGTTTTAAATATTGATTTAATGATTCAATGGGGTCATAACAGGTTTCATAAGGAGGAATGGTGAAATGAGAATATTATTTATAGAAGCAAAGTATGAAAAACCTGTTTATCTTACTGATAATCTTAGAAAATATCTCAAAAACAAAAAGACTAAATCAATTGCTTTATTTGCTTCGGTACAGTTTTCAAATTTAGATAATTTTATAAAAGAAATCGAAAAATTAAAAATAAAAGTTAATATAACAAAAGCAAAAAGAACTTCTTCAGTTTTACAAATCTTAGGATGTGATTGCTACAAAGATACATTTAAAGTTCCTATTATCGAACAATCTGATCTTATTTTGTATGTTGGAGACGGGTTATTTCATCCAAAAGCTCTTCTTTTATCACAAATTAAAAATGAAAAAATTAAACCAGTTATCATCTACAATCCTATTGCAAAGGATATAAGAGAATTAACTGAAAAAGATATAGAACAACAATTAAAAAAAATGAAAGCCAATTTAAGAAAATATTTAAATGCAGAAAAAATAGGAATTTTAGTCTCTATAAAACCAGGACAGCAATATCTTGCTCTTGCTAAAAAATTAAAAGAACAATTAGTTAAAGAAGGGAAAAAACCTTATATTTTTGTTGACAATACATTTGATTTAAATGCTTTAGAAAATTATCCATTTATACAGTGCTGGGTGAATACAGCTTGTCCTAGAATCGGAACTGATGATATAATCAATATTGAACAGCCAATGATAAATATTAGAGAAGCCTTTGATCCTGTAAAGGAATTAGAAGAATTTCAATAAACCTTAATTTTTACTAAGCCTTTTTTAATCTTACATTGGCAAGCAAGTCTTTCACTCGGCTTCATTGAAAACTCCTTTTCATTTTCAGTTGGCTCTGATAAATTATTCATACCTTCAGTAACCTCCATCTGACAACTGGTACACATGCCATCTTGACAAGCAAAAATTACTCCAAGTTGTTCAGCTGCTTTTATTATGGAATCCCCATCTTTAACTTCAATTTCCTGCCTTGTTTCGCTATTAACCAGTTTTGCCATAATTCTTTAAATATTTTTTAGTTTAAAAAGTTTTATGAATTTTTTAAAGATATTTTAATTTTTTCAATCAGTTCTTTAAATTTTTCTTTCTTAATTATTCCTATTTTTTTGATTATAAGTTCGCTATCTATTTTTAATATATTTTCTGCTTTTATACAGCATTGATTTATAAGCTTGCCTTCTTCTAAATCTTTGGTTGTCAAATCAATAGTATATCTATCTTTAGAGATATTTGAAGTAACCCCCACAACTAAAATATCTTCTGAAAAATTGTTAAGTTGATTATTGCTTATTACTACAACCGGTCTTACTTTTCTACCAGATTGGTCTGAAAATGGAAAAGAAACTAACAATAAATCTCTTTGATTCATTCTATATATTTACTCCAGACTCTATCATCTTTTTTATTATCCCAAATTTTTTTCATAGACCTTTCTGCCAAAATCATCCAGCCAATTTTGTCTCTTCTATTTCTCTCTAATTTTTCTATTATTAAATGTCTAATAAATTCTGATTTAGATATTTTTTTCTTTTTAAGATATTCATCTAATTCATTTGCTTCATCTTCTGGCAATTTAATAGATATTGTTTTCATAGTAATACATAGGTATTACTATTATTAAAAACTTTTCATTCTTTTATATAGAAAAACTATTAAACTATCGAATTAACAATAGTTAAAATGGCGCATCTCACTATTATAGAAAATGAACCGGTTCAAATTGAAAAACAACAATTGTCTAATATTCAGAAAGCTCAATTAGTTAAACAAGGCTATAGATTAATAGGAGCTCATTCTGCAGTTAAAACCTGTGAATGGACAAGAAAAATGTTAAGAGGACAGGGGGGATGTTATAAATATTTATTTTATGGAATAAGAAGTCATCAATGCATGCAAATGACAACTTCTATGTTTTGCGCTTCAAGATGTAAGTTTTGTTGGAGAGGAGAAAAAGCTCCTGTTTCTAAAAATTGGTATGGACCTATTGATTCTCCTGAACATATAATAAAACATGCAATTGATGAACATATTAGCTTATTACAGGGATTTAAAGGCATGGGAAGTGAGAAAGCAAATAAACTTGCAATAAAACAAATGGAAAATGTAAGGCATGTTGCTCTTTCATTAACAGGAGAGCCAATAACTTATCCTTTGATAAATGAAATATTGAATGAATTCCACAAAAGAAAAATATCAACTTTTTTAGTAACAAATTCTCAATATCCAGAACAAATAAAGAAAATAGAAAATGTTACCCAGTTATATTTAAGCATTGATGCTTCAAACAAAGAGTTAATGAAAAAAATTGACAGGCCATTATTTAAAGATTTTTGGGAAAGAATGTTAGAATGTTTAGAGTTATTGAAAACAAGAAAATATAGAACATGTATAAGATTAACTTTAATAAAAAATGAAAATATGGAAGATGTTAATGGATATGCAGAATTAATTAAAAGGGGAATGCCAGATTTCGTTGAATTAAAAAGTTATGTTCATGTTGGAGAGAGCAGAAATTATTATGAACATAAAGATATGCCTTTGTTATCAGACATGGAAGAATTTATGAACGAATTACTTGCTGTTTTACCAGAGTATGAATATATCAGAACACATAAGCCTAGTCGTGCTATTCTCTTAGTACGAAAATCTCTCAATAAAAAAACCTGGATAAATTTTCCTAGATTTTTTGAACTTGTTAATTCAAATAAAGATTATTCTATGGAAGATTATGCTTCTGAAAATATTGTGGGGAATGAATAATTAGAATTCTTTATCTCGAGTAAATCTATTTAATATAATTAGAAATTTCTTAGGAGTAAAATATTCTTCAAAGCTTTCAAAATCCCTATCATAGGCAATTAAATATTTTATTCCATATTTTCTTACAGTTGATATTTGAGATAAATCTTTTTCTTTAATTTTTTCTTTTAAAGTTTCCATCTCTTTTTTTATCTCAGATTCTAAAATAAGAATGCATGAATCTAACAAAAATTTCTTAAATTTATAGGCAAGTTCCTTGTTATAAAATTTTTTGAAATAATCACTAACTTCATTTAGAACTCTTTCAGAAATTACAACTTCTATCTCATCTTTGTTTAATAATTCAATTATTATGGCACTATTTGATTCAGGAAATTCAAATGCATAAATAAATAGAGTTGTGTCTGCAAAAACTCTCAATTTCATTTGCGTTTTTCTTTTATTACTCTAATATCTTTTTCAAGTTTCTCTAGAGTAACCCCTCTTTTTTTAAAAGATTGTATTTCTTTCCATTGTTGTTCTCTTCCAAGCAAACCTAACTCGATAAAATAATGGATAAGAGCCGCTCTAATTGCTTCAGATTTACTGCTAAATAATCCCTGTTTAATAAGTTCTTCAAGCAATTCAGCTTCTTTGCCTTTAAATTTCAAAGTTAAATTTGTTTCCATTTTATAGTATATTACTATTAAATCAATAGTATTTTTATATTTTTTGGTGATAAAATGTTGTTTCATGACTCTTTAATAATAGTAACTAATAGAAGGATTTAAATACCTTAAATAATTATAAGAATCATGGAAACAAAAGAAAAAGCAAAATATGAACTTATTCAAGATGTGACAAAAGGAGATTTACTTTCAGCATATGTAGAAGCGCCATTTGATGATGGGTTAGAAGTTTTACAAGAAGATGATTATAGATTAATTTCTTTACAAGAAAATTTGAGATTGCGGATACAAGAAGGTTATCAAGCAGATATATCTCGATTTGGAAATCGGGTATTAGAAAATGCTATTTATGTTCCAAAAAGAGGAAGATTTTTGACTAGAATTCCAATTATTGATGAAAATGCAAGAGAAGCAACACAAGCTCAGAGAAATGGAAAAGATTTTTATTTAAATGAAAATCAAGTTGAAGAATGTCTTACTGATTGTGTTGAATTAACGAGCAAATTTGTACCAACTAATGGATTTGGTGAGGATGAGATTACAAAATATGCATTTGGAGAACATGCAGAAAATTATGGAAAATTTTTGAAGGGGTATGGAATTGAAGAAATGCCAATTTGGTTAGCAGGTATTCGGAATAAACCTTTTGCACGCAAAGTGTGGTTCCCTTGGTTGGGCGGCGGGTCTGGTTTGCACTGCGGCGTCGGGGACTTGTGCGGCGACGACGACGGGGCGCGGGGGGTACGTCATAATAGCGGCGAAGCCGCGAATTTTTGCGAGCACTCTGATGAAGAAAAACGAGCAGGAATTCGTGAAGCGCAAAAAATTTCTGCAGGAGAAATTAATGTTGAAACATATACTCCACAACAAATTTTACAAACTCTTAATAGATTAAAACTTTCTGGTTTAGAAGAGCTAATTTTAACTAATTTAAGAAATCAATAAATATTTTAATTCTTAATTCTATTAATTTTTGTCCTGACAAAAATGAAATGTTTCAAGTATGTTAGGGCTACACGTCAATATACTAGCACATTATTTATAACTCACAAAACTATATCTTTATAGTAATTTCTCAAATTCTTCTCTTGAAATTTGAAGGTCATGCTTTATAATTTTATTTAATAATCCTCTACCAATATCTTGGCCTGGATGATTTGGTATTACTGTAGTTCTTCCATCAGGATGTTCAAAAAACATATGACTTCCTTCTTGTCTTATAAACCTGAAACCTAACTTATTAAGAATTTTAGAAACCTCTTTCGCACTTAATAAAGGCAATTTTGCCATGTTTAGATTTCTATTTGTTGTAACCCGTAGAATTTAGTATTTCCTAAATCCACCTTTTTACATTTTAAATAAAGAGAGATAGCTTCCTTTGTTCTTTCCATTAGCTCGTCCAAAGTTCTACCTTGTGTATGACAACCCGGAAGACCTACAACTTCAGAAATAAACATCCCATCTTCATCTTGTTCAACAATTACATTAAAAGTTACCATATATTTTTGAATCAACCAGATTATATAAAATTATCTGTTATTACTCAAAAAATCTAATCAGAAATCTTTATTCACTTTCATTCTCTTCTCACATAACTCACAAAACTATATTCACAATTTTTATTTCGTTTATCTTCTCTCATAACCTCTTGCCATTCATTCCAATTTATATCAGGAAAAAAAGCATCCCCCTCATACTGTCTATGAACATGTGTTAGTTCCATTTTTGTTGCATAAGGAAAAAAGGCTCTGAATATTTTTTCTCCTCCAATTACAAAATTTTCTTTTACTTTATCTCCATTTCTGCAATACTCTAAAGTTCCATCAATAGAATGCATCACAATAACTTTACTATAGCTATAGTAAGGGTTAGTTGTTAAAACAATATTTTCTCTGCGAGGAAGCGGCCTGAATTTTTCCGGAAGAGATTCATAAGTTTTTCTTCCCATAATTACTCTATTTCCAAGGGTTAATTTCCTGAATCTCTGAAGGTCTTCTGGAATATACCAAGGAATTTTTCCATTTTTTCCAATTACAAAATTTTCAGAGAGGGCAGCTATGATTATTAAATCCATTCTAAGCAGCCATTACTGCTTTAGAATCCCATCGTAATGGCTTATCCCCTCCAACAAGTTTAATAACTTTATCAGCAGGTTGTTTAATTAATTCAAAAAAAGGCATTTTTTCAATTTCTATTTTTGGTAGTATTCTAGGAGTAAGGGATAACTGATAAAGAACAAAAGGAATATGATCCTTTCTTCTATTATATTTATCTTCTTCAGGAGCATTTTGCAGATACCATTCTCTTATTGAAAGAAAATCTTCTGATATGTTTGCATTTCTAACTCTTTTTTGCAACTCTCTTAAATTATCTTCTTGCTTCAAAAAATCAGAACGCGGACTTACTCCTCCATAAATATGGACATTTCCATAAGAATGAATAAATTTTCTTGCTTCAAATCCTGTTTCTCCTGCTATTAAATGATTCAACAAAGAATACTGCACAATGTTAAAAGGAACTCCTAAATATACATCACAGGATCTCTGCCACATGTGCAAATCTAAGTCTCTATCTCTAGTTATTGTAAATTGAGATATACAATGGCAAGGACCTAAAGCCATATCTTTTAAATCATTGGGGTTCCATGCAGTTAGCATATGATATCGTGAACCTTTATCTTTTTTTATTCCTTCAATGAGTGCAAGCAATTGGTCAGTTCCTCTATTTGCAAATTTCTTTTTTATAGATAGGCATAATTCTTCAGGAATATCCATATTGTTATTAACTTCATTTAATACTTTATCAATACTTTTCATAATAGAATTACCATCAAAATTCCTCCATTGATATCCATAAACAGGACCAAGATCAGCGTCTTCTAAAGGAAAATCAGGTTCCTTCATTCTCATCTCATATTCTTTAAAACTCTCTTCCCATTCAGGAGTGTTTTTTTTAATCCGATGTTCTAATCCTTTGTTTTTTAGATATTGTTGATAAGCATTTCTGTTCCAAATATCAACTCCTTTATCATATAATGTTTTTGCATTTCTCTCTCCTCGCAACATCCAAAAAACTTCTTCACCAACCCACCTCATAGAAACAGAAGGTTTTGTTGTACATCTCGGAAAACCCTCTCTTAAATCATAAATACTTTGATCACCAGCACTTACAATCATCAAATGACCAGTTCTCTCATTATACTGTGGATCTCCATCCTGTAAAACTTTTCTCAACAAATCTAAATATTGCTTCATTTTTTACAGGTAGTGGTGGAAAGTATTTAAAGAATTATATAATAGAGTAATTATTCCATGCAAATGTGACAATTTTCCGAAAGACTTTTATCTTGTTTTTTATGTAATGCGCAAACAGCATCAGTTCCCCGCAACAACATCGTTAGCTTATACACATATTTATTACAATTTTCTTTGTCATTAATAATCCTTTTAGCAGTTTTTCTAATTTCAGCCATTTCTTTCTCGTTAAATTTTAATTCATGAGCTCTTTTATCTTTCAAATATTGAGAAATCGCGCTTTCAGTAATTCCCAAAATTTCCGCAACTTGTTTCTGGGAGAATCTGAAATCAGAAATAAATATCTTAGCAATTTCTCTTCTTAGAGCAGGAATTAAATACCATACTTCAATTTCTTGCGGCATTAGTTTCATGTTTTCTAGAGGATAGTTAACTATTTAAGCCTTCCTGGAAATATAAGAATATGGAGCAACAACTAAAAAAACCAAAAATATTAAAGTTTGAAGGAAAAATCTTAGATGCAAAAAATTTAACACCTAGTGTTAAGCAATTATCTATTGAAACTCCTGAAGACTTTTCATTTATTCCAGGACAATTTGTTTCTATTCTTTTGAATAATAATGGAGAAGAGATTAAAAGATCATATTCTATAGCCTCTAGAATTGATGATAAAAATCTTGAACTTTGCATTAAAATTTTAGAAAACGGCATTGGCACACAAATTATAAACAAGTTAAAAGTAGGAGATATTCTAAAAATAATAGGTCCGTTAGGCCATTTTGTTATACAAGATAACTCAAAAGAAAAACCTATAACTTTTATTTCAACAGGAACAGGCATTACTCCTTTCAGGCCCATGATAGACTTTTTGTTAAAAAATGGATTTTCAAAAAAAATAATATTAATAACAGGTTACAAAACAGAAGAAGAAATTCTCTATGATGAGGAATTTAAAAAGTTAACCAACTATCCTAATTTTTCTTACAATATTACATTAAGCAGATCTGAAAATTCAGAAAAAAAGTATGTTCAAGATATTATAACTGGATTTATTAATTCAGATTATTATGTTTGCGGATTAAAAGATATGATTTATTCGGTGAGAGATATTCTATTAGAAAAAGGAATTCCAAGAGAAAATATTTTTTTTGAGAGATATGATTGATTCTTGCAGCGACAGGAGCCATTTTCCACCACAACCCTTAAAAACTTATATAACTTAACAATAGTTAAGTATTTAAATATTGGAATATTTAAAAAAAGATGGCATCGCAACTTCAGGACTTTGAAATAAGAAGAGAAATATATGATAGTCATAATGAAGAAAAATTAAAATTTAAAGCATCTCCTGGATTAACTGAAGAACTTGTGAAACAAATTTCTAGAGATAAGAATGAACCAGAATGGATGCTAAAAAAAAGACTTCTTGGATTAAAAATTTTTCATGAAAAACAACTTCCGGATTGGGGCCCTGATTTATCTGAATTAAATCTAAATGAAATTGTTTTCTACATGAGGCCTGATGCAAAGAAAAATGCTCGTTCATGGGACGAAGTACCAGAGGATATTAGGAAAACTTATGAAAGGCTTGGTATTCCTGAAGCAGAACAAAAAGTTTTAGGAGGGGTAGGAGCGCAGTATGAATCAGAAGTGCTTTATCATAACCTGCGAAAAGATTTAGAAGAAAAGGGAGTTGTTTTCTTAGATATGGATGAAGCAGTACAAAAATATCCTGATTTGGTTAAAGAACATTTTATGACAACTTGTGTTCCTATTAATCTTCATAAATTTTCTGCGCTTCATGCAGCAGTATGGTCAGGTGGAACTTTTATTTATGTACCAAAAAATGTCAAAGTAGATTTTCCTTTACAAGCATATTTCCGAATGAATGCAAAAAAAGGCGGGCAATTTGAACATACTCTAATAATAGTTGATGAAAATGCCGAGGTGCAATATATTGAAGGATGCTCCTCGCCAATTTACACTGAAAATTCTCTTCATGCAGGATGCGTTGAAATACACGTGAAAAAAAGAGCCAGAGCAAGATACTCAAGCATTGAAAATTGGTCAAGAAATACTTATAATTTAAACACTAAACGAGCAGTTGTTCATGAAGATGGTGTAATTGAGTGGGTAAATGGCAATAATGGCTCTAAATGCACTATGCTTTATCCAGCATCAGTTCTTTTAGGAGATAGAAGTAAGGCAGACTTTATAGGAATAGCATTTGCAGGACATGGGCAACATCAAGATACTGGAAGCAAAGTAACGCATATTGGAAAAGACACCAGCTCAACTATTATAAGCAAATCAATAAGTAAAGAAGGAGGCATAACAACTTATCGAGGACTAATAAATGTTAAAAAAGGAGCGACAAATGCAAAATCAAATGTGCAGTGCGATGCATTAATGATAGATAATAAAAGCCAAAGCAATACCATTCCTTATATTGACGTCGAGGAATCAACAACAAGCTTAGCACATGAAGCAACAGTAGGAAAAATAAGCGAAGAGCAAATATTCTATCTTACTTCACGAGGACTAAACAAAGAACAAGCAACACAAATGATTGTTTCAGGATTTATAGAACCTATTGTGAAAGAACTTCCATTAGAATATGCAGTAGAGCTTAACAGACTTATCCAGCTAGAGATGGAAGGCTCATTAGGTTAATTCTAGTAAAAATGGAAACCCTACAATCTAAAAATTTCAAAGATTTATTATCTATAGATGAACCTATTCTTTTTAGAAAATATAGGAGAACTTGTTTTAATAAAATAAAATTAGCTCCAGAAATGTCTTTTAAGTATGGAATAAATATAATAGTAAAACCGAGGGAATTTGACATGAATAAAATACTGCCAAAGTTTAACATCAAGATAAAAAGAGAGATAACTGCTGACAATAAAGTAAATGTTTTCTCATCATCAGAAATTCCTAAGGACCTAGAAAAAGAATTTAAATCATTTTTATCCAATGACTGGTTTAAAGATTATGAAAATATAGATTATTTTAATCAGGCATTTTCAAACGATTTTATCTTTATAGAGATTCCGAAAAACACTGAAATTGAACCTATTTATATTAATTATAAATATTTAGAAAATACTCTAACTAATATTTTTGTTTTAGCAGGAGAGAATTCAAGATGTAAAATTGTTATTCATAAATCCTCTTCACCGAATTTATACATAAGCGATACAGTAAGAATATTATTAAAAGAAAATTCAAAAGTTGATTTTGTATCCTTACAGGATTTAGATAAATCCGCTATTAATATACAAAAAAGAAAAGCACTTGGAGAAAAAGATTCAGTTGTAAATTGGACAGATGTTTGTTTAGGAAGTCATTATACTAGGAGTTACATTGTAACTGAGCTAAAAGGAAAAGGCTCTAACACAACAAATACAGTTTTATATTTATCATCAGAAAATCAGAATTTTGATATTTACACAGCATCAATACACAGTAAGGAAAATACCTCTTCAGACATTATAACAAAAGGGGTATTGAATGATGAATCTAAAGTGTTATCTCGAGGTTTAGTAAGGATAGAACAAAATGCATATGGAAGTGATGGCTATGAAACACAGGAAGCTCTTTTATTAAGCGAGAAAGCAGAAGCAAACGCAATTCCTAATCTTGAAATTAATAATCATGATGTTAAATGCAGCCATGGAAGTTCAGTTAGCCAGTTAGATGATGAAAAAATTTTTTACTTACGTTCAAGAGGTCTAAACAAAAAACAAGCTCAAAAACAGATTATTGAGGGATATTTCATGCCTGTTTTAAGTTTGTTTGAAGAAGAGTTAAAAAATAAAATATACGAATCAATAATCAACAGTTTACAATGAAAAAATTAGCTCAAGAAAATGCAAAAGAAGCACTAAAAAAAGTAATTGATCCTGAACTAGGAATCGATATCTGGACGCTTGGGCTAATTTATAATATGGAAATTAAAAAAAATAAAATACAAATAAAAATGACTTTTACGAGTCCTATGTGTCCATATGGACCTGTTTTAGTCGAAAATGTGAAGAATGAACTTAAAAATATTAGCTTTAACCCTGAAGTAGAAATTGTTTTTACTCCTCCCTGGCAACCATCAGAAGAAATAAAAATGATGTTAGGTTTAGCATGAAAACAATATTAAAGAAAATGTTAGATGTAAAGAAAGAATTTCCGATATTCAAAAGTAATCCTGGCTTAGTTTATTTAGATAATGCTGCAACATCACAAAAACCGAAAACAGTTATAGAGTCATTAAAAAATTTTTATGAGAAAGAAAATGCAAATATTCATAGAGGCGTTTATACATTAAGCGAGGTTGCAACAGAGAAATATGAAGAATCGCGAAAAATTATAGCTAGATTTATTAATGCGAATCCAGAAGAAATTATTTTTACTAAAAATACGACTGAATCTTTAAATCTATTATCTTATACTATACAAGAACTTATAGAAAAAGGAAAAAATGAAATTATATTAACAGAAATGGAACATCATTCTAATCTTGTTCCCTGGCAACAAATGGCTAAAAGAAATAATTTTAAAATAAAATTTATACCTATTAAGAATTTTGAGTTAGATTATGACAAGGCTCAAGAATTAATAACTGAAAAAACAGCTCTACTGTCAATTACGCATGTATCAAATGTTTTTGGGACTATTAATTCAATTGATAAATTAATAGGCATTGCAAAAGTAAATAATGTGTTAACTATAATTGATGCTGCCCAGTCAATTCAACATATAAGCGTAGATGTAAAAAAATTAAATTGCGATTTCCTAGTTTTTTCAGGACATAAAATGTTTGGCCCAACAGGAATAGGAATTTTGTACGGAAAAAAAGAGCTTTTAGAAAAACTTTCTCCTTTTATGACAGGAGGTGGGATGATTGAAAAAGTAAGTTATGAAAAAGCTTCTTGGAATGAAATCCCTCTTAAATTTGAAGCTGGAACTCAAAATATTGGAGGGGTAATAGCTTTAGGAGAAGCAACAAATTATTTAGAAAAAATAGGGATTAATAATATAAGAGAACATGAAAAAGAATTATTAGAATATGCCTTAGATAAATTAAATGAAATTAAAAATATTGAGATTTATAATCCTGGAAAGGATAAAAGTTTATCTGTAATTTCATTTAACATTAAAGAAATACATCCTCATGACGTAGCATCTATTTTGAATGATTATAATATAGCAATACGAGCAGGCCATCACTGCTGCATGCCGTTAATGAAAAAACTTAACATTCCAGGAACATGCAGGATAAGTCTTTCTATTTACAACACTAAAGAAGATATTGATTCATTGATTAATGGATTAAAAAAAGTTCAGGAGGTGTTTAAATGAGTCTTGAAATGTATAGGGAGTATGTTTTAGATTTGTACAAAAATCCATTAAATAAAGGAATAATTGAAAATCCTAGCCATGAATTTATGAAGAATAATCCGTTATGTGGAGATGAAATAAAAATCCAGTTAGTAATCAAAAACAATAAAATTGAAAATCTAAAATTTGATGGCATTGGATGTGCAATTTCAATGGCTTCAGCTTCACTATTAACAGAGAAACTAAAAAATTTAACAATAGAAGAAGCAAAAAACATAAATAAAGATGATATTTTAGAGCTTATCAAAATACCTCTATCTCCAGTAAGAATTAAATGTGCCTTATTGTCATTAGATGTTTTACGAGGAGCGTTGGAAAATGCTAGAAATTAAGAATCTTCACGTAGAAGTTGATGGAAAAGAAATTTTGAAAGGCGTAAACTTAAAATTAGAAAAAGGAAAAGTTCATGCTCTTATGGGTCCTAATGGAAGTGGAAAAAGTAGTTTAGCAAATGTTATCATGGGGAATCCAAAATATAAAATAACAAAAGGAAAGATTTTAATGAATGGAGAGGTTATTAATGATTTAGAGCCAGATGAAAGAGCAAAAAAAGGATTGTTTTTGAGTTTTCAATATCCCAACGAAATTTCAGGAGTAACAATAAGTAATTTTCTGCGAACAGCTCTTAATAATTTAAAAGAGGAAAAAATAAATGTAATGGACTTTCAAAAATTATTGAAAGAAAAATTCGCTTTGTTAAATATGAAGGAGGATTTTGCTTCTCGATATTTAAATGCAGGTTTTTCAGGAGGAGAAAAAAAGAAATCTGAAATCTTGCAATTAAATATCTTAAATCCAAAAGTTGCAATTTTAGATGAAACAGATTCCGGGCTTGACATTGATGCCTTAAAAGTAATTGCTTCAGGAGTAAAAAATTTAATGAATAAAGAAAAAATAATCGTTATTATCACTCACTATAAAAGGATTTTAAAATATCTCAAACCGGATAAACTTTCTGTTATGATGGATGGAAAAATAGTTCTTGAGGGAGGGCATAAATTAGTTGACCAGTTAGAAAAAAAAGGATATGGGTGGATTAAAGAGAATAAATAAAGTTTTTTATATCTGCATTTTTTAATAATTGCATGCGGAATTGCCGGAGT
>JAGVWY010000076.1 GCA_018304055.1 Candidatus Pacearchaeota archaeon
GGTTTTAATATACTTTTTCCATCATTCCAAATAATCTGACCACGAGAACTGAATGCCGCAATATTATTTAGTTTGTCACTTGCACCAATAGTTATTGCTTTTCTTGCAGTTCCAGGAGAGCCAATAGTGTTAATACCATATTCGCCTTCATTCCCAGCAGCAACAACAGGAACAGTACATTCAGCAGCATTATCAATTGCTTTACTCATTGGATCATCTGGATTTCCAACTCCACCAAGGCTTAAACTTATAATATCTAAGTAATCCTCTTCATTTTCGCAAGGAATCCCATTTTCATTCAAATCAATACTTCTCTCTATAGCTGCAATTATATCATCAGAACTTCCACTTCTATAGCTATCTAATACCTTATAAGCATAAATCATTGCATCAGGAGCAACTCCACAAATTTCCCCTTCATTATATTCACAATAAATACCATTATTATTTTTATCTCTTCCTTTTCCAGCTGCAATTCCAGCAACATGTGTTCCATGCCCTGCGCCATCCATAGGATCATTGTCATCATTTACAAAATCATATCCTCCTTTAACTTTTGAATTTGGAAATAGGCCACTATTATCTGTAATATCCAAACCTGTAATTTGCTTTTCTTTTTGAGATGATAAATCATATAAAAATAATTGTTCATTTCCAGATGATTGAACTGTTCTATCATCAATCCAGATTAAATTATTTCCAGATAACATCGGATAAGTTAAATGGGAAGAACGATCTACTAAAATATTATTTGTACCAGTAGAAATATCGTAACTCCAAATATCAAAATTATCTCCAATCTGCGACCACAAAATCTTGTTTTGGTAAATTGAAGGGTCTATTACCAGAGAACCAGAACTTACTTTTGTAGTTTCTGACGTTTGAATATTCTTCATATAAATCTGATAATCCAGAAAATTTAACCAAATAAAATAATTTCCACTTATCCAATAACTTCTATGATTATTACCTGCGCTAGGTTCTGAAGTTAAACGTTTTTCAGCTCCGCTTGTTAAATCTTTCATGTAAATATCAAGATTAGTTGCACCAGGGTTATTTCTATCATCTGCCCATATAATATTAGAGCCATAAATTTCAGGAGCCCATTCATCATTATTGCTTTCTGTCAGTCTAGTTTCTACTCCAGTAGAAATATCATATACATAGACATCGTAATTTTCTCCAGTTCTTCTTGCATCTGACCAGACAATCTTGTTTTGGTAAATTCTTGCTGGAGAAGACCAGTAATTACTAATTCTTTGAACATTTCTTGTTGTAATGTCATATAAATAAATTCCTTTATTGGTATGAAGTTCTGTCCAAACAACATAATTGCTATAGATATCAGGATGATATTGATCATAATTATCATTTGTTAGTTTAATTTCCTCATTTTTTGCAATATCGTACATGTATATCTCATAATCTCCATCTCTATTGTCGTGCCACACAATCTTATCTCCGTTTATTCTAGGAAAATTAGGGTGATAAGGTTTAACAATATTCTCACACTCTTCAGTATTTGTGCATCCTCCTAAATCAGGATGAGTATAATCCACGCCAGTATCAATAATGCCAATAGTAACTCCTTTTCCCGTTATTCCTTCCATTATTTTTCCCTCAAATTCATCTCGAATCTCTTCATCACTCAAAGCTCTATCCCATATTTTCACTTCATCAATTGCTCCTTTAAATCCTCTTTTCCTATAATTACTTTCTAATCCGATAAGCAATGGATGTCCAATGCCTTCCGGTTTTCCTGAAACAGCATCACTTCCAACTAATCCACCATCAACATAAATCTTGCAGTTACTACCATCATAAACTCCGACAACATGCTTCCATCCTTTATTCCTTAAATCACTACCTCCTATTATCTCACAATCGTTATTATTTGAAAGAGAGGAGAATTTTAATGTTAGTTTTCCATTATCCCACAATGCAAACCAGAAATTTCTGTTTGACCAACCTTCAGAGGAATCTTGCTCTTTAGCAAGTATAGTCTGAAAACTTGATGAAGATTCTGCATTAATCCACACACTTATAGTAAAAGCTTTCTGTAAATCAAGGTTTTTATTAGGAGCAATTTTAATATAATCATTGCCATCAAATTTAAGAGATTTTCCTACTTCCCCCTCGCTAAATACCGGATTTCCATTAACACTGCCATGATTATTTCCGATATTATCATTATAATTATTTTCAAAGGGCCAATGAGAGACTAATCCTATTTTTTCATCAACTGCCTTGCCGGTGATAAAAGGACTAAAAAATTCTTTTAGTGAATCAAAAAAACCTGCAGATATAAAATTCAGAGTTAAAACTATAAATAAAATGAGAAATAATAATACACTAATACCTCTTTTCATAAACTAAATTAATTAAGAAGATATATATATCTTTTGATTTTTTTTCTACTTCAACTTCAAATATTTCCAATACATATATCCAAGCAATATTGATAAGATAGTTGTTAAAACTAAGGTTATAATAAGTATGGTGGTATGAGAATCAAAATAAGCATTTGATAATGCTGGGATACCAAAAATAGCTCCTATTGTCCCAGGAACATTCACCACAATGCTTACAATTGTTAAAAAATGTATCGTTAAGTTCTCTATTAGATTTCATTTCTGATTTTGTTCGTAAAGAAGCAATTCTATAAATATGGCTTCTGCATCTTTCAAGCCAATATCTTGTTTCAGTGCTAAATAACTCATAATCAAAATCAATAAGGGAAACATTAAAACAATGAATATCTTCTTCTTTTAATTCAATTATCAATTGTAATAACCCTTCCATTCGGTCTGTTAATTTTCTTAGTTCTCTCGCAGTTTCTTCGATTGAATCAAGAATTGGATCAATTTCCAAATTATTCATTACATCCCGAATTCTTAGAAACTCCTGAGAATAATTTTTCAGAATTGATTTAAGCAACATAAATATTGTTATAGTGCTTTCTCCTTCATTTTTTTTGACAATTTTCTCAAACTTTTTTTCAGTAGAAAAAGAATTAAGATGAGAATTTATTACTATTTTATCATTAGCAACAAAAATAAGGTTAATAGAATTATTACCATATGAAGGAATATTAACAACTGTAAACGTTGGTTGAGAATCAACAAAAGGAAGATCAATTTTTATTATATCATTTATTTCAACATCAACGTTTAACTTTCGTATTTCTTTCTTTAATTCATTGATGCTTTCAGCGACTATTTTCATGTTCTATTTTTTCTCCACTTTTTCAAGAAAATACTAAAACCTAAAATCCTATATGTGTATTTATCTCCTAAATAATTTTTAATCTCTTCTGCATATTTTTTCATATCTTCTCTGTTTTCTCGCGCACTTCTCAATACACTTATTTTAATATTGTTTACTTTATTATTTTCAAATCTTTTTTTGATATCTTCTAAAAATGTGGAGGTAAGTCCTCTCTTGCCTAATTGTATCTCTAATTGCGAAGTCATATTCTATAATTGTAAATAGAAATTTAAAAAGTTATGCTGCCCTATCTATAATCCATTTTAAGCAACCTTTAATCCTTCTAATCTTTCTCCTAAACGAGAAATAGCAGCATGCAATCTACTTTTAACTGTTCCTAATGGAATCCCTAATTTTTCAGCTGCTTCATGATATTTTAATCCATCAAAATAAATTAGTCTAACAACTTGATGATGAATTGGATTTAATCGATGGTATTCTCGTTTAACCTTATCTTTTATTTCTCTTCTAATTAATATTTCTAAAGGATTTTCTTCAGAATCTCGAACTAAACTTAAATCAGGTCCATCTACATCATCAATAGAGAAAGTATTTTTTTTACGTCTCATATAATCAACACATTTGTTTAATAAACAACGAATAAACCACTTTCTTAAGATTCTATCTTCATCTATTCTTTTTTCTTGATCAATATCATATGAATAATTTTCTATGGCATACCTGCCCGAATTTTTACAAGTAAGACTCAATAAAGCATTTTGATAAACATCTTCAAAATCCTGCTCTTGTAATATAGGATATATTTTCTTAGCTAAGCTCACAAATTTTCTAAAGAATGGGGTTCCTTCTGCATAATCTCGTTCAATCATTCGAGTAAATGCCTCAACTTTATGAGGGAAAGTTTCCATGAGTTTATTAAGAAAACTCATTATTTAAATTTTTCTATTGTAGCCATTAATTAGTGACTATATAATTAGAAAAATATTTACCTTAAATAAAAATAGAATACATGACGTTTACTTTACTCCAATTTTATCACTGGGTATAACCTGCATAATTTCTTCATTTGAAACAGGAAAATTAAATTTATCTTTAATTTTTTTAACAATTTTTTCAGTTGCCTCGTTTTTGTTAAGTTTTCCAGGAACAATCTCCGCAAGGATCTTATATGAAGTTTTTAAGGAAGGTACAAGAGGTACAGCTTTTATTTTTCCTTTTTGAACAACGAGCGCTAATTTTGGCTTTACATTTAATGTTTCTTCTTTTCCTTTCACACCAAAAGTTCCTTTTTTCATAACTTTCGTTTTGTACATTTGTTCTCCTTTGAAAATATCCACTCCTATTTTTTCTTTTTCACTTTTTAACATTTTCCATTGCTTAGAGAAACAAGCACAAAAAACAGAGGCTTCTTCTATATCATTTTTAGAAGGGTTTTCACTTTGAATAATCATAAAAGGACTTCCAGGAGAACTTGTGTGAACAACAATATATTGTGGTTTCAAAAAATATTTCAAAACCAGTTCATTTTGCTCATCACTTTTTCCACCAACTACTAATGTTTCATCAGAAGTATAAAACCATCTAAATCTTCTGTAGTCTTTTACATTATTATTTTTTAACAATCCAAACATTAATTTTAAAGATTAATAAGATTTTTAAGGGTTTTGATTCTTCCTTATATATGGAAAAATTTTTTATTGGGGAATATATACTGTCAAAAGATAAAGAATTATCTGACTTTAGTGAACTGCCAAATATAGAATTAATAAGGAATCTTGCTGAAAAATATAAAGATAAATTAGAGTTAATGCCCGTTCAAATACTAGGCAAAGAGGTTGAATTGGGATTAGCAGTATATTTAAATCCAAAAAGAGGAACAAAAAAAGAAAAGTATGTTACTGTTATCAATAAAGAATTATTCCCCAAAGATAAAACTCTTCTTATTAAATTCTTAAAAAAAGGATTAAATAATTTGAAATCATTTAAAAATAACATTTTTACAGAGGAATCATATCAAAATGCAATAAATTTAATAAAAGAAATCATAAAAAATTTTAATTAACATGTTATATTTTATAGGTCTAGGATTAAATGAACAAGGAATTTCCTTGCAAGGATTATCTGCTATAAAAAGCTCTAAAAAAATATATTTAGAAGTTTATACAGTTAGCTTTCCTTATTCAATAAAAAAATTGGAAAAAATTTTTAAAAGAAAAATTATAGTTTTAAATAGAGAGCAGGTTGAATCAGATTTCCTTATTAAAGAAGCAAAAAAACAATCAATTTGTTTGTTGGTATATGGCTCTCCGTTATTTGCTACAACTCATATTTCTTTAATTGAAGAATGTAAAAAACAAATAATTAAATTCAAAATTGTTTATTCAGCAAGTATTTTTGATGCTATTGCAGAGACAGGGTTACAATTATATAAGTTTGGAAAAATTACAAGCATGCCAGAATGGGAAAAAAATTATCAGCCAGAAAGTTTTATTGATTATGTAATTGAGAATAAAAAAATAAATGCGCATTCTCTCATCCTTATTAATCCATTGTTATCTTTCAAACAAGTGCTCGAACAATTAGAAGAATCGAGTAAAGCTCAAAATTTATATTTTGATAAAATTATTATTTGTTCAATGTTAGGAACAAAAAATAGCAAGATTCTTTATGGATCTTTAGATAAGTTAAAAACAAAATCAATCAAAGAACCTTTTTGCATAATATTCCCAGGAAAAATGCATTTTGTAGAAGAAGAAATAGTAAAGAAGTTTGAAGTTAATTGATTCTATAGAGAATTTTGAAAAAATAGGGGCAACAAAATTCTCTAATAAAAACTCAGAAATTGAAAATTTCTGATTCATCAAAAATGCTTTTTTTATGGAGTAGCATTTTTGGGGTATTCAAGAATTTATTTTTATAAGAAAATTCTTGATACATTCAAAATCTATGTAGTAATATGATAGAGATAAAATCAAAATTAAGGAAATGGGGAAATTCACTTGGAGTTATTATCCCTTCAGATGCTTTAGAAGAGGAGAATTTTAGGGAAGGAGATGAAATAACAATTTTGTTAAAAAAAGATTTACCAAATTTAAGAAAACTTTTTGGAAAATTAAAAGGCTGGAGAATAGACACCCAAAAATTTAAGGATGAAAGAAGAAAAGAAGATTCAGAACGAGTTGAGCTACTTTCTAGACACCTACGCAATGATTGAAATTGCAAAGGGAAATCAGAAATTTGAGAAATATTTGGATCATAACTTATTTACTTGTTTATATAATATATATGAATTGTATTATACTTTATTAAAAGATTTCAATGAAAAAATAGCAAGAGAATTTTTTTATCAATTTAAAAAAATAGCAGTCCAGATTAAAGATGAACATATTTTTGAAGCTTCTCGTTTCAAATTAAAAAATTATATTAAAAAATTCTCTTATGCTGATTGTCTTGGTTATGCTATAGCATTAGATTTTGGAATTAAATTTTTGACAGGAGACAAAGAATTTCAAGACTTAGATAACGTAGAATTTATAGAGAAATAATTTTGTTGCTTGGCTTCGCCCAAATTTTAATTTTTCTTTCTTTCCCGACAGAAATAGTGAGAGATTGCCCGCAGTCCTTCGGACAAATAGCTGAAACTTCGTTTCAGAGAAAAACTTCTTTTATCCGACCAAAGAGAAGACCAACAAAATGCTTCGCACTTTGTATAACAATGGATAAAAGGTTCGCTGTCGCTCTCCCAAATTTTTCTATTATATTGAAATAATCTTCCCCCCGAAGAAAGCTTTTTAAGCATTGTTTTGTAATACATATTATGAAAATATTAAAAAAATCATTGTTACACGCGGTTTTATTATTTGTAACAATTTTTATTATTTCTTCTACATTTATATTATATTTCTCACAAGGTGAAGCTGGGAGCATTTCTGAAATAAGTTATTGGAGTTTTTGGATAGCTCTTCCTTTTTCTATTTTCATGTTGTTTTCAAATTATTTTATCCTTAATAATTTAGAAAATAAAAAAAGTTTTTGGAAAAGATTTCTAATTCTTATAGGGGTTGTGGTTATCTTGTCTTTAATTATGTATCTCACAACTACTATTGGAGAAACTGAACTTGAACAACTTGGATTCGCCTTACTTTTCTTTATATATATGCCCTTAATCTTTTTAATAATTTCATTTCTTTTAACTTTGCTTTATAAGTTTTTATTTAGATACAATGAAAAGATAATAATTTACATGTTGGGAGGTCTTATTGCAATTTTAATTTTAGCAATAATTATTAATCTATTTATGCAAGGAGGATGCCTTTCTGGAGATACTAATTGTTATTCTAAAAAAGCTATAGAAGAAAATAACATTAATATCTGTAAAGACTCATATCCAGGAACTATTTGTGAACGTAACTTCTTTATGGCTCAAGAGGATGAGACTATCTGCACTTCTCTTATAGATGAGAAATCTAAGGGGATTTACCTTAGAAGCGAATGTTATAGTTATTTTGCTGAGAAAAAGAACGACCCTTCTTTATGTAGATTTGATGACAGGACTAGAGAAGGGTGTTGCAGTTCTATATTCAATGTAGATTTATATGAAGAAGGATTATCTGAAGAACAAAAATCTACTTGCGGGATACAATAATTCTAATTTTCCCACCCCCCCAAGATTATTTCATTTTCTTTTTTAGAAAAAAGAAACAAAAAGCGGGCGGGCAATCTTTCAAAATTAAATGGTCGTCGCTTCCACCTCCTCCCCCACCCTGAAAGAAAAATTAAAACTCACGAGGTCGCTTTTTGCTCCACTCGTGCCTCACTCTTTCAGAGTTCGGTCAAGCAACAGCAGATTAAGAGGTAATTTCTTTTTGCTTCACAAATTTTCTTCGTGAAAAACAGAAATTAGCCCAAATTGTTTGTTCATTATTAGATTAAATTTACTGCAAACAACTTCTCTTAATCGCGATGTTTCTTTAATCACTTTTTCGTATAGAGGACTTTGAATAACCACGTTTTCCGGAAGAAAATTTGTCAAAGTCCTTCTTAGAGAATTTTGATTTTTTAGGTTTTTCAAAATTCTCTATACTCCTCTCTAAAAATGTTAAAAAACAAAAGAAAATATGCGACAATCAAAGGCCCTATGAATATACCAATAATACCAAATTGGCTTATGCCGATGTAAATCCCAAGAATAGAGGTAATAGGATGAATACTTCCATATTTCTGGTTTATAACCGGCCTCAGAATATTATCAAGTGTGCTTATCAGTATACCAACAATAATCAAAACAACTCCTTTGCTTATCTCATCAGATAAAAAAAGAATAATAACTGCAGGAATCCATACAACAGGAGGTCCAACAACAGGAAGAAACGATAGAATAGCAGTTACAAAACCCCAAAAAATTGCTCCAGGAATCCCAAGAAGGTAAAAATTAACAGAGAGAAAAACAGCCTGAACAATAGCTATGAAAAACGTTCCTATAACTGTAGAATTAGTAACTTGCTTAAATTGTTCAATTATTTTATCATTTGTTTTATTATCAAAAGGAAGGTATTTCATGATAATATCTTTCATTTCATCAGAGTACAATAAAAAATAGTAAAGTAAAAAAAATAACAAAAATAAGATAACAAATGCATTAATTATATTAGTAAAAAGAGGGGTAATAGACCTTGCTAAAAAAGGAGTTATTTGATTGATTACTTGGTTTACATTTATATCAATATCAAAGGGAGTTAATTCATTTATCTTATCTTTAAGCTCTCTTATTTTTTCTATTTGTCCTGGTAAAAGAGAAATCTGTTTTATTATACCATTAATAATGAAAATAAGTGGAATGATGACAATTATCAAGGAAAGTATCAAAATTATTAATGATGCACTCCTAGGAGAAAATCCTTTTTTCCTTAGTTTTTTATTTAAAGGATAAAAAATATAAGCTAGGATTACTGCTCCAAAAAAAGCAGAAATAAATCTTAGAGTTGCATAAATTATAAATAGAAGAAGGGCTAAAACAATAATTCCTGTAATTAATTTTCTATTTTTCTCAAATAAAGGAAGCATGAATTTATGAAATAAAACAGCTATATAAACATTATTATCTGTTACTATTATAAAGTTATTATTAAATATTCGTATATAAAGTATAAAGGGTTAGCCTTTTTAGGTGCTAACCCTATGTTGTTTTATTCAACAAACAACATTATTACAAAAAAAGAATTATAAAGAAA
>JAGVWY010000013.1 GCA_018304055.1 Candidatus Pacearchaeota archaeon
TTTGTTGTTTACAGCAAGAAACCTCCTCCTAAAGATATGTCGAAGATTAGCTCTTGGATTAATTTACCTAACGGAGTTGCCCGTTAGGGCATTAACTTGATATTCGTGTTTTATGTTTTTCATTTTGTTATTATTAGGGCAAAGTCATGTTTCATAGTATCATCCATCTCTTCTTTAAACCATTTACTAACCTCAATTATTATATCTTTGGATAATTTTGATCTTTCAAGAAAAAATTTTATCATATTTATACCTTCCTTATCTTTAGGGTTTTTGCAATGACTAACATTAACAGTAGCTTCATATATATCGTAGTCATATTTAATTCCTAACTTTTCCAAAGATACAAGAATATCCTTGTAAGTACCAATTATGTTAGGACCTTTTTTAACATACTTTTTGAACTTCTTTTGAACTTTGTTTATTCCATTTTCTCCATGATGTACAACTATTGCTTTATCAGCAAAAATCATTATTTTATTTAGAGCTTTTTCAATATCTTCTACATAATAAAGAGAATGTATAACAAAAGCTAAATCAAATTTCTCTTCTGTTTTAAATTCATCAAGAGTTGAGCACAACAATTTTTTATTCTTATCTATTGTAATCTCTTTCTCAAATCTTTCTAATTGCTCTTTATAAGGGTCAATTCCCAAATAAGAATATTTTATATTTTTATTGTCTAATATTCTGAACAATCTCTTAGATGCAGAACCCGAACCACACCCTATATCAATAATCTTTATTCTCTTTACATTCCATTCCTGATCAAACCATTCTGAAAATCTATCTGTTAAGGCTTCTTCTAAAATCTCTCTTTCGTTTACATTTTTTAACCATGATTCATAAATTGGTTTCTCAAAAACTCCTGATTCATATATTCTTTTATCAAACTGAATCATTTTCTATTATTTCCTATTATCCATCCCTTCATTCTTATCACTCTCTTTCTCCTCTTTGTCCAAAGGCCTCATAAAAGGAAACAAAATAACATCTTTAATAGATTCTTGTCCAGTTAACAACATTACCATCCTATCAATGCCTAATCCTAATCCTCCTGTTGGAGGCATACCAATTTCAATAGCTTCTAGAAAATCTTCATCTAAGGGATTAGCTTCTTCATCTCCTTTTTTTAACATTTTCTGTTGTTTTTCTAATAATTCTCTTTGTAATTCAGGATCGTTTAATTCAGAATATGCGTTACCTAATTCAGTTCCCATACAAAAAGGTTCAAATCGCTCTATAATTCTGCATAACTTATCCTCTCTATGAGTTTTACACAATGGTGTTGTTTCAAGAGGATGATCTAAAATAAATGTTGGTTGTTCTATTTTATCCTCGCAAAAATGCTCGAAAATAGCTTGTGTATTCCAACCCCATACATCTTCCTTACTTTCTATTTTATTCCTTTTCACAAAATTACTGATTTCTTTATTGCTCATCTTAGTAATGTCAATATTAGCATATTTCTTTATTGCGGCAGCCATAGTCATGCGTTTCCAAGGCTTTTTAAAATCAATAGCTCTTCCAGCAAATTCAATTTTCGTTTTACCATTAACTTTTCTCGCCGTATATTCATAAATTTCCTCAAATAAATTCATCATATCATTATAATCTGCATATGACTGATAAATTTCCATCATAGTAAATTCAGGATTATGCCATTTATCAATTCCCTCATTTCTGAAATTTCTGGAAATAGTAAACACTTTGTCATATCCTCCAACAATTAATCTCTTTAAATATAATTCAGGGCTAATGGCAAGAAATAAGTCAATATCAAGAGCATTTAAATGTGTTTTAAATGGCTTTGCATTAGCACCACCATAAATTGATTGAAGGTAAGGAGTTTCAACCTCGATAAACCCTTTTTTCTTTAACAGTTCCCTAATTGTGTCCAAGATAATAGATCTTTTGTCAAATACCTTCTTTACTTCAGGATTCATAATCAAATCTAAATATCGTTTTCTATATCTTTCTTCTTCATCTTTCAATCCGTGCCATTTTTCAGGAAGCGGAAGCAGGCTTTTCGCTAATAATTCTATATTTTTTGCAAGAACGCTAACCTCTCCTGTACGTGACTTCATGACAGTTCCATGCACACCTACAAAATCTCCTGCATCAATAAATTTTTTAAATAACTCAAAATGATTTTTGTTCGTCATTTCTTTCTGCAATATAATCTGAATTTTGCCTTTAGAATCTTGCATTGTAACAAAAATAAGTTTTCCTAAATCCCGGATAGTCCTTATTCTACCAGCAATTACCGCTTTATCATTCGTTTTTTCATCATTTCTTAATTTCTTATACTTTTCTTTAATATCTTCAGAATAATTTTTAACATTAAAAGAATAAGGATAAGGATTTTTTATTTTTCTCAATTCATCTAACTTTCTTTTTCTCTCATTAATTATCTGCTCTTTTCTTCCCATTATCTAATGAAGTATCAGAGTGTTTATAAAATCTACTTTCTTTTATGAATTATGTCAAATCCTAAACCGAGAATTGTAAGGAAAGGAGATTATAAAGGTGAATTAACTGTTCCTCATGAAGGATGAGAAGTTACGTTTGTATATCCACCATTTGGTCCCGATACGTACAGAAATGTAGGAGCTGAAATTTTAAAAAATGGTTATAGGGTTCCAACTGCTGAAGAAACAGCTTCCTTATTGTATGAGGCATACCACCTAGATATGAAAGGTGAACCTGGATTTCAAAAATAAGAGAACTAATGAAAGCTTCAAGTTGGGTTCCTATTTTTAATAGAAACTTGTGGACAGATAAAGGAGTTTATGTGTTTCAAGATCCAAACGTAAAAGGAAGAAGTGAAATGATTGACGAGAATGAATTAGAGGAACAACTTAAAAATACATTTTTTTCTTGGAAAAGTAAGAAAGTCAATGGAGTAAGATTCAGAAAAGATGGATCTCTAAGATTTGCTCCAAGAGAAACTTTTAGTTATTTTAAACAACATGCTGGAGCAACGTATGAAAATTTTTACGATGGCACTAATAGCGGTTTTCTTATAGCAAATTTCGGAGTAGAGGGTGCAGATAAATTAATTCAGGTATCTAAGAAATTTAGAGAGAGACCTGATGTTCATGGTATTGATAAAGAAAAGTTAACGGAAAAAGGAGAATTAAAAAAGGAGATGGGGGGAAGCAAATCTAATTTAAGAATCACTTATATTAATGGGATTAACATCAGCTTAGGATTAAGTATTTTCGGAACAGGAACTGATGAGTTTGAGGGTTACGCTTTAGGTGTTTTGAAATAAAACGGAGAAATTATATGAATTTTTTACAAATAACTAATCCTAAAATCATCAAATCCTTGGTATTTTATTTCCTCAAATTTAACATCTTTAACTTCTGATTGCCGAGAACCTTGCTTACATAATTCAAGAAGTTTTTTTACATTTTCATCCCTTCCTTCTGCTATAACCTCTACCTTACCATCTTGTAAATTTCTAACATAACCCCTTACATTCAGTTTTTTAGCGTTATCTTCAATAAATTTTCTAAAAAAAACTCCTTGAACATTTCCAATTATAAAAATCTTTAGAGTTTTCATTTTTCTTAATAAAAAACAACAAGAACTACTATTTAAGCTTTAATGATGGTTATTTCCGTTAGAGCCGTTTCTAGTTTTACCGTTTCTTTTTTGTAAACTGAATTCTAGTCCTGAATCATTATAAATAGCTTCTGCTAATAAACGAGCATCTTCTTCATATTCTTCTTTACTATAGTAAATCATATAACGAGGACCATTTCCATTAGCCATTCTACAATAATAGATATCAATTGGAATACAAAATCTGCCATTAGTTCTGTGAGATAATTGTGTGACTGGTTCTCCAAAATCAGAAAAAACTTCATAACCTTTAGGTCCTAATGTTTCTTCAGAAATAGTTGATAACATCTTGGTAAGAGTCATATATCTAAATCTTTTAGCAATGCCGCGCCGGTGAATGTCTTCATCTGTTATCATTTTGTAATAATAAAAAATTTAGGAATAATCAATTTATAAACCTTTCTATTTTTAAAATTATTAATAAAAGAAAAAGCTAGCTTTTCCATTCTTTTTGCTCTGAAAAGAATAATTTAATTTTATCATTTTATTTAATATTTATACAATAATTAAGTATTTAACTTTTTGTGTTGTCTATTATTAAGTTCATCTCAATATTTACAATCCTCTAACATCCAACTCATTATGGACTATAACCATGGTATGCGATGCAAAATAGGTTTCTTTTCCAATTGAAACTCTTTCTTTAAATTTTTTTAATTCTTTTTTAGGAAGTCCTTCATGATCTCCTAAAACAAACACCACATTTTCTAAATCTTTATCATCTAGCTCTCTAATAAATCTTCCTTTTTTATCTAATATGTAAATTTTCTTTCCCTTATTTTCAAGTTCTTCAATTACTTTACTAAAACTTTTTTTTTCGATAAAGCAGCCTGGAAATACTTCAGTTTTCCGTCCTTCCTTATACTTGTACAACATTCGTTTGATTAAGCCAGCAATATCTTTTTTGCTAACAGGCATGTCTTTATTAGAAATAAATTCTAAATGCATTGGAGGATTTGGAGGACCATTAAAAATTAAATGTAGATGAACATTTTCCCTTATTTTGTGAGATAAAAATAAACTTGCTATTACTACATTAAAAACAATATCCATCCTTCCTGCTTTCATCGGATCTTGCCAATTTCCAGATGTTCTCGCTTTTTGTGAAAAATAAATAAATTCTATCATAATGTAACTAAATCGAGAAATGTTATAAACATTGCTAATATCAATTCTTGGATTCTCTATAAAATCCCTTGCCAACCCCCATTCCAACTAATCTACCATTTTGACAAACCTTTCCATAAACGGTATAGCTGTGATAAGTCCAATTTTTTCCTTTTATTGATTTTATACTTGTAATGTCATCTACTAATAATTCTCCATCTAATTTTCCTATTTCTATTTCACGAAGAAAATCAAATTCAACTTGACTTAATAATGCTCCATATCTGCCTCTTAGAAAATATTTTAATACTTTTCCGATAACAAAAGTAGAATATATTTGTTTACCATCTGTTATATTAAGGGAGTCATTAAAGAGCATGATATCTCTTGGGCAAATATCTTCTTTAAAAGATTCAAATATTTTATTATTTTCAAATTCCACATACTCTAATAATTTTTTTCTAAAATTAAACTCTGCGACTTTAGATTCCAAACCATTGTCATCTCGTATAAAAGAAACAGATAATCCATTTCCATTTGATTCTTGTTTCATTTTTAAATTTTGGTCTTCATAAACAAAATCTTTAAATTTAGCTACAACATGCATTGGAATCTCAAAATAGTTATTTTTTCTAGCAAGATTTTCAGCTAAAGAGAACAGATAAACTCCTGGACATATAGGTCCACGAAGCGTACTAATATATCTTTGATAATCGTTATAATGTATAGGGTTATCATCTCCGACAGCAAGTGCACATTGCTCCCATTTTTGTCTATTTACAGTAATTGTATCCACCGCAACATCTAAAGTCATTAAAACATCTATTCAAAAATACTTTTAAATCTTTTTATTATGGTTTTTATGAAATATCTTTATTTTTACATCTTTCCTTTCAAATACTTTATTCTTTTTTCATTTTCAAATTTCTCAATTGCATATCTTAACATTGTCCTAGGCATCTTCTTATAATGTTTATACAGAAATTCTTCTAATTGTTTTTTATCCCTCTTCCCTACTTCTCGAAGCATCCATCCAACTGCTTTATGTATCAAATCCTCTTTATCATTCATTAATATCTCTGAAATTCTAAATGTATCATCAAATTTATTCTTTTTAATAAATGCAAAAGTACTTATTATAGCTATTCTTCTTTCCCAGATATTTCCTGTAGTTAACTTATACAAAATTTCCTTGTCTTTGTCTAATAAAAAATTACCAATAATTTTATCCGCAGTTAAATCAACTAAATCCCAGTTGTTAACTCCATTTAAGTTGTCCAAATAAAAATTATAAATTTTCTCTTTATCTTTTTTGTCAGCTTTCTTAAATTTCTCTACTAACATTAATAATCCAATAAGCCTTTTTTCATGAATATTATCATTCAACAATATTTTAATATCCTCAAGCCTTAAATTTAAAAATTGTTTTGCAAGAATTCTGCATTGAGGGACAGTTATTCCTAAAAAAATATCACCATAACCATATTCTCCTTCATTTGTTTTGAAAAACCTTTTGTTAATTTCTGCTCTTTTCACTTCAGAAAATTCTTCTAATAGTTTATCTAAGTATTTTATCATTCAAATATATTTTAGTCCTTCAATTTAAAGTTTATGAATTTTTCGCAGTTTCCTCAAGTATTTCATATTTCTTGTAAGCTCTAAAAAAAGATTTTCCGGCATGTCTTTATGCTTTAGGATTAATTTTTTTATTTCTTCTTTTTTATATTTTCCAATTTCCTTTATAATAAGCATAAGAGCTTTTTGCACTTCTTTGTCACTATCATGAATATTTTCTTTTATAATTTTTAAGGAGATATATCCGTTTATTTTTGAGAACTTTGCATAATTGCGATTTCCGAAGACTTCAATCTTCTTTAAAGTTGAAGGATTAGGAATTTGAATTCCTAAGGAAATTTTTGCAAAGTTCTTCTTAGAGAATTTTGGTGCTCCTATTTTTTCAAAATTCTCTTTTGTTCTTTTTATTAGATAGTAGTATGAAAATACTGATATCCTTTTAATCCAGACATTAGAACTTGATGACATACCAAGAATTTCATTTTTTATGGACGAATACATCAAGCATATAAGCGAGATTATTTCAGCAATATATTTAACCTCATCAATGCTATTTATGTCTTTTAATTTAGTTTTTATAAATCTCCAAGTATCTAAGTCAAAATCTTCATTGTATAATGCAAGAGAATGAATCGCTAAGCTCCTCCTATAACCATTCCATAACCTATTAAAAATCCTATAAAATTCTTTTAGAGAATATTCATCATGAATCTTTTTAGCCATAACATCTAATTCTGGAGTTTTATCTTTATAGAATTCATGACTGTTTTTTATATATTTTTTAATATCGTATAAAATTTCCTTATTACTCAACCTCTTTAAAGGCCTTCCTATAAAATTCATTTTACTGTAGTAGATAAAAATAAAAGTTATTTAGCAAGAGATTTTCTATGGATTTTTACCTCTTTTATCTTTGAAATATGTTTTGCTTCTCTAGCCTGCTCTTTAGCAATTTTAAGGCTTGCTTCTTTAGCAGACTCTTCTTTTTCTTTAACCTCTTCAGTTACCTCCTTTTCCTCTTTTTTCTTAATCTCAACTTCTTCTTTTTTTATACTATCATCTTTTTTTGTCACTTTCATCTTCTTCTCTTCTCTCAATTTTTTAAACTTAAGTATTTCTGGAACATTAACTAATTCAACTTTCACTATTCCGCTATCAAATTTCTTTGCTTTAACCCTAATTTTTGCAGGAGGTTTTTTTATTCCTCTAAACCGTATTTCATTATTTAAATCTTGATCAATCTTTATGTTTCTTAAATCTCTATCATAATTTTTCATATGCCTTGCTAAAAACTGTTTTAATGCTTTCACAGCTTTTGAAGCTCTTTTGTATTTAGGAACTTTAAGCCATTCTTTTCTCAAAGGAATAATATATTCTCGCTCCAATACTACTTTTGCTTCTTGTTTTTTCTCTGCCATTATCCTAAATGATGTTTTTTCATTATCCTTGGTTTAATTTTTAATTTTGTTCTTCTCCAATTCCTCTTAATTTTAGTCATTCGCGATGGATGAACTCTTTTTCCTTTTCCAAATTTCTTTAAAACAGTCCACACTGGAGCCCATTTTGTTCTTTTGTTAGCTTTACTTAGTTTTTTCTTTTTTTGAAATTTTCTTTTTTCATTCATTTTATATGTCCTTTGAAAAAAGAAAGCTAGAAATTTTTAATTTCTTTGTTTTCTTTTTTCATTCATGGTGTTTGTGTATCTGAAACTCTGCCCTCCAGTTTATCAATTCTTGATTCCACAATCTTTTTTAATCGTTCAAACTGCTCTCTATTGAGCCGAGTTCTTCGTTCATTATAATTTTCATTTAATAAATCTCCTCTCATGAAATCATAGCGAGGTCCGTAAATATGAACTTTTATGCCGCTTTGTTTAAGATGCTCCTTTGAAGAATCTCCTCCTCTCGATTTCATTCTCATAATTAGTATATCCTCTTCATTTACCTGTCCTTCTTCACCACGTCTAAAAATGATGAGATACCCCCTCTCTCTGATAGTCAATATACAGTACATTTCTTGTTCACTATGGGAATTTGGTGTATAATCATCTTTCATTGTACTTCCTCCAGGAAAGAAATTCCTTTTTGAGTTAATTTTCTTCCATGTCTTTTTCCTTCTTTTGTTTTTTCCAATAATCCTGTTTTCTCTGACTGTTGTAAAATAGTTCTGATAATCTTTCCACTTGCTTTTCTGAATTTTTTAGGTTTCATGCCTCTATCCTGCTTGCCACCGTATCTTGTTCTTAGTCTGTTCACGCCTACAACTTTATGAATGTAAATCTGTCTTAAGATACTTGCAGCTCT
The DNA here is from genome assembly GCA_018304055.1 of Candidatus Pacearchaeota archaeon. Lineage (GTDB taxonomy): Archaea > Nanobdellota > Nanobdellia > Pacearchaeales > GW2011-AR1 > ARS1285. The sequence goes on from JAGVWY010000013.1 coordinate 8,619, forward strand.
TTTATACCAAAAATCTGGTTCTTGAGGAGGCCTTTCTCTGCTTACGCCGGTTTTCACAAAATAACTCCATTCAGGCGGTTGTAATTCAGGAATTTTTTTTAAAGCATCAGCTAGTTTTTTGTTATATTGATCTGCAGGCATTTCATAAACAACTGATGTTTCTATTTTCATATTATAGTCATTCCTTGCGGAATTAGAATAATGCTAAGCATTATTAAACCAAGAATAACTAAGAAAAAGCATTTATAAATCTTATTATGTTTAATAGTAACATGAAACAAATCAAAAAAATAATAGAGTGGTTCTTAATCCTTTTGGCAATTCTAGCAATTTTATTAATATGGCTTAAAATTTTAAATATTATATAAAATGGGCGAACTATTAACATGGTTTGGAAATTTTGTTAATTTCTCTATACTTGTTTATTTTTATGCGAAATTTATCCAAAATCCTGCTAACGTTTCAGATATGTGGATAGCAATATTCGGATTAATAACAGGAATATTAATACAAATATATAACATATTCGAAAAATGGTAAGCAAAAAGATTATAAAGTTTTTGAACATAGCACTTTTAATAATGTATATTTTATTTTTAATGTACATAATAATAAATTTATTTACATAACATGTCAGGCCCAGGAGAAGGAAAAAAATTGATAGGAAAAGCTAATGTTTATATCCATGAAAAAGGAAAATCATTAGCACGAATAACGCATATAGATATTGAACTTCCTGAATTAAACACCATCATCAAGCCGAAAGAGGCGACATATGTACAAGGGAAAGAAGGCGGAGTTTTTATTGGCTTAAAAAAGGAAATGATTAAGAGAGCTGAAAAAGAGTTAAGAGGTTAAAATATATCTATAACCCTTATTCATATCCTAAATATTCAGTTATACATTGGTTATATTTGTCTTTATTAAATAAGTTCCCTACAAGACATACAGCTCTTATTAATAATGTTTTAAATCCTTTAGCTTTCCTTATAGCATCAGCAATCTCGATGCATTCTCCTGAACTGCATACATTACTTTCACATTCATAATTGTTTTGGCATTCTGCCCAGTTTCCTTGAGAATCTTTTGTTTTTTGTTGCTTAATATCCCCGGAAAAAGGATCACAGTATCCATTAAACCTCTCATTAAATAAAATGTCAATATATCTTTCTTCAATAGCATTAGAGTAATGAATATCCTTCAGTTGTATGTAAAATTTTTCCTCTAATTCTCTTACTCTCCAAACGATGTCATAACTTACTCCTTCTTCACCCTCGAATCTTTCACCCTCTTTAATATAATAGGCAATTCCATTAACAGTAATAGAAACCTCTTCATTGGGAGGTAGGTCCTTAATTACTTCAATAACCAATGTTTCTCGAGGAGTTATAATTACATTAAAATAACCATCTCCTTCATTATTCATTTCCGTTTCATAAATTCTTCCTTCCTCTCCATCCAAAAACTCTAATCGTATTCCATAGGGAATGCAGGTATTATCTGTTGCTCTTGCACCTATATATCGTGGCACAAAACATCCTGAACAAATTCCTGGAGAGCAAAGTTGCCTTGTTTCTACATCTTCTCTTTCACAACTTACATCACTACAAATTTTTGTTTGATAGCCATGAGGTGGGCATATAAGGGGTTCTGTTTTGCATTGCCAAAAAGGTTCACACTTTTCATCTTCTTCTATAATTCTCGACGGACATTGGCTAATTACCTTGCTAATTAAATTTTCAGCTTTCCATGGAATCTCAAAATTGCTCCAATCAATAAACTCATATCTATTATCTTGCAAATCCTGTAAAAATTCTAATACAAATTTCTCTCTTATTTTTCCTAGTTCCTCTTCTGATAAAAATCTATTCGAAGATACATCTATTCTCACAATAACATTATCCTTCGCCCAGAAAATATTAAGACTTTTATAATCATTACCTAAACTCTGTCTTCCGTAAAGAATATCCCAATTGCAAATATAAATATTGTTTAATTTATCATCTCTAGACCATATCTCTTTTTGTTTACAAACTACATCTTGATTTTCTCTCTTTATTTCTGAAACTGTATCAACAGAAGGCTCATCAAAGACATTTGCTTCTACCTTCACATATATATTATCATCTTCTACCTTCACATATATATTATCATCTAAAGTCTTCCATTGCGCATAATAACTAGTTAACTCTTTTTGTTCATTATTAATCCACCAAGAATTTCTTTGAGTGTCATTCCATAAAAGAATATATCTTATACCTCTATCAATATAATCTTCAGGATTTTTAACAAAATCAACAAGTTCTTGGCATGATTGTGAAGATCCACCTCCGCCTCCCCCACCTCCACTGCTAGCATTTGATATACATACTCCATCTTTGCAGCCGTTGGGGCAATTGTAATTTACACTTCCTCTATCACTATTAGACTGACAATGATATTCTATTAAATTAAAAGGAGGGAATATATTTCCATCTAATACCACACAAGAATCATTCTTACAATCGTTTCCAACGCAGGTATATCCTCTCACTTCATAATTCTTTCCACCATCACTATCTGTACATGTGACATCTGAAACGTTTGAAGTTATATTACTTTGAATACACGCTCCGTCTTTGCAACCATTCGGACATCTCATAAAATTAACATTCTTAACAACGACTTTAGTAAATTCTTTATCGCAAAACCCTTCTGCTACATAACAATTATTTCCTTCACAAGGATTTGAACTTAAATAACTGCCATCTCCAGTAGATATAGTACATTTATCTTCCGATTCATGATAAGGAACTCCTTCTCTTTCTTCTGAAGTAATACCCTTTGTATAATATCTTTTCCACCATCACTATCTGTGCAGGTTGCATTAATTACATTACTTTCATCATTATCAATAGCTGAATCACATCCGGGATCACTAGGGTAATCAATTTTTCCATCAGCATCATTATCTATCTTATCATTACATTGATATAAATAACTTAAATATAATCCATTAATCTCTAAATCACTAAAAGTTCTATTAAAAATTTTAACTTCATCAATCAAACCTTTGTAACTAAATCCAGTATCTCCTCCATCTCTATCTCCAAGAGTAACTTTGTAATTATTTAAAATAGAACTTATAAGATTGTCTCTCGTAATCGTCAAAGGAAGTTTTTCTCCATCTTCATAAATTTTTACACCATTTGCAGAAGAAGAACTATCATAAGTAATAACATAATAATGATAATTACCATCATTTAGTTTAGTAGGTGATGAAGTACTTACCTCAATAGAATTATTAGAATATTTATTAACAATCTGTAAAGTTAGATAACCTGGTTTATTTGAGCCTTGAGTACCAGGAATAGAGCCTTTATAATTAATCACAAAATCCCAACCAGTGAAAGGAGAGGCATCGCGCATTTTAGAAATCGGCACTTGTGTCGACGTATCCGCGGAATCTGGCTTTAACCATAATGCTATTGAAAACTTATCAGTTCTCTCAAAATCAAAAGAAGCTTCGTTAATAATGTTGATATAATCATTAATACCATCAAACTTATACGCCTGATTGCTTTTTCCTTCTGTTAGAATTGCTCCGCTAACAACACCATTATTGCCACTACCACTGCTGTCATCAGCATTTCCATCAAAACTCCAGTGAGAAATTAAATCTGCAGATATAAAATTCAGAGATAAAACTATAACTAAAATGAGAAATAATAACACACTAATACCCCTTTTCATACTTTATCTTGGTATAACCCCTTTAAATATCTTTCGGAAAAGTGAAAAGTAGAAAAATATATAAATAAACTAAAGTTATATATATCTATAACTTAGGTTGATTATTATGATACCACTTTTATTAAAATTAAAGAAAGAAAGCCATAAGCAAATAGCTAAAGCTCAAGACATTATAGTTGAAACTTTATATGAAACATTTAACAATGCTACAATGCATGGAGGAACTGCTATATGGAGATGTTATCAAGGAAATAGGTTTTCAGAAGACATTGATGTTTACTTATCTAGAAAATTAGATAAAATTAACATTTTTTTTAGTTCTTTAGAGAAAAAAGGATTTAAATTAGAAAAGAAAAAAATAAGTAACAATTCTATTTATTCGAAACTTTATTTAGATAGAACAAGTACAAGGTTTGAAGCACTTTTTAGAAATGTAAAATCAGTACTTAAAGAATATGAAACAGGTGAGGGAAATTACATAACTGTTTACACATTATCACCAGAAGATTTTTTGTTAGAAAAAATAAATACCTATTTAAAACGAAGAAAAATAAGGGATTTATATGATATCTTTTTTTTATTAAGACTTATTAAACCATCAGATAAAATAAGGAATGAAATAAAGAAATTTATTAATAATTATGAAAAACCTATTGATGAGAAAGAGCTGAAGACAATTATTATAACAGGATTAGTCCCAGATACAGATAAAATGGTCCAATATATCAAAAATTTTTAAAATGGGAAAGGAAAAACATATGAAAAAAGTTATAGAATTATTCAATAAAAGTCCAGTTGTTAGTCATAATTCTGTTGCAAGAATAGTTGGTACTAATTCTTCATACACTAAACAACTAATAAGAAATCTTATTATTGAGAATAAAATAAAAAGATTGACAAAAGGTTATTATACCATTCATGATGATCCATCGCTAACAGTGTTCTGTTTTAAACCAGCTTATCTAGGATTGCAAGATGCTTTGAGTATCCACGATTTATGGGAGCAGGAAACTATTCCAATAGTGATAACAACAAGAAAAATACGACAAGGAATAAGAAACATAAATAATAACAACATTATGTTAAGGAGAATAAACAAAAAATATATGTTTGGAATAGAATACAAATCAATAAATAATTATTATTTTCCCTATTCAGATATAGAAAAAACTTTTATTGATATGATTTACTATAAACAACACATAGATAAGGAAACATTAAAAGAATTTAAAAAAAGAATAAATAAGAAGAAATTAAAAAGCTATCTAAAAAAATATCCTGAATTGATGAGAATGAGGGCTGAAAAAGAATTGAAAAAAGAGTGAATATATCTTTACATAGTTAATATCTAATCTCTAAATAGAATATTTATAAATAAACTAATTAACGTATTAACCAAAAACCTTATAAAGTTGATATTTTATTAATATATTATGGAAGAATTATTAAAAAATGCTGAAGAATTCTTGGAATCAGGAAATGAAAATCTAAAAAAAGAAAGATTTAATGCAGATGTTTCAGACTATTTTAAAGCAATTGTCATTCTAGCTGATTATTTGATATATGTAGAAATAAAAATAATGCCAAAAAATCATAATGAAAGGTTCCCTCTTTTAAAAACCTATTTTAAAGAAAGCTATAAAGATATCTCAGAGCTATTTGATATTTACACAAAATCCTACAATCTTAGACTTGAAAAAAAAGATGCCGATAAACTTAAAAAATATGCAAATGAATTCAAAAATAATATCCTTAACAAGAAATAAATTGAAAAAATATCTAAATGACAAAGAAATTATTGATATAATTTTATTCGGCTCTGTAATAAAAGGAAAATCTATTCCTAATGATATAGATATAGCTATAATCACAGATAAAGACTATAAAATTAATATACCAAATTTTCATATTAGTTTAATAAAATTAAAAGAATTTTTTAAAAATCCTCCATCTTTGGTTCATACTTTATTTAGGGAGGGTTATAGCCTGAAAAATAAAAGATTCTTTTCTGAAAATTATAAATTTTCAAATAAAGCATTATTCAAGTATGAATTATCAAATCTAGAAGCATCAAAAAAAGTAAAAATAGTCTATATTTTAAGAGGAAAAAATAAGGATAAAGGATTAGTAAAAGAAAATAACGGTGAATGGATAGCAAACCAAGTTTTTATTGTGCCAATAGGAAACGAATCCTTTTTTGAAAAATTTTTCTTAAAATCAGAAGTTAAATTCAGGAAATTTTATGTATTAATACATTAAGTTAATATGTTAGTAAAAAATGAAAAAAAATAACTATAAGTCTAACAAATTAATTAAAAGAAAAAATCTAATACTAAAAATAAAAAAGAAAAAGATAAAAAATATAAGCAGAGATTCTTTGATTTTAATTGAAGAAAATTTAGAAGATTATACTGATAATTTAATAAATTTGTTAAAAGAAGAGATGATGATAAGTGGAAGAAAAACATTAAAAAAGCAGGAAGTTCAATCAGTATTGGAGAATCTAAAAAAAGAAGAAATCTTTTGGGAGATATAGTAAACCCCTATAAGAATTCTAAACCATAAAGTTTATTTCATATTTAATCTTTATTGTTTTGTAAAACATACGACATACACCTATCCGTGGTCG
>JAGVWY010000014.1 GCA_018304055.1 Candidatus Pacearchaeota archaeon
GTTTTATTCTTCTCTTTTGCTGTAATTATCTGTGTTGCTTGAATAACAACACAGAGGGTTAGCACCTAAAAAGGCTAACCCTTTATACTTTATATACTATAAATTATCACAAAATTAATCCTTTCAATCTTCTATCCTATATCCTATAATTTTTCTTTTCTTTCCTGTGCCTTGATAAATAGGAACTTCTTTTTCAACTTGTTTAATTTTTCCGCCAGAACTTTGTCCTGTAACAATCAAAATAACAATACCTAAACCAACTAATACTAAACTTGGATAAAGAATAAAATTTTTATTAATGCCTGAAAAAAAAGGCACAATTTGCTGTCCAGCACTAGAGCTTAAGAACATTCCTATTAATCCCAGTCCTGCAATTAGATAACCATACAATTTTTTCATCTTCACATCTTTATTAAAAAATAAGAAAACTCATATTTAAATATCTTTTTCTTATGAATTATGTTAACTGGAAAATTAATAAATTAGGTTATATTAGCTTATTATAAATAACATACCTCAACTCACTGGCCATAATAATACAATTTAATCGGATTGGTTTATGAATATTCTTTAAATGGGAAATATTAAATATCAAAAAATCATACAATTGTATGAAAAAATGGCATCATATGATATTATAGGCAACATAGCAATAATTAAACCAGATGGAAAAACAAAGAAGCAGAAATTAGAAGAAGCGAAAAAACTTCTTAAAATTCCATCAGTAAAAACAGTATTAGAAAAATCTGAGAGAGTTAAAGGAAGACTAAGAAAAATCCAAACTACATTTATATTAGGAGAAAAAAACAAAACAGCTTTATATAAAGAAAATAATTGTTTATTCAAGGTAGATGTTGATGGCTGTTATTTTTCTCCTAGACTATCAAATGACAGAAAAGAAATTGCTTTGAAAATAAAAAAGAAAGATAAAGTTCTAGCCATGTTTGCTGGAATTGGAGCATATCCTATTGTTATCTGGAAATTAGCAAAACCTCAATTAATAACCACAATAGAAATTTCAAAAGAATGCAATAAATATTTCAAAGAAAATCTGAAACTGAATAAAATTCCTGAAGGAAAAATAAAGATTATTCAAGGAGATGTAAAAAAACAAATTCCAAAGATAAAAGAAAAATTTGATGTTATTGTCATGACAAGGCCTAATTTAAAATTTACTTTTTTAAAACAAGCTTTGTTAGTTTCAAAAAAAGGAACAAAGATTTTTTATCATTTGTTTTCCCACGAAAAAAATTTAGAAAATGAGTTAGAAAAATTAAAAAAAGAATCTGGATTAAAAAGAAAGATAAAAATTAGAGGAGTAAAAAAAGCAGGAGATATTGCTCCATATAAATATAGATATAGGATTGAGATGAAAGTGTTAAATTAAATTGTGTACTAATAAATAAAACTGAGCTGTAAAGTAAACATCACCTAATTGTCTAATGTTTATATGCTATTTTTATAGAAAGAATTTTCAATCCCAAAGACTTAAATTTCATTTTACTCGCTCAAGCCCGTATAATTCTGTTTCAGGATGAAAGGCATACCATGCAAACCAAAAGTCTCTCTCTTTTACTATCTCTTCTCCTGTCTCCATATTTTTTATTTTGATAACACCGTCATCTCCTCGTTCAATTCTTATTCTTACTCCATCAATTTCATCTTCAACTACTTCCTCTTTTATCAGGTCATCTTCAATATAAGCTTTGTAATTACCATTTACTTCAATGCCGAAAACCACTGTTTTTGGATGGATTCTATCATCACGATTTCCAACATCAAAAATCAAAAAACTATCTTCATAATAGCTTCCGTAAGGGTCTCTCCCATATTGTCTTGAAAATCCAGTATCTTGGCTTAAAACTTCAGAGTCCTGATGTGTAGATTTCCAATCTCTCCAAACAACAGTATCAATGGATATTTCTTTGAGTTCCTGTCCAGTTAATTCTCCAACAATTGCCTTGCCGTCAATCTGCTGCCAATAAGTATCTGTTTTTTCATCGTACATGACAAGGTTTGAGTTATAGAGTTTCCCAGAAGTACCGAATCTTGTTTCGACTTTTTCTCCATTAATCTCTATTTTTCTCTCATAAGCTATTCCAGAACCGCAGAGAGGGCAGTAGGTTATAAGAATCGGCTCGCCATTTATTTTATCGTTGGCTATTTCATGCCAAACAAGTATTTGCAATGGGTATACTCTCTCAGTTCCCTTGTAATCCAAAGCAAGCACCAGTTCGTTGTCTTCAATCCATTTATCGGCTTCTTCAACAGAAACGAAATTTATATTTTCTTCAGCCAAAGCAGGTATGCCTCTGTCAATTCCAATTCCTCCTTTTGGAGGTCCACCAGATTTTATTTCATCAGGACTGATTAAATATTTTGTTCCGTCTGCCAAAGTTTTTATTTCTGAATTATTGTTTTCATAATTTATTGTTTCTTTTATTTTTTTGTTTTGAGTGAAAATTAATACTGCAAAAACAGTTAGCACTAGTAAAATAAAAATTACAAATAACTGATTATTTTTGTTCTTTGATTTTTTCATCTTCCTTGGTTGATTTATTTCTTTTTTTTTCTGGCTTTAACAGGTTTCATTGGTTTTCCGCAACACATTCCAGAATTGTCTGAAATAGAGCCGCATGATTCGCATTTGTATTCCATCTTGATAATTCCTCCAAATTAATATAACCTTTTTTATATTTAAGTTCGCCGTAAACTGAGTTATCTCTTTTAGCTAAAAATCTTAAAGACAAAAAACAAATAATAAACAGAAATTCCCAACATTAATAATCCAGATATTAAGTTTATTGTTCTTTTATGTTTTATTAAAAATCCAATGATGTTTTTACTCCATTGTCCCGAAACTAAGCTTAATACTAATAGGGGAAATCCAAGACCAAGTCCAAATGCGAGGAAGTTGGACATGCTAGAAAAGAAACTCCCGAATAGAAGTGCTCTTGCGAAAAATGCTGTAATAAAAGCAGGATTGCATGGAAGAACAATTGCTCCGAAAAAGAAACCAAAAATAAATGCACTTTTCAGAGGATTTTTATTTCCTGTTTGAATATTTGTTTTAGGAAGAAATCTCGAGAAATCAAATTCAAATATTAGGGCTAAGCTTATCAAACCTAAAATAGCAAAGGCGATTGGTGAAACTATTCCTATTACATTAGTCAATGATTTCTGCAAAAGCGTCGTGAAAATTAATCCTAATAAAATCATAAAGATAATTATTCCTGATAAAATCGTTAAGCCAAATAAGAAAAATGTTTTTTTGCTTTCTTTTCCAGAAAATTTATTTGATAAAAAGGCTAAAAACCCCGGATATAATGGAAGAACACAAACTGCAGTTAAGGGAGTCAATAATCCAAGAACAAAAGAGCTTAAGATATTAGCAAGCAATGACATTTTAACAGCCCTTTTCTATCTCTTCCTTTAACTTATCAACATTTCTTGAACCTGAACCAGATAATTTTCTAAAACTTCCATCTTCACATATTAACACGACAGGAGCGCTTGGCGCATTTATTATGCTATTCCCAAATTCATTTATCAGTGATTGAGTCATCTCAATCGGAGAAATTGCATAATACCAATCAAATCCATTTTCTTGAATATGGTTTAGTATTTTTGATTCATCTTCATTCGGATCGGTGTCTAAGGAAATTGAAACAACAGAATCGCTAATTTCTTCATGCAATTTCTTTATTTCTTTTTGCTGTTTCGTACAAATTGGACACCAGACAGCAAAGCTCTCAATTAAAACTGGTTTTCCTTCAAAGTCACTTATTTTGAAAGTTTCTCCTGTTCTTACATCTTTTAACTCAATGTTCATCCAAGACAAGGGTCCTTGACCTACCGCAGTTGAATCCTGTAGTTGTTTTGAGTTGAATGAAAATATAACTATCCCAAATATTATAACTATGCCAAGAATAGACCAAATCCAAAAAATTTTTTTAGTTTTCATTTAAACATAAGAATAAATTTCTTTATAAGTTTTGCGAGAACAGAGTTAACCACATATTTATATATCTTGTCGTTAATAATATAAAAAGAGAAACGTGACAAATAGAATGATACATATTGATAAACCTGTTTTTGAGTATAACAAAATAACAGACAATATATTCATAGGCACCAATCAATGTTGTAAATTTCATTTCAATAAAGAACTTGTTAAAAAAGGTGTAATGGCAGATATAAGCCTTGAGGAAAATAAAATAGATAATCCATTTGGTGTTAATTACTTTTTATGGTTGCCAACCAAGGATCATTGTGCTCCAACATTTAAGCAACTTTCAATCGGAGCAGATTTTATAAGCCAATTAATTAAAAAAGAAATTAAAGTCTATGTGCATTGCCAAAACGGTCATGGAAGGGCACCAACACTGGTTGCAGCATATTTTATTATGAAAGGAATGACTACAGAAGAAGCTCTTTCTTTAATAAAAAAGCGAAGAAAGTTTATACATCCAAATAAACATCAAATAGCAGCGTTAAAATCTTTTGAGAATCAAAAAATTTTTGAGTTCTCGTTTTAAATTTTTGGATGCTCAAAGTGCTATTTTGTGGAAGCACTTTGACATAAAATAAATCATTAGTCTTTTATTTTCAACAAACTTCTCAACCTGTCTTCATCAAATCCAACAATTATTTCTCCATCAACGTCTATGACAGGTACGCCTTGCTGTCCTGACTTTTTTATCATTTCCTCAGCAACTTTTCTATCTTCACCGACATTCTTATCGGTGAATTTAACTTTATGCTCCTTCATAAATTCTCTCGCCTTGTGACACCAAGGACATGAATCTGTTCCGTATATTATTATTTTCATAAAACAGCAAGACAAAACATATTTATAAATTTTCAGGAAACTAAGTTAACTTGTTTTTAGTTTCCACATTTCTCTTTTTTCAATAAAGAATTTTAAGAATGCGGGAATAATTCCATTAAAGTTTAAGTTTTTATAAGAAAAAATCCCGTCCAACTTTCCTAAACTAATCACTAATGGCCCTGTTCTGGGATGGTAATCTTTTAATTTTTCTTTATTCTCAAGCGCTATTATATTATTAACAACAATCTGAGATTGCCTTTCGGCATTTTGAGCTGTTTTCTCCTCTAATCTGTCAGTAATGTCGCCTGCTGCGAAAATATTTCTCTCTCCTATTAACTGCAGATATTCATTAACTATAATCTGATTTTTTTTATTTAAACTTTTGGGGAAATTAGGTTTCATAAAATCATAATTTGGAGTAATTCCAGTACATAAAAACGCCATGTCGGCCTTGAATTTATTGCCCTTATCTGTTAAAAAGAAATTCTTATTCTTCTGTATTGCCCTTTCTGCATAAACTATCTTAACTCCTTTTCTTTTTAGAAATTTTTCAGCATATCTAATTGCCTTTTCATGATTTCTCTCAATTAATTTTTCTTTTGAATGGATTATTATTATTTTCTTGTCATCATAATGTGTGCATATTTCTGCTGCTAATTCAACACCAACTAAACCGCCCCCAATTATAAGAACCTCTTTTGCTTTGCATAAATCATCATAACAATCTCTAAGATGTTTAGCTCTTGTAACTTTTATTATGTCTTTTTCTTTGAAAGGGACGTTATAACTTGATCCTGAACAAATTACTAAATAATCAAAATATATTTTATTGTTTTCTAAAGTTATATATTCTTTTGTTATAATATCTACACATCCAACGATAACTTTTGATCTTTTAAGATAGTGTGTATGTAAAATCTGTATATTTCTTATATGGCTCGGTTCAACTATTGTTCTCAAAATTCCAGGAGTGAATTCAAAATAATCTTTAGAATCTATAAGAACAACCTCGAATTTATTCTCTAATTTTCTGGCTATATAAGAGCCAGCGAAACCTCCCCCTATAATTACTACTTTTTTCATTTTCAAATAATAAAATTAAAAAATAAAAAGAAAATCTATTTGTTAATTGCCCAATTTCCAGGTCCATCTAAGAAAATGCTTATCAAAGCTCCAATACCAACAAGATGGAATAAAACATTAATCCAATTCATCGGATTTTCTAAAGCTCCTGGAAGTGCAACTGTTAATGTAGCTATCAAGAGGACGATAACCAAGGGCCATATTGTATATTTTGTTTTCCATCCAACTATTAACGAGGCGCCAAACAGTATTTCAGATAACAAAAGCAGCCAAGCTAAAAAAGAAGGCGCTGGAAAACCAAGATTAGTGAGCATGCCAGTTATTCCAGCAGTATCCATAAATTTCATTATTCCTGGAATTAAAAATAAAAATCCTGTTAGAATTCTCAAGACGGCTATACCATATCCTTTTCTAGATTCCATATTTTCCTCCTTTCATCAATTTTATTTTGAACATAACAAAAAATCTTAAACAATCTATTTAAATCTTAAGTGAACTCAGTTAACGGTTTACTTAGTTTACCAAAGATATAAAAACTATTTTGATTATTTTTCTGACATGAAAGAAAAAAGTTATGATTATGTAATTTTAGGTGGAGGCGGAGCTGGTCTGGCTTCTGCTATGTATGCTGGAAGACTAGGATTAAAAACACTTGTTCTTGGAGCGTCACATGGGTCTGAACTTCCTATTGGAGGAGTTATTACTACCACAAACATTGTTGAAAATTACCCTGGTTTTATTAGATTGACAGGAATAGAATTAGCAAAAAAAATAGAAGATCACGCACGGAGTTATAACTTAGTAACAATCAAAGAAGAAAAAGCTGAGAAGATTGAAAGGCATAAAAATTGCTTTAAGATAACAACGAATAATGCTATCTACTCTTCAAAGACAGTTCTTTTCGCCACAGGAACAAAATGGAAAAAACTGGATGTTCCAGGAGCAAAAGAATTTGAGAATAAAGGTTTAGCATTCTGTGCTTTATGTGATGGAGTATTATTCAAAAACAAAGTTGTTGGTGTTGTTGGCGGTTCTGATTCAGCAATAAAAGATGCCCTGCTTCTTTCAGAATATGTAAAAAAAGTTTACATTATTTACAGAGGAGAGCAAATTCGTCCAGAACCGATTAATATGGCAAGAATAAAAGCAAATAAAAAAATAGAAATTATCAACAATACAAATGTTGTAGAAATAAAAGGCACTAAATTTCTTGAAAAAGCTATTCTTGACAAACCTTACAAAGGATCAAGAGAACTAAAATTAGCTGGATTATTTATTGCAATAGGACATATTGTTCTTTCGGATTTAGCAAAAACTTTAGGGGTTAAAACAAACGATAAAGAAGAGATAATAACGGATAAAACTGCCCTAACAAATATCCCAGGAATTTTTGCAGCAGGAGATGTTGCAGATACACCTTTTAAACAACTTATAACTGGAGTAGCAGAAGGTTGCATAGCTGCACACTCAGCTTATGAATATATAACTAAAAATAAAGTGGTTGCTTGCTAATTTCTTTATGTTTCTGTCGGGATGAATTTTAGTAAACACAGTTGACCAGTTTACTTAGTTTACTAAAAGTATAAAAACTAAATTCTTATTACGCAGATATGAGATATAAAAATTTGGAGAGAACGAATAATAAAAATAACTATGAAACAAAATACTGGGAAGAAAAAGTCCTCGACGATTTAAGTTGCGATGAATTGTTATTCGTTGAGAACGACAGAGAGATTAGAGGAGATGCAAACCAAATTGTGAAAATTATAATAAAAATGAAAGGATGCAAAGTAGATTAAAAAAAATTGAAAAAACAAATGAAGTATGATTTGATAGTTATTGGAACTGGCTCAGCTGGAGCTACTGTTGCGGGAAAATGTAGGAGAGCTGGGTGGAGTGTTGCCATTATAGATTCTTTGCCTTTTGGAGGGACTTGTGCTTTACGAGGGTGTGACCCGAAAAAAATATTTGTGGGCGTTGCAGAGATAATAGATAGAAGTATTGATATGAAAGATAAGGGCATTGCTAAAGAACCCGAGATAAAATGGAGTGATTTAATGGAATTCAAGAAGAGTTTTATTGAACCGCGTCCAAAAATGCGCGAGCAAGGTTTTCAGAATTCAGGAATAGATACTTACCATGGAAAAGCATTTTTTGTAGATAAAAATATTATACAAGTTGGAAACAGTATTCTTGAAGGGAGATATATTTTGATAGCAACAGGAGCTTCACCAATAAAATTAAATGTTCAAGGAGAGGAATATATTTCTATTAGCGACGATTTTTTAGATATGGATAATATGCCAGAGAACATCATATTTATTGGCGGAGGTTACATTTCTTTTGAATTGGCTCATGTGGCTGCTAAATCTGGGGCAAAAGTAAGAATCCTTCACAGAAGCGACAAAGTGCTGAAGAGATTTGATCCCGATTTAGTTAATATCTTAATAAACGCTTATAAAAGTGCTGGCATCGAGATTCAAATAAATATGCCTGTGAATTCTGTTGAGAAAAAAGATAAGAAATTAATTGTGTATGCTGGAAATGATAGCGAACATAAATTTGAATCCGATATGGTGGTTCATGGAGCAGGAAGGACTCCTAAAATACATGATTTGAATTTAAATAAGGCTGGAATAGACTTTGATAAAAAGGGTATTGTTGTTAATGAATATTTGCAAAGCGTTTCTAATCCTGCTGTGTATGTTGCTGGGGATGCAAACGCTGGAGGAATACCTCTAACTCCTGTTGCCGGAATGGAAGGAAAAATTGTTGCACAAAATATTTTAGAAGGTAATAAAACAAAGCCAGATTATAGTGCTATACCTAGTGTTGTTTTTAGTGTTCCGCCTTTAGCTTCGGTTGGTATTTTGGAAGAAGATGCTGAAAAACAAAAATTGAATTATAAGATAAATTATGAAGATACTTCACCATGGTATACTTCTAAAAGAATAGGATTGAAATATTCAGGTTTTAAAGTTATAATCGATAAAAAAACTAACCAAATTCTTGGTGCCCATTTGCTTGGAAATAATGTAGATGAGGTGATTAATATATTTGCTATGGCTATGAAAACAAAAATCACTGCAGATAAACTTAAAGATATAATATTTGCTTATCCTACTGCAGGTTCTGACATTAAATATATGGTATAAAAATGGAAACGAAAAAAAATAATGAAATTAATGAAAGAGTAATTGAAGAAAATTTTAGGGAAATCTTAGATAAAGGCTTGAATTTAGATCTCAATGATCCCAACTTTAAAGAAACGCCTTCAAGAGTGGCTAGGGCTTACAAAGAAATTTTTACAGGTTTGGGTCATACAAAGGAAGATGTAGAAAAAATATTCAAAACATGTTTTCCTACAGATTATAAAGGAATGGTTTTCGAAAAAAATATAATTGTTTTCTCTATGTGTCCGCATCATTTTCTTCCAGTAAGATATGAGGTTTCGGTTGGTTACATACCAGATGGCTGTGGCGTCGGTTTAAGCAAACTGGTAAGAATAATTGAACTACTGGCAAAAAGACCTGTATTGCAAGAAACATTTACACAAGAAATTGTTGAACTAATGAAAAAATATATGCACACTAAAGGAGCAATATGCATGGTGCGAGGCGAACATTACTGCATGCAAATAAGAGGGGTTAAACAAAAAGACGTAGTGACAACAACAAGTGCTGCAAATGGAGTGTTTCTTACACAGTCAGAAATGGAATTAAAATTCTATGAGTCAATGAGGAATAGCTAAAATGTTGGAAAATAAAGTTGCAATTATAACAGGAGGAAGTGAAGGCATTGGTTATGGAATAGCATCAGCTTTGGCTTCAAATGGAACTCTTGTTTATTTGATTGCTAGAACGCAAGAGAAACTAGAAAAAGCAAAAGAAAAAATTACACAACAAGGTGGAAAAGCAGATATTAAATCCGTAGACGTTACAAACATAGAGGCAATGAAAAAAATTGTTGAAGATGTTTATAAGGATAATGGCCGTCTTGATATATTTGTTAATAATGCAGGCGTATGGAAAGGACAATCTCTCGATACTCCCTTTGCAGATATTTGGAAACTAATAGAATTTGATATGAGGGCGCCTTACGAATTAACGCATTTTTTAGTTAATAAATTTATAAATGAAAAAGAAAACACATTAAGAATCTTGACAGTTGCTTCTCAAGCCGCGCTTCAAGTTATGGATTCTGGTCTTGGCTATGGTCCTGCTAAGATGGGGCTTGTTGCAGGACTATTCCATCTCGAGAAAGAGTTACAAAGAGAAGGCATAGAAAATGTTAGGATTTATAGATTATATCCAAACACTGTTGCTACAGAAAAAATGATGAATGCTATTAGATCTAACCAAGTTCAAAACCCTGTTAAATTGGGCTCTGTTGTGGATGTTGCTATTGATTTACTATTAGACAAAACACCTACAAGAGATGTGCGAATTGGATACTATCCAGGCAAAGGGATTGTAAGAACATATCTTCCATCAAATCCCAATGATTTTTTTAATCATGCGAAAGCAAGAGAAGAAGTTATAGATTCAAGTTTCACCCCTCATGATCTATTAAAATAATTTTACAAAATAAATGCAATTTACAAGAAAATTTGAGTTCGATGCAGCCCATAACCTAACGAAAGGATTTGGAGAGAAGGAAACACAAATTCATGGGCACAGATACAGAATAGATATAACTGTGGAAGGTTCAGTTAAAGACGGAATGGCCACAAACTTAAATGAGTTAAAGAAGGTTGTGCAGACCGAAATATTAGATGTTCTGGACCATAGTAATCTTAACGATCACCTAAAAATTCCTTCTGCAGAGAATATTGCAATCTGGACATGGAATAAACTCAAAGATAAATTACAACGACTTGCGGAAATTAAAGTATATGAAACTCCAAATCATTGGGTAACCTACAGAGGAGAAAATGAATATTGAATCAATAACAATTATTGGTGCATCAGCAAATAAAGAAAAGTTCGGATATAAAGCCTTGCGAAAAGCCCTAGAAAAAGGAATTGAATATTATGGAGTTTGATTTGATTATAAAGCTGGAAGAAGCGGTAAGAGAAAGACGAACTGGAAAGGGTCCAAGAATTTATTTAGTGGACGAAAAAACTGTCGGAAAAAGATGTTGGGGAGATATCGCAGCCCATAATGATTTTCACATCGGTAATTTTTTGTTTGAAAGAGGAGTTCAAGTTCCAGAGATGTATCAATTAATAAAAGTTGAAGGAATAGATAATTTTTTAGAAGATAACGGTTTAAGCAATTGGTTTATTCTTATGCAGAGAATTAACGGGGCGACTGTAAATGAGTTGAGTGCAGAACAAAAGGAATACGTTTTACATCAATACAGGAGAGAAATAACGAAAGTTTTAAGTTTTGGAATTTTTCCGTTTGATTCTTATCAGGGCTATGAATCCTGTTTGCCTCAAAATGCCTTGTTTGATATTTCAGTGCAAAAACTTTATCTTGTTGATTTTGAATTTTGGCATCCTGGAACCGCGAGTGAGATGGAAGAATGTAGAAATAATCTCGATAAGTTTTATCAAGAATGTGTTTGGAAATAAACTTATGGACAATTCGCAAAAGTGTTACACAATCAAGCGAATAGTCCTATTAGAGAATTCGGAACAAATTAATAATAAAATTATCCGAATTCTCTATAATTTCTACTCTATTTTAGGAAACTTGCCTTTAAAAGTAAATTCTTTAACATACTTTCTTTCATTTGGCTTTTCAGATTTTTGCATTCTTTCATGTAGATTTTCAACTTCTCCTTGAGTTCCAACGGCAAGCATTGCTTCAACATTGTAATCATCTGGAACGTTTAGAATATCTTTCGCTTTTTCATAATCAAAACCAGCCATTCCGTGTGCTATCAGGTTTTTCATTCTTGCCTGCAAAGCTAAAGACATCCATGCTGAGCCAGTATCAAAACTATGTAATGCGTTTGGTTTGCCTTCATTGTTTGTTTTTTTAGAAAGAACAACCACTAATGCTCCAGCGTCTTTTGTCCATATCTGATTAAATTCCGCCAATAAGCCAAAAAAAGTAGCCCAATTTTCGTCCCCATTCATTGAATACAAAAATCTCCAGGGTTGAATATTAAATGAACTTGGCGCCCAACGGGCTGCTTCAAATAAAGACATTAGTTCTTCATGGGTAAAATTCTTTTTATCAATAGATCTAGGGCTCCATCTTTTAATAAAGATTTCATTTACATCATGTTCGGGTTTTCTTTCATTCTCAATTTTGTAAGGTTTTGTCATTTTGATTTCAATCCTATCTACTTTATAAGTCTTTAGTGAACTTAGTTAACTTTTTCCTTAACTGAGTTTACTGAAAATATAAAAAGAAAAATACATTATTAAACTCGGAGGTGCAACATGGAAAAGATAAAACTCTGCGATGGATGCTTAAATAATGGGGCAACAAAATGTTGCAAAAAGTGCAATGAATGTTATTGTGATGAGTGTATAATTCTACACCATGAAAAAAAACATATGAAAAAGCATTCGAGAAAACTTAGGGCAAAACCTCTCACTTAACTTTTACTGCATATCTAGTTATTTCTAGACTGCAACTTTTATGAGCTTTGCAAAAATCTTCACATTTCTGCGCTAATTGTTCTTCTTTGTAAAAAATCCGCATATTGAACATTTAATATAATTTATACCATCAACTATTTTTTCTTTGACCATTTTTATCTCAAATTACCGCTTCAGGTATTTTAATTTCTTTACAATCATGTAACTCACCATCTATCATCTCTCCGCATAATTCACAATGCAGTTTTTTCTTTTTTATTATTTCTAAAACTCTTGAAATTTCTCTTATCACTGTGCTTTTATTTTTAACAATTTTATTACAAGATATTTTTACTTCTTCTAAAGCTTTAGGATGCATCTTAATTCTTTCAACTCTTTTACCTGCTATATACTGGGAAATTGCTGCTTTAGATAAGCCCATCATAGAAGCGATATTATCATAACTAATTTTATGTTCTCTAGAAAAACACATAGCCATTTCTCTTCTTATTACAGGGATAATATACCAAACCTCTATTTCTTGTGGTAGCGTATGCATTTAATTAATAGGAATTGTTGAGTTATAAATCTTGTTGATTGATAGTTTTTTATTTTATGTTCTACTGCTAAATCGCCAATCTTATTAGAATAAAAGAGTTTTCTAAACGCTCTTGGATAGAAAACTCCTACACTGATTTGGGTGATTCTAACTTAACAGCTCAAACAAAACAATATTTAAATATACAATGTAATTACTAAGAACATGGATGAAGGCGAAATAAAAAAGGGGTTGAATATTTATCTTTATTATTGGACTATTGTCGCATTATTAGTTTTTTATTTAATTCACATAATATTTATTGATGTAAATCGTTACTCATTAAATTTTGATATTGACATAGTTGATATCATGATATCAGCTGTTTCTTTTCTTTTTGGTTTTTTAATAACCATATCTTTTTCTATTTTGTTGTCAAGAACAGCTTTGCTAAGAGAAGTTTTGTCAATGGAAACCGGAAGATTAGTTAGTCTATTTCTTTATTCAAAACATCTTGGCGAGAAATTTCATAACTTTGTCAAAGACAAAATAGATGAATATACAATTAGAACATTAAGAGAATACACTAACTATGAAGTTGGAAGAGAAGTTATTTATGATTTATTTAATGGGCTTGATAAAGTTGAAATAAAAAATGCTCATCAAAGCTCAATATTTGATTCTTTTTTGTATGTTTTAGGTGAATTAGAGCCAACTAGGGAAAAACTTGAAAGCCTTACTGGAAAAAAATTAATCTGGTCTTTAAAATTATCAAATTATCTTCTTGGAATAATTCTCATATTTTTATTGTTTGTTAATAGAGGCGATATTCTTTCTAACTCCATATTTATTATATTATCTACAATAGTAGTATTTATCCTCTTAATAATTGAGGATTATGACAATTTAAAAATTGGAGCATATCATCTTAACATAGATGATTCTGAACAAATATTTGACCTCATTGGAAGAGAAAGATATTATCCTAAAAACATACTGAAAATGGCCAAGTTAGAAAAAGGGAAAATTTATAGGATTGGCATCTACGATTCTCGAGAAAAGAAAGAAAAAATCTATAAGATGAGATATTCTCCTTATTTTAAATCAAAAATAAATACCTTAATCAAACCATTTAAAAAAGGGAAGATTGATTAGAAAGAAAAGATCAAAGAGTAACTGCTATAAGTTATTAATTATTTTCTATTACAAGATATTATTTAAATTAGAATTATATCCCAGAGATATGGGTTTAGAATTAATGCTCCAACAACAAGAATATAAAAAAACTCCTATTGAAGCGTATATGAATTTAAGAAATGGAAAATTAAGGATATTTAATCATGAAATTCTTATGGGGGGGTATTTTAATGTCATAGGTCCGCAAGAAATTAATGATAAATGGCTTTTAAGCTTTGTATATCCGAATAAAAAACACGAATTTGTTAAAGAATGCGCAGAAAGAATAGCACATACGTCTAATTTAAGAGTAGAAATGAAAGAAAATAGCGATAAACAAGAAGTATATGTTTTAGATATATATTTTCCGAGAAATTCTTTTATAATAGTTGCTACTTACCATGTTCAAAGAGTTTGATGTAACATTCTAGAACAAACCTGTCTGTTTAATATCATATGATTTACAATACCTTTAAATATGTTCTTGTTTTATTTTTAAAAAAGAGATGATGGTAGAATTAGTTTTTATTCTTGTTGGAGCATTAGGTGGTTTAGTAAGAGGCATGGTTGGCATGCTGAAATCTCTTGGCAAAGGTGAAAAAATAGATTTTATTTATTTAATAATAACAGTTGTTATCGCAGCTATTATAGGAGCAGGATTAGGATATGGATTTAGAGGAGACCATAGAGCATCAGCATTAGCAGGCTATGTTGGTACAGATATTTTAGAAA
>JAGVWY010000020.1:0-14391 GCA_018304055.1 Candidatus Pacearchaeota archaeon
AATACTTCCGATTGCATTAGTTTTATTAGTTGGATTTTCAATATTAGTAAGTGCTTATATGATTCCAAACACATGGCCAACAAGGCCAGATATTGTAGGTTACGAAGTAACTATGCCTGTTCAAGAAGGTTGGAATCTTCTTCCACCAATATTCTATATGGATGAAGCAATTTTACCTGATAGCGAGATTCAAAAACAAGATATTTCTTACATGTGGTATTATTCTACTAATCAAAATAAATATTTCCAAATATACCCCGATATGGATGTTCAAAGTGCAGAAGAAACAGACGGACCAATTGTCGAGACAGATTATGACAATTATGTTATGACTTCTGGTGCATGGGTTTACTCTAAGAAAGCTGGAACATTAAAGTATAATTTGTTTGTTAGTAATTATGATTATATGAACAAAAGAAAATTATTAGGGGGGTATAACTTTATTGTTTTGACTCCAGAAATGATGGGAAAAAGTTTATGGGAAAATAAAGGAACTTGTAATATTGTTAAAGCATATGGTTGGGAAAATGAAGGAGATAGACAAAGATGGGACGATGTTGGATTATATGATAGAATAAATTCACAAGAAGCTGCAGGAATAGCTATAATTATTAAAGTAAGTGATAAATGTATACTGGGTTCGTCGGATAGCTCTAATGGTGGAACATCAACATTTCCTCCAGCGTTACCTGGCACAGATAGTAATGGGAATCAAGATTTGTCATATAAATGCACTGAAACAGATGACGGACTAGATTATTATACTGCTGGTGCTGTTTATTATGGTAAATATGATTACATAGATAGTTGTGGTCAGGCTGGCACTGTTAATGCTGGAACTCCTCAAGAATATACTCTTGTTGAAGGTGACTTACTTGAATATGCTTGTTATGGTCCAGATGATGATAAGAGATGCACAGAAAGTGCATGTAGATTTATAAAATATCATTGTCCTAATGGATGTAAAGATGGAGCTTGTATTAAGTAAATAATTAATCAAAATGATAAAACAAAAAAGAGGAAATAAAAAAGCGATGAGTGTATGGATTTGGATTTTAATAATCTTAATCCTGATTGCTATAGGAGTAGGGATTTATTTTTGGTTAAGTGGAAGTGGTGGAGGATTAGGAGGAGGAATTCCGCAGCCACCTGCATTACCGGAGTAAAATTTTGATGATTTTTGAATTATTATTCAATTTTTTCTAAAAGCCATTTCCAGATTGGAACAACTTTTATTTTCTTTTTCTCTTGCTTAAACTCTTCTTCTTGCTCATTGGTTATAATAAAGCCTTCTTTTAAATTAAATTTTTCTAATGCTTCTAATAAACCCTTAACCTCTCGGTCCCTGTTCTCTTTGTTTAATTCATAGCATACTTGAATTGCTTTTCTAATCTTCGCTCCATCTTTTATTATAAAGTCACATTCATTTTTTTCAGTAAAATAATAAACTTCATTTTTTCTTCTTTTCAACTCTATGTAAACAACGTTCTCAAGATTTTTTCCTGTATTTGGCGAGAAGTTAAACCCTGTTATTTTATTGAATGCAGTATCTATTATATATATCTTTTTCGGAGAATTTAAAGATTTTCTTAAAGAAAAATCAAACTTAGACAGTTCAAAAAAGAAATAAGAATTTGCTAAATAAGATATATACTCTTTAACTGTTATCGAGTTTCCTAAATTAAGAGTTGTCTTTATTGAATTGTATGTAAACGTAGAAGAAATATTCGTTGCTAAAATGCTTATCAATTCTTTTATTACTCTTTGTTTTTTGATTGCATATCTCGCTATAACATCTTTATAGAGTATATTCTCAAAAACATCTTTTATATACTCTTTATCTTCTGTTTTAAGATATTCTGGAAACCCTCCAGATTCAAGATATTCATTAAAAGCTTTTTTAATCTCAACTCTCTTTCGTATTTTGTAGCTCCAGTCTTTTTCAACTTCAATTCCTTTAAATTTAAGAAATTCAGAAAAAGAGAAAGGAAATATTTCAAATGGTTTGTATCTTCCTGTAAGCCTTGTTCCAAACTCTTTACTCAATAAAGAGGCGTTGCTTCCGGTAATAATAATTTTCTTTCCTTCATCCTGAAGCCTTCTAACAAAAGTCTCAAACTTCTCTATATTCTGAATTTCATCAAAGATATAAATTTTCGGATTATTGTAAATTTCAATTAAAATCTCATTTAATTTTTCAAATTCTTGAGCTTTAAAATCTAAGAATCTTTCATCTTCAAAATTAACATAGCAATAATTATCTTTATTCTTCATTATCTGCCTTAATATTGTTGATTTTCCACATCTCCTAATTCCAGTTAGAATTATTACCCTATTATCATTAAACCAATTTAATATTTCATCTAAAACATCTCTTCTAATAGTTCCGTCTAATTTTTTTATTTCTTCTTTTTGTTTCAGAACAATAATTCTCAGATTTTTGATATCTATCATACTCATTACTAATGAGCACTTATTTATAAATCTTTTCATTGGCAATTAGTATTAGAATTATCTCTTTCCAGAATAATCCAACATTAATAATTTAGAAAAATTAAATATCAAAAAAAAATATTTGGGAATAACTCATTCAACCTCCAAAACAACAAAAGCAATAGTATAATCTCCATCATGGCTTATACTTCCATCTATATCCTTAAAATAATTAGGTTTTATTGAATTAGATAAAATAATTTCAGGTTTTTTTCCTTCTCTAACTTTTATTTCAATGTCCTTCCAATTAACTTTTTTTCCTAGAGCTTTTATCACAGCTTCTTTCAAAGCAAAAATTCCTACCAGCTTTTTCTTATTTTTTAATTCTGATATATGAAAAACTTTTTTTAGAAATGCTTCGTTTGTAAATAATTTTTCAAATCTTCTATTGTAGACAATATCAACTCCGGTTTTTATCATTTTCTAGTTTTGTTATTTATTTTATCCAACCCTTAACTTCAGGCATATTATTTTCAATAAATTCAATTATTTCTTTTTTATACTTAGTATTATTTAAAATATACTCTTTCTTATATTTAACATGAAAGAAAAAAATAAATCAGCATTTTTAGAATATTTTGGAGATACTCCAAAATTAAGATTTTTAAATTTTTTAATTGGAAATCATTTTTTTGATTTTAATACATTAAAAATTGTTTTTTTCGTAAACTTCTTGTTTTAACTTGGAGAAAGAAAAAACAATTTTTGAGGTGCTCAAGAACCATAACACACTATATACTTTAGTATATGGTTCTTGACATGACTGATATGGCAAGAGAATCAAATATTAGTTATAATTCTTTGTTAGTTTTTTTTGACGAGTTTTTGGAAAAAGGAATAATTGTAAAGACAAGAAGAGTTGGGAAATCTGACATGTCTAAAATACTCTTTTCATACGCTATATGTTTTTACGTATAGTTCGAAAAGGTATTTTGGATCATGATTAAGAACTCAATACGCTCCAGACTTTACAGGCTGTGAGTTCTTAACGTGTATAAATTAAATATAGATAATCCTATTGCAAAAAATTTCTTGAAGTTTGCCTGGTTTTTAACTAAACAAGATTTAGGATTTGAAGAAGAAGCTGAAAAAGTTTCTGTTACTAATTGATTCGAAGATTACTGATAAAAATTATTCTCCACCAAATAATCTTTTGAACCATCTTAAGAATTTAGCCCATAAACTACCACTCACACATTTATCATTAATGCAAATATTACTATCACATTCAAAATTATTTTCACAAGAACTCTCTGCTTTTAATTGTATAGTAAATCTTCCATCATCACTACAGAAACTTCCATCTTTCCTATAACCAAAAGGATAACATTTTTTATCTAAAGGGCAAGAATCTTTGCAAACTACTAAACTTTCAGAATCTAAAACAGGCTCTTTAGGTTTTGTAGCAATTTCTTCTTTTGTATAAGAAATTTCATCGGTATAACATTCATTCCAAACTGAAAATGAACTAACGCATCCACTCTTACCTTCTCCTTTAGTACATTTACCTTCGCAAAAATCTTTTGCATATTTCTGCCATGTTTCAGATGATTTACAAGAGGTCTTATCTTCTGATTTTTGTTCTTCTCCATTCTGACATTGCCAATTTGCAAATTTAAATCCCTTATTTTGTATTTGAATGGTTGTTGTCTCTCCCTCACCACATTTGAAATATATTACCTCATCATTTCCATCTTGGGTTGTATATTGATATTGACCGCAAGTTGATTTCCATGTAATTTGTTCTCCTTTATATCCAGAATATTTAATAACACATGAAGCAAAACCTGCATCAGCCTTACAAAATTTTGTTCCTTCATCTTCTGCTCCCCACTGTCCTGCTAAATAACACTGTTGTTCTTTTTTTGTGTCTTCAAATTTGCATGTTATCTTTTCAGAGATTGGTTCTCCTTTAATACATGCGCCATCTTTGCAACCATTAGGACAATTAAAAGGTTCTCTTCTATAACTCTTTCCATTTTCATCAGTTTTTTCACAAACGCCTTCAGATAAAGTATTTTTATCTATACAATAATCATTTTCACTGTTTGTGCTACCATCTTCTACTTTCCATTTAGTAGTTCCCATTTCATAATAGTTTAGTCCACTATCAGAATCAGAACATAAGCTACCACCACATAATGCCCATTCTAACAATTCTCCTGTGCATAAATTATACCATCCTTCTGATTTTGTTCCAATGTTCTTACAAATTTTTTCACACCCTTCTTTTAAACAAGCTCCATTTGAACATCCATTCTCACAATGATATTGAATAAATTTACAAGAAGTGTCTGTGCATCTTGGCTGTCCATCTTCACCATTACAAGCAAATTCTATTAAATCTCCTCTCTTTAAAGTATATTCATTTGATTGTCCTTGATTAACAACAGAATCGCTTATAACACACCAATCCGTATAATCATATTTCCCATAACGAACAGTTCCATTTAGATAATAATTTATTCCTCCATCCGAATCAATGCATTGATTAGTTGTTACAGGGTTACATGCTCCATCACTACATCCATTAACACATAAGTAAGGTTTATTCATAATTTCATTATTAGAACAAAAATATTCTGTCACATATTCTTCATCATCTCCATTTTTGCAATAATCAAATCTTTCTCCAGTAGCATCCTTAACACTGCCTTTCAAAAAATAATTCAGACCATCAGTATCACTACAAACAGGATTTGGAGTTGTAACTGTCTCATTTAAACAAGCTCCATCTTTGCACCCATTTGCACATTTAAGGATACCCCACTTTTTTTCCTCTCCAGAACAAGCTGCCTCAGCAACATAACAATTATCTCCATAACAGCTTGCTAAATTATTATATAAAATATTATCAACTATAACATAATTTTGTGCATTTGTCTCTTCTAATTTGTAAACACAAGCATCATTAAAATTCTGATTATTCAGAGTTACTTTTCCTTTAATAAAATAATCCATACCCCTATCACTGTCAATACATTCAGCATAAACGACTCCAAGAAATCCAGTGATTACCAAAATTAAAAATAATGTCAATACTATTTTTTTCATAATAATTATTGTAAAATATACTTTATAAATCTACCTCAAATTCGAGCGTGTCTAATAATTCCTTTCAGACCTTGAAGTCTATAAATTTGGTGACCTTACATTTATAATGTTAATAATTCAAAAATCTCTAAGTTTTTAATATTTGATACTTCAGAGCCTATAATTAATAATCTCGCCTCTTAATTTTTTAGACACGCTCCTCAAATTCATGTTTATTCGACACCTTTAAGATGAATAATCTATTGAATAATCTCTATTAATTTTTTTATTTATCATAATTTAAAATTTATTCAAGTTTCCTCATCTCATCCTCAAGCATTTTTGTTATCTCAATTACACTTTTTGTTTTATCTATCTCTATAGGATTTCCAATGACAACTTCAACTTTATTAAGAAATTTAGGAAATATCTTTCCTTTTGGAAGAACGTCATATAATCCTTCAATCTTAATTGGAATAATTGGCACGTCCATATGAAGAGCAAGTAGTCCAATTCCATTTTTAAAAGGATTCATTTTTCCTGTAATTGATCTTGTTCCTTCTGGATAAATAAGAATATTATATCCTTTATTAATAATATTTCCAAAATCTTTTAGACTTTGTTTTATTTGTGAATCTCTAGAAAAAGCAAAAACATTAAAAGATAATCGTGCAAAAAATCCTGAAATGTTTTTCCATCCTGTAAAAAAAGTATCTTTCGCCCCAGCAGTAAATATTTTTTTTCTTTGAGTAACAGGAAGAGCTCTAAAAATACATTGCGTATCCATCATGCTTGTATGATTTGCTATAAAAATACATTGCTCATAAATTAAATTTTCTTTACCTCTAACTATTAAAGAATATAATGGCAAAGAAAGAAGGTTTGAAAAAGATTGAAATAATAATCTAATTGGAAATAATTTTGGTGAATTTAAAAAATTAATTCCAGAACTTTCTTTTACAGATGTTGCATTTTTAATTAATTCTCTTAAATCTTTAACTCTAGTTTTCTCGTTAATATCATCTTCGTTAAAATCTATATTAAAAGTATCTTCTATTTTTATAGCAAGTTCTATTCTTTTCAGAGAATCTAAACCAAGATGACTTAAAAGTTCATTTTCTTTGATTTTTGAAGTTGATAGTTCACAGATTTCAGACAATAAGTTGATTAAAATATCTTCAGATGTTTTTTTAATTTCTTTTCCTTTCATTAAATAGGGAAGATGTTCTTCAACTTTTCTTCTTATAATTTTTCTCGTTGGTGTTCTAGGAAAATCTATTTCCGGCCAAATATATATTGAATTGATATACTGAGAACTTGATAGTTTTGAATTAATATTTTTTAATAATTCTTTAAGAGCTATTTTTGAATTTTCCTTCACAAGTATAATAGCTATTAGTTTTTCTCCGTTTTCATTCCCTAAAACAACACTGTCTTTAATATCCTCAAAACTATTAATTACTTTTTCAATATCTTCAGGATAGATATTCAAACCAGATGAGGAAAGAATCATATTCTTTTTTCTTCCTGTTATCTTGAGAAATCCCTCTTTATCTAATTCTCCGATATCACCAGTATAAAACCAATTATTTCTTAAAACTTTTTTTGTTTCTTCAGCATTTTCATAATAACCTGAAAAAACATTTTCTCCTTGTGCGACTATTTCATTATTGATAATCTCAATTTTTACTCTTGGAACTGGTTTACCAACAGTTCCTCCTTTATAATTTTTAAAATTATTACAGGTTAAAACAGGAGAAGTTTCTGTTAATCCATAACCTTGAAAGACCTCATAACCAAGTATTTTCCAGAATTTTTCTGTTTCAATATCTAAAGCAGCTCCGCCTGATATAAAAAATTTAATATTACCAAGAGCTTTTCTTATTTTATAAAAAATAATTTTTCTTAACCATAAAGGATAATTAATAAAAGAATAAATTTTAATAGATGAAGATTCTTTTATTTTAGTTTCAATTTTTTCTTTGACTGAATTTAAAAATAAAGGAACAGTTACTATTGCTTCTACTTCCTCTTCTTTAAGACTTTCTAAAATTGAAGATGATTTTCTTGAAAAATTATAGATTATTGTTGAACCAAAAAGCATTGGAACGAATAAACCAATATTTTGCTCAAATAAATGACTTAAAGGAAGAATAGAAAGAAGTTTAATTTTTTCCATTGGAAAATCAACAATTTCTTTAACTGATTCTATATTTTTTTCTAGATTATTATTAGTTAGCACAACTCCTTTTGGTTCTGAAGTTGTTCCAGAAGTATAAACAATTTCAAATATGTCATTTTTGATTATGTTATTGATAAGTTCTACTCCTTTAAACTTATCATAGATATTATCAATTTTTTCAATGTAAAATTTATTGCATTTATCAGGCCTTCTAAAAATAGAACAAAAGACTAATTTTGCTTCTACTTTTTTATAGATAAGTGATACAAATTCTGGATTTGAGTTAACATCAATTGGAACAGCTATAACTCCTGATAATGCACAAGAAAATAAAATTGATACATAATCACTAGAATTTTGCAAATAAATAATAACTTTGTCTTTTTTATTTATATTGGCTTTTTTATAAAATTGACATAACTTCAATGCATTTTCATAAATTTGATTATAAGAATATTCTCTTCTCCTATATATTCCTCGATTTACTATGAATATATTATTTTTATATTGTGAAACTGCATATTTTATTATATCTGCTAATACCATGATGATTAATAGAACATCATAATATAAAAAGGTTATTTGAGAATTGTAGAGAAAGTATAAATTTGCTATTTCACAAATTCTACATTATCAAGATCTCTAAAACCTTCATCTCCAGTTAAAAATTTAATTTCTTTCTCTAGCGCAATAATATAACCTATACAATCTATATAAGAAAGTTCTTTATTTTTGTTTTTTAATCTAAATTCACATGCTTTTTTTATTACATCGTCAGAGATTTCAATACAATAGGGTAAAAATTTTTCATAATATTTTTCTGCTGAAACTTTTCCAATTCTTCTTAATAACCAATAGTAGAGTTCCATTAAATTCATCTTAGTTGTTATTAGAGAAACGTAAATAGAAAATTTAGAATAATGTGGATTTCCTTTAATTATCTCGAAAAAAGCATAACTATCAAAAAAATAACTTACCATCATTTCCATCCTTTTTTAGCTTCATTTTTGAATTCTTGTCCAGAGGTTTTAGTTTTTATAGTTCCAAATAGATCACTAAAATTAGCTTCCTTGAATATTTCTATTTCAACTATATCATTTTCTGATAATTTTTTTTCAATAATTTCTTTTATAGGAATGATAACCCCAAAGGAATTGCCCCATTTCTTAATTGTTGTTTTCGTTGCCATGTTATACTTTATGTATAACTAAATGTATCATTATATATAAAGCTTTCTAGAAATTTTAGGTAGAATTTTAATTTTACTTTTTTATGAAAATTAACTACTTAGAATAAACCGAATTAGATTAGATAAGTTTATATATATATATTTTCTAGAATATGGATAAGAGAATTATTATATTTGTGTGTTTGATGATTTTGGTCGGATTTGTTATGTTTGTTTCTGCTCTTGGTGGAGTTATGACTGGAGGGAACGATTCTCCTTACAATGTGGAAATAAATGTCATTAAGGGGTGGAATATAATTGCAGGAGTTTTACCAGAAAGAGCAATAGCATCCGATAGCCAGATTAAAGCCACTGATATTAAGTCAGTTTGGTATTACGCTCCAAATTTGAAAAAATATGTTCAAATTTACCCAAATTTAGATATGTCTGCTCAAATTGATGATGATGTTGCTTTAACAAGTGCAATGTGGGTTTATTCCGATAAATCAGGAGTTCTTAAATATAATACTTTAGAAGATTATATGCCTTTGTCCATGAGAGAATTAAGTGCAGGATATAATTTTGTTACAATTACTCCCGATATGGTTAATTCCAATACTGCAAGTCAGGGTGGAGGAAGTCTTAAAATGCAGGATATAATAGGAAACTGCCACGTAGAGAAGTCCTATTTATTTGATACTGAAAATCAAGAGTGGGTTGAATTTCCCATTGATGAAGAATTTTATAGTGATTTTATTGGATTAGGATGGGTTGTAAAAGTAACAAATGATTGTAATTTAGGTACTTCGGTGTTGGATACGCTTCCACTGTTACCTGAATTTGAAAATAGAAGTAATATAACAAAATTTCAAAGATCAGATTTTCCTGAAAGAATATTTAGTTATTCCCTAGAACTTTTTTCAGATGGGGAAATTGAATGTGATAAATTAAATGGAGAAGATGTTTGTGTTGATGAAACCAGAGTTGAATATGTAAGCGATAGAGAAAAGAGATCAATACATGTTATACCAGTTTATGTTTCAAAAGGCCGTAACACTTATGAAAAATATTTAAACCAAAGTAATGTAAGACTGCCAAACGGATTATTTAGTATTGTCTATGAACTATTTTGGATTAGACAAGATTACATTTTTTTTATTCAGGATTATTCCTACATTAAAAATCCTGATGGATCAATTGATATTTCTCAAAATAAGGTAGATACTAATAACGCGGTTGTTCAATACTTCTTAGAACGATATCCACCGATTATGGAAGATTGTTCCTCATATAATTATAATCAATCTCAGTGTATTAATAAGGGTTGTATATGCCAGGAGTTTGATTGCCGTGTTTGTTGGCCTCGTACAAATGAAACAGTATGTACTGATTCTGATGGAGGATTAAATTATTATGTTAAAGGGAGAACCGGTTCTGGTGCTAACCCTGATTTTACTGATTATTGTTCAGGCGATACTTTGTATATGGATACTGTAGTCGAATATACTTGTGCTGGTAGTGATTTTACTCATGTTATATCTAATCGTTATACTTGCCCGGATGGAAATCCTTGTTCAAACGGAGCTTGTATTAAATAATACCTAACTAAAAATTAATAACCTAAATGCCAAAAAAGAAAAAAAGAGGAATTTTGAAGAATAAGAGAGGACAAGTAGAACCGTTAGAGACTACAAAAAAATCTCGATGGTGGATTTGGATTTTAATAATCCTAATCTTAGTTGTTGTAGGAATAGGAATTTATTTTTGGTTAGGTGGAAGTGGTGGAGGGTTAGGAGGAGGAATTCCACAACCGCCAGCATTACCAGAATAAGTTTTTAAACTCCATTTCTTTCCATATATATGGAAAAAAGAGTGAATAGAGGAGAGCTAGTAACTAAACCCCAAATTCTAATATTATTATTTACAATAGCATATGTAATAGGATTTGGAATTTATTATCTTATAGCAAAGAATTATGAATTTTTATGGTATGTTGCTATCTTATTTTTTCTAATTGCGTTAGTTAGTTTTATTCACAAGAAATATAGATTGACAACCGGAACCATTCTTGGAGCAAGTATTTGGGGATTAATTCATATGATGGGAGGAAGTATTTACATTAATGGAACTAAATTATATGCCTTTATGATTTATCCATTAGTATCTGCTGATATTGCAGGAACTGATATTTTCAGATATGATCAATTCGCACATTTTTATTGTTATATATTTGTAACTCTCATTTTATTTTATATTTTCAAACATTATATCAAAGAAGATACAAGTTGGTTAGCTTTTTCTGTTTTGTTGGTTTTTGCAAGCATTGGAATAGGAGCTATTAATGAAATCGCTGAATTCATTCCTGTTTTATTTTTGGAAAATACAGGAGTTGGAGATTATTTCAACACTTTATGGGATATTGTCTTTAATACTCTAGGAGCATTAGTAGGAATCTTTTATTTAAGTATGAAGAGGAAAATTAGAAATTAAATTATAATTTTTTCATCATTGGCTGGAATTTTAATCCTTTTTTTGTTCCCTCATTCTTGTTGAACTTGCTAAAAGTTTGATATATAATTTTAGCTACTTCTTTTGCATCAGAAGATTTATATTTTCTAATTCTCATACTATCACTTATTTGATAAAGGTTTTAAGATTATTGGTAATACTGGACTCTGAAATATTTAAATAGATATTTTTATTAAGATATAACGTGAGAATTAAATTTTCGCAATTATTATTTAATTCTCCCGAATATAGCAAATGCAAAAACTTATGAATATTTAATGTATTTGCTATATAATAAAAAGAGCGAAGAAAATGCCGAAAAATAAAGCTAAAGGAAGTAAGGTTGAAAGAGAATTATTTCAGATGTTTATTGATAATTCTTTTAGAGCTGTTAGAGTTGCTGGCTCTGGGATAATGGAACATGCAGATTGCGATATTATTGCAGGAAAGTCTGGAGATAAAAAATATTGCATTGAAGTTAAATCATCAAAAAAAACAAACAAATATATTACTAAAGAACAAATTGAAAATTTTATGATATTTTCTAATATTTTTGGACTAAAACCAGTAATTGCTGTAAGATTTAATAGGTTGGGATGGTTTTTTCTTAATCCAAAAGATTTAGAAGATTCTGGAAAACATTTTGTTGTTACCATGGATATTGCGCGAAATAAAGGAAAAAGATTTAGTCAGTTTTTTTGTTGAATATTATTGTGTATCAATTAATCACCTTATAGCCTTTTGCTTCAAGTATTCTTTTAACACTATCATTAATTCTTTCTTCGCTTATTTCTCCTGAATCAATTGATTTTGTAATTGCTTTTATACATTTTTCTACTTTCTTTGGATTAGTTCTCCATGAATCAAGAATTAGGTCATTTCCTGCTTTCACTATATCAACACACATCTTCTCTTTTTTGAATAAGTATTTTAGTCTAATTCCAAGCATATTAATATCATCGGTAATTATTAACCCTGAAAATTTATTTCTTAATGATCGAATAACTTCTGGAGAAACACTAGATGGTTTGCCTTTTGAATTAATTTTTCCTGAAACTATTGCATGCCCGATCATTACAGCTTTTACTTTAGCATTTATTGCTATCTCAAAATTTTTTAAATCTCCAGAATCTATTTTTGCTTTTACTAATCTCCAATGAGGATTTTTTTCCATACTCCCTCCAGGATAGTGTTTGGCTGTCGCAATTATGCTGTTTGTTTGTAATGCTTGTAGGTAACTTTCTATTTTTTCTTTTCTTTCTTCAAAAGTACCTAGAAAACTTCTTCCATGCCATACCTCATTTTTAGATTCGACAACAGGAGAAAAGTCAAGATTGAAACCTGCTTCATTTAATTTTTTAGCGTGTTCTTCTCCTAGTAACTTAGCTTCTTCAGCAGTTTTAATTTCTCCAAATGATTTAGAGGTATAATCTGAAAAAGGGTTCCAGTATCCTTCGAGGTCTGTAGAAACAAAGAGTTTTATCCTGCTTCTTTTCTGATAATCATCTATAATTTTTTTAAAATCTTCTGTTATTTTATTGTTATTAAGAAAAATGCCTCCAATACCTAAGGAAAGGAATTTTTCATTAACTCCTTTATTAGCATTAACAATAAACATCTGTCCGACTTTCTCTTCAATAGTTAAATTAGAAAGATTAATTTCGCTGCTATTAACTCTTGCCATAAAAAAAATAATTACTATGAGTATTAAAACCTCTCTTCTTATCATTTTATTAACACTTAAAAAGTTTTAATATATTTATTTATATGCTTAAAATAGTATTTATTATTATGTTAATTGTACCTCTTATTTATAGTCAGGAAGTTATTATAAATTATCCTGAAAAAGTATATGTTGGAGAGGAATTTGAGATTACTATTGAATTGAGTAATTTTTCAGAAGGAATTTATGATACAAAATTTGATATAAGAAATGGAAGCAAAAATATAGCTAAGAGATTTTGGGAAAATGAATGGAAATCAACCCATTATTGGATGTATAATGCTCTGAATGAATCTGAAAAAAAGAAAACATTTAAGTTAATGATTTCTGAACCTTATATTGGTGAGGTTTTGTTCTTTATACGAATAAAGAATAATGTTGAGGAATTTATTTTTAACAATTCTTTGGAGATTGAAACCAAAAAAGAAGAAATGGAAGAAAGAGGTTCCCGAAAAGAAGCGTTAGATATTGATTTGAAGTGGGATGAAAATGAAATAGTTAATGGAGAAGAATTTGAGATTTCTATAAAAATTAATAAAATTTCAGATAATAAAGATGTTAAAGTATATATTGACAATGGAAAAATAATTAGTGATAGATATTATGAAGAATGGAAATCTGGTATGTTTTATGCTAATGATTTTTTAGATACCTTAGATAGAAAGATGAAAATACGAATTAGAGAAGAGCATAGGAATTTTTCTGGAGAAGCAGAAATAGTTTTTAAGTTAAGAAATGGTTTTGAACATAGAGAAAAAATTGAGATTATTCCCTATAATGAAAAAAGTAATACTAATGATGGAAACATTAATTCAAGTAACAAATCAATTGGAGTAAATGAAACTAAAACAATAATAAATGAAACAATAAAACTGGGGTATGACTATGAATTAAAACCATGGGATGTAAAAACAAACCCTGTTTATGAATCTAAAACAGAAAAAATGAGGAAATACTCTGTTTTTGCTTTTGCGCTATTTTGTGTTCTGTTAGTAATCTTGATTATATGGAGAAAGATGTGACTAGTTTTCTGACATTAAAATTGAGGAAAAGATTATATTTTTATTTGGTTGTTAATTCCTTATTTTTAATATATCCTTGAGAATAATTAAACTTTAAAAACCTATTTTGATTCATTAATTGATAATAGGAAAATGGACAAAATACATCTTATACTTATCTATGAAATATTAGGAAGGCCAAAGGACTACATAAAAACAACTTTAGAACAGCTTATAGATAGAATAGGGGAAAATCCAAGAATTAAAATAATTGAAAGAAAAG
>JAGVWY010000020.1:14405-15624 GCA_018304055.1 Candidatus Pacearchaeota archaeon
AAGTTCATGAACCTCACGTTGTTAATGAAGAGAAAGTAAGTTCATCAAAGAACAATGTTGATGAAGAGAAAATTAAAAATATAAAAATTGATGAGGAACTTTTTTCAACCTTTGCTGAAGTAGAATTAGAAGTTGATGATTTAATGATGGTTTTTACTTTAGTTCTTAATACTTTACCTTCGAGTATAGAGATTATAAAGCCTAGCGAGCTTGCTTTAAAAAACTTTGATTTAAACTCAGTTTTAAGCGAATTAGCGATAAAACTTCACAAATATGATGAAATTACCAAAGCATTGTTATTGGAAAAAAATCAGATGATTAATTTTATTAAAGAGGCGAATGAAAAAGTTGTTAAACTAGGCGGCAAACCAATTATCCGATTTGAAAGCGAAAAAAATGAAGAGGATAAATCTAAAGAAATAAATGCAAGTGAAAAAGGAAGTAAAAAATCAGAAAAGAAAGCTGAAAAGAAAAAGTGATAAATGTTATTATTCAAAATATACAAGAATATGAAAAGAAGAAAAGACAATTTAAAAAAGATGGGATAGAAAAAGTTCATGT
Organism: Candidatus Pacearchaeota archaeon; assembly: GCA_018304055.1. Lineage (GTDB taxonomy): Archaea > Nanobdellota > Nanobdellia > Pacearchaeales > GW2011-AR1 > ARS1285. The sequence continues at coordinate 14,967 of JAGVWY010000020.1, forward strand.
TCTCTCTGATTTTGATAAAACATTAACTAAAGCATTTTATCATGGAGAAAAAGCAAGTAGTTTAATTTCTCGTTTACGAAATGGCAATTATTTATCGCTGGAATATGCTCGAAAAGCGCATGAACTTTTTGATTTTTATCATCCAATTGAGATTGATTCCAGTATTTCTATAGAAGAGAAAAAAGAAAAAATGTATAAATGGTGGAGAAAACATAAAGAGCTTCTTATTGAATCTGGATTAGATAAACAAACAATTGAATCATGTGTTAAGGAAATGATAAAAACTGGAATTCCTGATTTCAGGAAAGGTGTTGAAGATTTTTTACAATTATTACATAAATGCAAAATTCCTTTAGTTATATTGTCTGCTAGTTTAGAGGATTTAATTCAAGAATTTTTAAAACAAAAAAAGGTATTTTATGAAAATATTCATGTAATTGGAAATGAATTTTCTTATGATAAACAGGGAAGGGTTTGTGCTATAAAAAGGATTATTCATGTTTTTAATAAAAATGAAACAACATTAGAACATCTTCCTATTTATGATAAATTACTTAATACCTAACCTCGACACATAGTGTCTCGGTTAGCGGTTTGTAGTTTGTCGTAAGTCGTCTGTAGTTACGCTTTAATATTCTACTTCTTAGAAACTTTCAAT
>JAGVWY010000001.1 GCA_018304055.1 Candidatus Pacearchaeota archaeon
TAACCCTATTAAGATATTTCCAAGAAGCCTGCGTTCCAATATAGTGCTCACTCTTCAAATCTTGAATTGCTTTTAATTTTCCTTCTAAATTTTTTCTTTTTTCTTCATCCATCCTCAATAAATTATCCCAATAGTTTTATATTCAATGTCTTTAAATCGTATCTTTCCATCACTAACAAAATTATTATCTCCTTTGGTTATAAAATAAACTCCATTATTATCAATACCTTTCTCAATAACTCTGTGGATAATAAGCAAGTTTCCTTCTTTAAAAGTTATTATATCTCCTATGTTTATGTCATCTTCAGAAACTGGTTTAATTCTTATTCCATTGCTCGAATGATCAAATAAAGGTTTCATGCTTCCTGTTGGAGCATATTTCGATAAGCTGGCATTTTCTACTTCAATAACTATTTTATCACTATAAACTTTTATATTATTTTCAGAAATAAAATCACTTGGAGCCGGAGTATCATTTACAGGCGAGAGATTAGCTATAAAAGGTATTTCTAATCCAGATATACTATAAAAGCTAAGAAAGCTAAGAAGTAAAGCACATAAAGCTCCTAGAAAAAAGAACATTGTATAATCAATGATTGTTGCAAGATTCATTTTTATCTCCTTTTGAAAGATATTCACTAAGTTTTCTCCATTTAGAAAGATCAGCTCTATATACAAATGTTCCTTCTTGTAAACCTCTACTTTTTTTTGTCATCTCTTTTCTGAGGACCAAACCTTCGTCAGCTAAATAATCCAGCGATTTTTTTATACCCGCCTTTAATATTACCTCAATCTCAAGGATATAACCTCTTCTATAAACCTCACTTAAAACTATTGTAGGATCAAAATATTTAGTAGGAGTATTTTTAGTAAGTTCAATTAAAGATTCTAATACGGCTTGATTATAAGTTAATTCGCTATTAATGATTCTCATGTATAATGCTATAGAATTATATTTAAAAAACTTTGTATTGTAATAATTATCTAGTAATGACACAATCAAAAGATTTATAAACCTATAGTTCTAAATATAACTACTATAAAATGACATTCAATCAAAAGAATTAAAAAATGATAATGAAAACAGAACTTATAAAGCAAGTAAAAGATTATTTTGATCTGAATATATACGAAACAAAGGTATGGCTTGCATTGTTAGCAAAAGGAATAGCAAGTGCTGGAGAAGTTGCAGAAATGTCAGGGGTTCCGAGGTCAAGAACATACGATGTTTTAGAAAGTCTTGAAAAAAGAGGATTTGCGATAATGAAACTCGGAAAACCAGTCAAATATATCGCTGTTAAACCTAACATAGTCATAGAAAAATTAAAATCAAAAACAATAAATGAAGCAAACGAAAAAGTGTCAAGCATATCAAAGTTAAAAGAAACAGATGAATACCAAGAATTAGAACATTTGTATGTTACAGGAATAAAACCAATTAAGCGGGAAGATATATCTGCATCATTAAGAGGAAAATCCATCATTTACAATCATATTAAAGAATTATTAGAAAATGCTGGAAAAGAAGTTACTATCTGCAGTTCTGCCCAAGAAGTAATGTCAAAAGCTCGATTTTTTTCTTTGATATTTGAAAAACTGAAGAAATCAAAGATAAAAATGAAAATAGCCTTATCTGGAGATGAAAAAGAAATAGAAAAAATTAACAAAAAATTCAAAATAAAAGTACAACCTATTACTATAGATTCACGATTTTTCATTATAGATAATGAACAAGTTGTTTTCATTATAGCAAACTCAAATCTTCCAGAAGAAGAAATAGCCATTTGGCTTAACACGCCTTTTTTTGCAAGTGCTTTATCATTTTTATTTGATGCTGCAGTGAAATAAAATTATAGTGAACGCAAAAAATTTTCGTAATTTTTTGACGTTTCCTAAATAGACAAACGCATAAATTCATTGCGAACATTAAACGCGTTTGCTATAATAAAGATAAAAAATGAAACAACAAACAAAAATCAAAGGAAGATATAGAAATGTAATCCCTATTACTTTTAATGTTGATTATCCAAGAAATATCGAGGTTATGGTTGATACTTCAAAAAGTTGGAAAATAGAAACTTTTAAACCAAATGGTTCTTATATGACAGATGCAGATAAAGAACTCTTTATGTTAGGGGATGAAAGAGTTACAATTAATGGAATCCTTGGAAGAGTTGAATATGTTAAAGTTAGCGATGATTACACTGATAATCAAAAGCTTAGAGCGCTAAAATATGAAAGAGCTAACCAAAGCATATAAATTATTAAAAATGTTTAAAATAAATAATATAAAGAAGATAAATAATAAAATAATTAATGTAAGGAGGTAAAATAAGAGAATGACAGAAAAATATCCAAATTGGAATTATAAGGTAGAGAAGATTTATCCATTACCAAGAAAGGCAGAATATTCTAATATCCTAAATGTATCAATTGGTTATCCAAGAAGTTTAGAGGTTACAGTTGAAGAAGGAAGAGAAAGAACCTTCAATGCAGAGACTACTTTTACACCATTAACAGATTCTCAAAGAAGGCTTTTTACATTAGGAGCTGATAGAGTAGTTGTTGATGGAATATTCGGAAGAAAAGCTTATAGGAAAACAAGAGACGAAGCTTATTCAGCTGCTGACGGAACACCGCAGAGAACGCTTGCTTATGTAGTTGAAGAGAAAAAGTAATTGTAAGGAGGTAACGGAAAATGACAGAACAAAGAACAATAGATGATATAGAATTAAGAGATAGATTAAGAAACCTCGAAAGTTTAGGAGTAGAAATACCTTCAATGAGATACTCAATTAATAAACCAACTTACTTGAGAACAACAAGTGACGGTTTAGAGATTTATCTTCATGGTAATGAAAAAGTTATAGTTGGACCAGGAGAAGTCATAGATTCTCATGGAAATGTTGTTAATTTATCAGCTCTTGAAAGACAGGTCAGAATAATTTATCATCAATTTAAGAATGAATGAAAGTAGGTAAAATAAGAAATGAAAGGAAAAAGATATGCGTGGAAATATATAGAGCATAGATTAGGTTATGGATTCTCCCAACCCTCTGTGGAAATTCCTCAATATATCGGGGAAACTGACCTTGGAAATGAAATTTATATGCATGAAGAAAGATTAGTTGAGGTTAGAGCTGGTGAAATTATTGATAGTCATGGAAATATTTTTGATTTAAGAGCATTATTATTGACAAGGTTAATAAGGGGATATTAAGAAGATAAAATTACAAAATATCATTTAAGAAATAAATTGCAAGAAAGTAAAAAAACATGCACGAAAGATACCCTATAAAATACGAGAACACTAATCCAATAAGTAGAAATGAAAGAGAAGAAAACATAAGAAAAATGAGAAAGTTGGAAAGAGATTATAGAGACGGAAATTACAATAATAACCTTGTTGAACGACTAAGAGAATTGTATAAAGATTCAATAAATTAACTATCTAAATTAAGAAATAAATAAAGTTACAAGGTAAGATAATCAAATGACACATATTTTATATGATGGAAGTAAATTTTACGGGTCAACAAATTATCCTAGAGAAAGAAAAACACCTATTACAATAGATGAACTTCCAATTGAATTTGAGACAGGTACTAGAGTAGAACTTGATTCTTTTGGCTGGATTATTTTTACGAGGAATGTTCCACGCAATCAATTTATTAGATCATGTGAAAGATATTATGGTCTTAAATCTAGAAGTGATAAAAATTAAAAAAATTACATAAAAAAATGAAATGATAACTGAAAGAAATTATGCTCATCGTGGAAGAGAAACCTTGGTTAATTATAGTTCAGCAAACGGAGAAAAAACAAGAGTAGATATTATTCCTGGTAAGAGATCTTTTAAAATTTCCACTACTTCTGTAGGAATATATTCTAATAACTCACTTGTAGGATCTTACCAATGGGATGGATTACAAGTTCCTGATTGTTTTATATCTAAAATTGAAGAACTTGCTTCAACAGGAACAAATGCTAAAGATATGTTTGATGAATTACATCAATTTAATACCGCTGTTGAAGAAGCAGATAGAATAGACCAAGAAAATGATAGAAGAAATCCAGATTATATTCCTCTGCTTCATGAATTAAGTGGATTTCTTATTGATGAAAAACATATCAGAAAAAATTTTTGATAAGAGAATCTCACTTTTTTCTTAAATAAGTTATCCCCATTTCTTTTATTATTTTTTTATATTTTTTCTTAAAATTTGAAAACCATTCATCAAATTTTACATTATGTTTTATTGCAGCATAAACAAAATCCCCTTTAATAAAAGCATTGGAATGAACTTTTTTAAATTTTTCAACATTCATCTTGTTTTCTAACGCAGGCCCTTTCACAATCTCATCATTTCTTTTATCCAATAAAAAATAAAAATTTGCTTTATTACTTTCCTCATTATACTCAAAATCATTCTTTTTAACCCTAAATTCTTTTTTTAATTGTCTTAAAAAAAATTCATAAAATTTTTTGCTTTTCGTTCCTGCAATATCCCCAACCTGCTTGTTTGTCTTTACTGAAATTATCTTAACTTGCTTAAATTTTTTAAATTCATCAGAAATATTTTTCTGCACAAAAAAACTTCTACTCGGTTTATTCAAAAAATCTTTACATGCCTTTTTAAATCTCAAAAAAGTTTCCTTGCTTAAGCTTGAAAGAGCGTTTCTTTCTTTAAATGTAGGGTCTATTAAAATAATAGGAGATTGCCTCTTAGCAAAATTCAGATTTTTCAATAGTTCTTCTTTACTGCTATAAAAATGAGCATCATCTATAATTAATTTCTCGTTATCTTTTAATTGCGAGATTTCCTGCATTAAATTTAATAAAGTTTTATAATGGCATATTAACAATTCCAAAGCATAACCAGAAAATCCTTTAATATAACTTTCAGCTCCATAAACATTTTGCGCGTAACAAAAATTTTTTGCTAAAATTATCTCATTTTTTAATTTCTCGTCATTTTTTATTTTTTCTAGAACATACTTTACATGAAAATAGCTCAAATCAGTAACATTTTCTGCTTCTCCAGGCTTCTCAATTTTCAAGACAGGAATAACTTCTATAAGAATATTTTCTATTTCATTTTGAAAATAATCTCTAGAACCATGAACCTTCTTAAATTTTTTATCTAAAATTTTTCCAAGTATATCCGATATTTCCTCATCTTTATTACCCTGAAATCTCACAAAAACATCTATGTCATAAATATTTTTATGAACAAGCGTTCCTTTAGCAACGCTTCCTCCCAAAAAAACATCTGCTTTAATTTCATTTTTAATTAAATTGTCATTAATCTTTCTACAGAACTCATCAGAAGTTTTATTAATTTTTCTTAGCATTTCTTCAGAAGGCTTTATTAATTGCAATTGTTCATTAAAAATTTTTTCAGTTTTTTTTGATTTCATGTAATAAAGAATTAAAAACATTATTTAAATCTGTTCATTCTTTTTCGTTCAAATATCAAAATCAAATGTCAAAATATAACGCCCTGTGTAGGAATCGAACCTACGCGTCTAAAAGACATCAATTTCCAATCGATTGCAATACCACTATGCGAACAGGGCATGAAATAGAAAGATGTAATTCCTTTTAATAGATTTTTGTTTTAATGGATTACTCATCTCCCAAATATCTATCAGCATCTAATGCAGCCATGCAACCAAATCCTGCTGCAGTTACTGCCTGCCTATAATTGTAATCATGAACATCTCCTGCTGCAAAAACTCCTTTAACACTGGTCTCTGTTTTGTTCTTTAATGCTATATAACCTTTTTTATCTAGTTTAATTTGCCCTTTAAATAGCTCAGTGTTAGGAATATGCCCTATAGCAATGAAAATTCCTCCTACTTTCATAATCTCTTTTTTATTTGTTTTATTATTAATAACAATAATTTCCTGTACTTTCGCATCTCCTTTTATTTCCTTAACCTCGGTATTCCAGTGAAATTTTATTTTTTTAATCTTAAATGCCTTTTCTTGCATTATTTTGCTTGCTTTCAATTTATCTCTTCTATGAATAACATGAACCTCCTTTGCATATTGTGAAAGAAAAATTGATTCTTCCATAGCAGCATCTCCGCCACCAACAACTGCTAATATTTCATTTTTAAATAAAGGTCCATCACAAACAGCGCAATAGCTCACTCCTCTACCTGAATATTCTTTTTCTCCTTTTATCTCCAGTTTTCTATAATCTGCCCCTGTAGCAATAATAACTGCCTTACCTTGATATTCTTTATTTTTTGTAAAAACTTTAAATGGTTTTGTTTTAAAATCAACCTTGACTATTCTATCGTCAACTATCTCTGCTTCTGATCGTTCAGTTTGCTTTCTCATTACGTCCATTAATTCAGGCCCAAGAATTCCTTTTTCAAATCCTGGATAATTTTCAACAATAGTAGTGCCAACTAATTGTCCTCCTGGCAACAAACCGCTAAATAAAATTGTTTTCCTTCTTGCACGACTTGCATATATACCAGCAGTATAACCAGCAGGACCAGAACCAATAATAATTACATCATACATAGTATATATGACAGAAGTATCATATATAAACCTTGCTATAAAATATTTTTAATTTTATTCTGATTTTTCACTCCATGTATTAACAAATGATGAAAATCATCTATATGATATTGTTTTACTTTTCCTTTTTTATCAATAATAAAACTACTAACCGCAGCATTGCTTAAACCAAAAAGTCTTGCTTCTAAAATATCTAAGTTTAGGATAATAAGTATAAGATATCTTAGAAAAATCCCATGACTCACTACCAAAATAGAACTATTCTTATGATTTTTTATCAATAAATTATAAAATTTTTTTGCCCTATTATATGTTTCTCTCATGCTTTCTCCTGCTTTTGGTTTAAAATCTACAATATGTTTCCCGGATTTAACTGCATCCTTAAAATAATTTTCCCAATCATCTTTTCCATATTTTCTATAAATTCCAATATCTTGCTCAACTATTTTTTTAGAATAAATTAAAGGCACATTTTTTACATAAGGTTTAATTTCTCCTAAAGTTTCTTTAGCTCGTTCTAAAGTGCTGCAATAAATTTTATCAAGTTTAACATTATGAAAATATTTTCCTAGTCTTCTTGCTTGCTCTTTTCCATCTTCTGTTAATTTATCTTCGTGAGAATTATGGCCTGCATTTCTTTCTGATTTTGCATGTCTTACTAAATAAAGTTTCATATGACAATAATTTAAAATTATTTTATATATTCATTTATTTGTTTTATAATATTCTCATAAAAATTATTATTAATAGTACATAATTTTTTGATAATTATTCTTTTATCTATTGTAAATAATCTGTAGAGTCTTAATGCGCTCTTGAATGGTAATGTGCCTTCTTTAAAATTTTCTTTTTTGATTTCAATATCATCTGACCGTATATTAGAAGTTATTAAACAACAAATTCTATCATCTGATTTATTTAATTTTTGATTAGATATTATTAATGCCGGTCTTTTTTTACTACCTGTCAAATCAGAATATGGAAAAGGTATTAAAATGATATCTTTTTGTTCATACATTGTTCCACCTTTCATCTAGTTCATTATCCCAATCTTTTTTTAGAACTTTTTCAGAAGCTAGCATTGTTAGTATAGATTCTTTATTTTTATCTTTTTCTAATGACTCTAATTCTTCAACTCGCTTTTTAATCATTTTTCTAACAAACTCACTCCACGTTACTTCTGAGTGTTTTTTCATTTTTTTATAAACTTCATCATCTATTGATAGCGTAATGTTCGTCATTATATATTAAGTGAGTTCACTTATTTAAACCTTTTCATCTGCTTCCTAATTTATTTATCTTTTTTAATCGTCTTTTATGTTTTTCTTTATCAGAAAATTTTGTTTTGAGCCATTTTCTTATTGCTTTAATTGCTTCTTTTTCATTAAGGAATCGCGCTCCTAATGATAGTACATTAGCATTATTATGTTTTTTAGAAAGTTTAATTATTTTTAAACTGCCCCCATAATAAACGACGGCTCTAATTCCTTTAATTTTATTTGCAGTTATTGCCTCTCCCTGACCACTTCCACCAAAAACAATACCAAGAGCCTGTTTATCTTTTGCTACTTTTCTTGCAACAGGAAGAACAAAATCTGGATAATCATCATCTTTGTTATATCCTATACTACCTAAATCTTCATACAATATTTTTTTCTTATCCAAAAATGCTTTAATTTTCTGTTTTAAAATAAAGCCGGCATGATCGCTTCCAAGATAAATTCTCATTTTTTATATTTACTAAATAATTTAATTAGAAAACATGATAGTAAATAAGAAATGACAACATAAAATATAACTATATAAATGCTAATATCAAAAGTTGGATACACAAATTCAGATGATAAAATAGTTTTAATTACATAAATAATCCCAGAAAATTTAAATTGATATTCTCCACAAGGAGGACATTCTGCTGGAGGTTCTCCACAAGGTTTACAAATAAAATTCTGCCATCCAAAAATAGGAAGAATTAATAGTAAAATTATGAATAAAATAAATTTTCCAAGTGTTGGTTTAAAAAATTCTTTCCACCCCATTTTTTATCCTATTTATTATATTGCTAAAGAATAAAATTTTATAAAGGTATGTGTTGAGAAAAAATTATCCAAAATGGATAATGCTTTATAAATAAATTTAAATAGATTCCAGTTCTCTATGTTGTATGCTTAGAGAAAATAAAAACAGTAAAAATGATTTAGAAAATATGAACTTTAATCAAGTTTTAATTTATATTTAAGTTTTTGTATAATTTTCTTCAATACCTTGTGAACTTCACAAAATAAAAAGATTTATATAGTTAATTTATACCATATTAGTAAATAAATTACTAAAACAATATAAAAATGCAATTAAGCAAAGGCGAAGAAAAGGCATATGAAGTTTTGAGAAAAAATAAAATTCAGGTGTTCAGACTGAGAGAATTAGCTTTGCTTCTGGAAATTGATAAAACTAAAACATATAATCTGATTAAGGCCTTGAAAAAGAAAAAGGTGATTGATGTGCTTTCTTCCGGAACGTATTCTTTGAATGATGCAGACGATTTCGTCGTTGGCGCTTATTTTAACTGGCCGTCTTACGTAAGTTTTCTTTCTGCATTGAACTACTATGGATTAAGCGACAATCTGCCTAAAAAGATAACCTATGTTTCTGTAAAATATAAAAGACATAAAAGGTTTGTGTATGTTTGCTTATCCAAGAACAGATTTTTTGGATATTTTAAAATTGGAGATTTTATTATTGCTGAAAAAGAAAAAGCCTTTGTTGACTCTTTGCTGTTTCCTAAATATAGCGGCGGCGTAAGAGAAATTTCAAGATTATTACTGGAAAATATTAATGAGCTTGATATTAAGAAGTTAATAAATTATGCTTTAAGAGTTAATAGTAAGATGGTATTAAGAAGATTAGGATTTATCTTAGATGAAAAATTGAATAAAAAAGATAAAAATACTCTGCTGAAAAAAATTGGCAAAGGAGTTGGGTTTCTTGATCCAATGAATAAAACAAGAAAGGATTTAAATAAAGAATGGCGGCTTTATACAAATTTAAAATGATATCAAGAGAAGAACTTGTATTGCTTAAACAAAAGAGGAAGATAAGTTTGTATTATTTAGAGAAGGAATATTTGCAGTATATTTTTCTTAATGCTGTGTCCAAACATGGAGATTCTACCGTCTTTAAAGGCGGAACCTGTTTAAGACTGTGTTATGGTTTAGAAAGAGCTTCAGAAGATTTGGACTTTACCATTTATCTAAATGTCAATAAATTAAAAGAGCTCATAAATGGTTGTTTGAAGTCTTTTGATTTATTGGGAATTGAACACTTTGATATGATTGAGAAAGTATTTGAAGGAAATATAAGATTTGAAATAAAATTTAAGGGGCCTTTGTACAATGGAAATCTTAATTCTGCCAACAATTTGAAGATTGATTTTAATAAGAACAAAGTTTTTTTTAAGAAAGCGTCAGTAATAAATCGGGTTTTTTCAGACGTTCCTTTGTTTGTTATTGTCGCATTAGCTGAAAAAGAAATTCTTGCTGAGAAAATCAGAGCGATTGCAAATAGGAATCAGGCAAGAGATTTATATGATTTGTGGATGTTACTAGGAAAAAAAGTAGAGATAGATAAGAATCTAATTTATAAAAAATTAAAAGAAGAAAAGGTTGATTTGAATAGGATAACTTTGCTATCAAAAGAATCATATGAAACGGATTTGAGGAACTTAGTAGATTATATTCCAGATTATGAACAAATAAAGAAAGAAATAATTGAATTTATTGAGGAGTTAAAATGATATCAATATTCTGCCATATAGAAAATAATTAATTTGAACTTTTTAAGTTTTTAAATAATTTTTATAGAAAGATTTATTAAACTCTTTAACGTAATTAAAGTATGGAATCAAAGGATTATACAGATGAATTTGGAAATTATTGGCCAGCTTCTAAACCAGTTCGTATGTTAATGAGTGCAGAGGAATTTAGTGGACAATTCAAAGGATATCCAACTATTGCTGTTGAAATGACAAGTGATAGGATTTACGCTGCTGGCGATAGTGAAGAGAATCTTGTGAAAGGAATTGAAGCGAGAAATTTAGAGTGTGAATTATTTCAACTTGAGCCCGGGCCTCTTAATGGACTAAACCTTGAAAAATTGATTCGTGATGGTTAGAAACGAAGAGAATAATTATTATATAATTCAGATTTGGTTAATGATAATATCTTTATAAATAAAATAACCTTATTTTTTTCATGGCTTACGAAACTGTATATAAAATTCCTAGTGGAATAATAGAAGGAGAAAAAGGAAAACGATTTGTTAGAAAGGATAATCTACAAGAACTTGTAGAGAGTAGTGAGAAATTTAGTATGTTATATTTTGTGCGAAAAAGCGAATATGATGTTCATGAAGATCCGTATATAAGCACGAGACTTGTTAGTACATTAAGGCGTTCAAAAATAAGAGGTCCATTTGAATCTGCTCCTGAAAAACTATTCCGTAAGAGAAGTAATTGGGTCGATGAATATAGTATAAATGAACTTTATAGTGAAGAAGAAGAACTTTTAAGAAAACTTATTCCAACAAGAAAAATGCCTCTTAATCTGGAGGATATTATGTGGGTGGAATATGGTACAAATCATTTCGTGATTTCTTTTTCAGTCCATCATATTGAAACTGATGTGGAAGGATTAATACAAGTTGGACGGGGGGTTTTGAATTATTTGTCACAATTTAGAAATGAAAAAGTTTCAACTACCAGATATAAAGGATTAATTAATGATTGTTTAGTGGATTTTTATTTTGATCCTGAAGTTGATTTTAGTGAAGAGAAAATAAGAAAAGCATGCCCAGAGTATCCAAAGGTGAATATAAAGATTCTCGGAAAGATAGACACGATCAGAAAAATAATAAATGATTCTGGAGTTCAAAATATAGAACCTAAAATAAATCCTCATCGAGGTAATGGAGGTTGTCCAGCATTAGAAAGAGTAGTAGTAGAAGGATTAGCTTACGATTTAGATTTAAATTCCATGATTGATAAAGAAATAAGTAATTACGAGGATCTTAGAAGAATAGAAAATATTATTGTTTGATTTTTAGAAATCTTCTTATAATCATTTCTTAAACTTTCTCACCGCAACATTTATATCTCACAATAATTTTATTTCCTAATTAAAAAAGAGATAATAAAACATGCAACCTACTTTATTCATTTTAGGATTTATTATAGATGCTTTAGGCAAAGTTCTGTTAGGTATAAGTGTTATTTTAGTTCATGGCATTGTCTACAAAGAACGGAAAATTGATATAAAGGTTTTAAGAGAAATGAAAATAGAAAAAAAATTAAGTCTTTTAGGAATTATACTTATTATTATTGGTTCTGGAATTCAGGTTTGGTTTATGATTTAACTTTCCAAATAATACATAATATTCATCCTTATTTTTTAGACTCTTATTCGTGGATAGTTTAATTATTTTAAAATCTTTGAATTCTTTCTCTAGAATATTTTTATTAAAAAGATAATGGATAACTCCCTTTTCCCTTCCTCCTAGAGGTACATATGTTCTTGAATCAATAAATGTGTAATCTTTTTGTAGACTTTTTGTTATACCTTTAACAACTGTTAAATAAATAAATCCGTTAGGTTTAAGAATCCTTTTTATTTCTGATATAGCTTTTCTAATGTCCTGGATAGTGCCATGATTCAAAGTTCTTATACACATTATTGCGTCAAAATAATTTTTTTGATAGGGTAATTTTCCATACATGGATCTTACTTTTAAACTAGCATTAACTCCTTCCTTCTTTAACCATAACTTCGTTTTATGTACTCCTTCACTTGATATATCCAGTCCGTACATTTCAAATCCTTCTTTCGCTAAATAAACAATATTCCTTCCTGAACCACACCCTAAGTCTAAGATTCTTGATATGTTATTTAATTTGAAAAAATTAGCTATTTGTGGTAAATTTCTTTGAGGTTTTTTAGTAAAATTGTCATTCACATAAACTTCATTCCATTGTTTTTTTACTTTTAACTCAAAATTTCTCATATTAATCACTTTTGCTTTCGCTATTCAGCTGAAGATATTCCTCCTTCTTTTTGAATAAATTCATGAAGTAGTAAACTGAATAATGCCTGAATAATTTGTGAGGATTATCAATCCAGGATGATACTTCTTCGTAAATTATGTCTAATCCTTTTTTATCAAAACTCTCTTTAAGGTAATCATAATCAACAAGATAAGAGGGGAGATACCCATATGCATTTTGTTTTATAGAGAGAGATTTAGATAATTTAGCTCCAGACCAATCGAGAATTAATGGCGAGTATACTATAATAGGTAATTCATGAGCATAGACATTCCCTAATAAAGATGCTGTTCGATAAAGAGCCTGTTCTTGATAGTAACCTGCATAATCACTTCCAGTAACCCTTAATATTTCATATTCAATTGAAGTGTCCTTATTTTTTTTATGATATAGGAGTGCTCGGATTAGATTTCTTAATGGAGTGTTATACTCTAATAAACGTGATTGTTTTTTAATATTAATCTTAAATTTACCATGAGTTGGACAAAGGCATTCTATGCTATTATTAAAATATTTATTATTTACTCCTTTTTTGTCTGTTAAACCACATTGTGGACATGACACTCTAATGACAAATTTATCAGAGGATCCGAAAACCCTGTTTAAGGAATCCCTATTTTTAATAAAAAGTTTGACTAACTCCAGAATTTCTTTTTGTTTATTAAATTCTTCTTGATTCCTTATTTTATAAGTTATTCCGCTTATTTTTTCTAAAAAATTCAATAGCTCGATATATTTTTTTAATATACTACTGCTTATTGAGTTATTACGAAGATTGATTTGATAAACTATATCTTTAATTTTTAATATTTCTGATGGAGCTGAATCTACTATCTCAAATAATATTTCAACATTAATTTGTTTAGAAAAATTTTTTATTTTGGAAGCTAATGAAAAAGCCGTCATGAAAGTTATTATAGTGCCTAAATGAGGGGATGAATTCGGTTGTGCTCCTATACTTATGATTAAGTTCTCTTTTTTAATATTATTTAATAAATAGCTAATAAAATTATCATTAAAAAGATAAGATGCTCCTCCAAGAGGATAGTATACTTTATTATCGTGAGTAATTACTTTATCTAGCTCTATTTTTTCATGAAAGTTGTTAGTTAATGATAAATCCATCTTAAACTAAAATTATTGATGAAAACTATTTTATTATTCCGAACGAAGATCCGCATAGATCATCTCCGGGTTCACGGCCTTCGATACAAAGCACATGTTCTAGAGGGTTACCGCCTGTTACACCATAAAGATGATCATGATTATATCTAGAAATATAAGACACATCGTCCACTACCATAATTTCGTCTTTTAAATCAAGTGTTCCAACCTCATAACCATCTTTAAAATTATGGGAAGCTTCTTCTAATTTTCTTGCTCCTTCTAATCCGAAACTAGCTATCACAAAACCATTTTTAGACAAAGGGATCTTATCTTTGGATACATATGTTTCTCTTGGAGCAAATCTAATTCTTCCATCCTCACTAAATCTTACGCCTTCTATTTCTTCTCCATTTTTAACTATTTTTTCTAATTTATTCACTTTATTTATCAGATTTATTTTATGCTGCCTATGCGCCTGACTAGATACATATTCTCCACTAAATATTGTTCCATTTGCTTCTTGATCTTGTAGAACATAGACTCCATTATATGTAGATAAATTTCTATTAAAAACCCATATCCTAACATGATCTTTAATAAACGTATAAGGAGGGTAAAC
Organism: Candidatus Pacearchaeota archaeon; assembly: GCA_018304055.1. Classification (GTDB taxonomy): domain Archaea; phylum Nanobdellota; class Nanobdellia; order Pacearchaeales; family GW2011-AR1; genus ARS1285. The sequence continues at coordinate 14,362 of JAGVWY010000001.1, forward strand.
AGAACGAATTAAAGAAGCAATTTCTTCTCCAGTTGGTATTTTATATCCCTTTTCTAATATTCCTCTCCCTACTTCTCTATAAAAACCTCCTATCGAAGGGTATGCAAATATTATCTCTCCATCTTCATGTGGAATGATTAATCTTGCTTGATTGTTTGTTCCGGGATTCATTTGATTCATAACAACTAATTTGAATTATCTTTAATCGCATCTTTTACAAATATATCTTTAGTAGAAAAAAAATCAACCTAAAAGTTTATAATTAACTGATTCTATTATATTTAATGTCATTACCTCTATCTACTATTGGTAGCAGTTCAACAAAAAATTCAATTATAGAAATTCTCTCTAGGGAATGGCCGTTGACAGCAAAAAAGATTTATGGAAAATTAAAAAGACAATACAAACTATCACTTACTTATCAAGCTACGCATAAAGCCCTAAAAGAATTAACTGAAAATAGCATTCTGGAAAAGAAAAAAGAAGGCTATGTAATTAATAAAGAATGGATTAAAAGCCTTGGAAGTTTTAGTGAAAAATTGTTATCTGACTTAGAGGCTTTACACGCTAAAAGAGAAATAAAAACATTTCATAAAATTTCTTTTGAAAATCATAGAGAATTCATAAAATTTCATTTAGATTTCATAGATAAGGTAATGAAAGAAGATAAAAAGCTCAATGTGGTTATCCATTGCAGACATGTACCATATCCTCATGTATTGACAAATGAAGAAATAAAAAAATTAAGATTAATGAGAAATATGAAATGTTTAATACTATCTAAAAAAGATACAATATTAGACAGATGGTGTGCAAAACAATGGAAAAAAATGGGTGTAAATGTGAAATTGGGAGCAGAAATCGGTGTAGACATGAAAATTATTTTAAATGACTATATTATGGATATTTATAATACAAAAGAAGTAATATCTATGTGGGATAAAATACATTCAGTAAAAAGTGTTAATGATTTTGATGCAACTTCAATGTCTGAAAGCATACTCAATACAAAATTGAAGATTGTTGTAACAGTATATAAAGATAAAGAGCTTGCTTCGTTGTTAAAAAAAGCTTAGATTAATAACTATAACGGAAGACTTAAATTTTTAACCAATTTATTTAAGTCTTCCAAACATAGCAAAAGACATTTTGGTAAATGTCAAAAACCATAGGTCAGAAACCTGTTGTATTTTTTTAATATGGTTTTTGAGCACATCAGAAATTTTTCAGAAAATTTCTGAGCGCCCCAAAAAACTTCTGATAGTTTTTTGGTGTGCTCCGAATTCCACATGCTATTTTTTACTACTTGTCTTAAACATGTGGAATTCGGACATTTTAAGAGTCTTTTGCTATAAATTCTGAAACAAATAATCAATTAAGCTCGACAAACTCTGTTTTGACTTGTTTTAAAGAAGTTAATGAAATTGTTTTTGCAAATCCATATTTCTTAATAGCTTCTTTTGCATATTCATAATATTCATCTATGTTTTTACATCTTAATTTTATAATTAGCTCGTAATCTCCAGTTACAACATCAACAGATTCTACTCTTGAGTCTTTGGCAATTTCTTTGGCAATTTTTTCCGGCTCTGCATAATTCTCCTGTATGAGATTCACAAGGATATAAATGCAATATCCTTCTTCAATTTTTTTATAATCGAAAACAGCTTTATATGTTTTAATCGCTTCTTCTTTCTCTAACTTTTTGATATTGTAATGAATCGTTGTTGCCGGTTCTTTAATCTTTTTAGCTATTCTCGCTATTTGAGGAGTACAGTAACCCTGTTTAAACAATTTTATTAACCTTGATCTTATATCTTTCATTTTTCTATAAACTGTATAAGATTCAACTATTTATAAATTTTATGTATAAAAATTGTATAATATTCAATTATTTATATATAGATAAGTAATTTAATAAAGACATGGAAATTGGAATTATTGGATTAGGAGATATGGGGAAATTATACGCAAATAAATTTGTTAGAGCTGGATATGCAGTTAATGGATGCGACTTACCTGTAAAAAGAGATAAATTAGAAGAAGAATTATCTGGAATTGGAATTAATATATTAGAAGATGGTATAGCGGTTTCTAGAAATAGCGATATGATTTTTTATTCAGTTGAAGCTGAGAACATTGAAAAAGCTATTGAGAGATATGGCCCTTCAACAAAAACCAGAGCAATAGTAGCTGGACAAACTTCTGTAAAAACTCCTGAAATAAAAGCTTTTGAGAGATATTTGCCAAAAGACGTAAATATTGTTACTTGTCATTCACTACATGGTCCTTCTGTTGATCCTATAGGACAAAGCTTAGTAGTTATAAGACATAGGAGTACTGATAATGCATATAAATCTGCATTAAATACTCTTGAAGTTTTAGGATCAAACATTGTTGAAATTCCAGACTACAAGGAACATGATAAAATTACAGCAGATACGCAGGCTGTAACACATATAGGATTTGAAAGTATGGGAACTGCATGGAAAAATGCTGGATTTTATCCATGGGAAAATACATCATATATTGGAGGGATTGATAATGTGAAAGTATTAATGGCTCTAAGAATTTATGGTGGAAAAGGACATGTTTACTCTGGACTTGCAATTTTAAATCCATTTGCAAGAGAACAAGTTAGACAATATGCAAAATCTGAATCAGAATTATTCAAAATGATGATTAAAGAAGATGAAATAGCATTTAAAGAAAGAATAATGAAAGCAACAGATTTTGTTTTTAAAAATGTTGATTCCCCAATTTTTTTAGATAATAATGTAATGGGGGAATTTAGCTTGGGAATAAATTCAGATAATAGAACTCCAAATTCTCATCTAAGTTTATTAGCAATGATAGATGCATGGTATCAAATGAGAATTAATCCTTATAATAATCTTATATGTCAAACACCTCCATTCAGATTAAGATTAGGGATTGCAGAATATTTATTTAGAGATAAAGAATTATTATATGAGTCTTTACAAACTGCTCTATCTGATAAAAAGATTAGGGGAGATGATTTAGAATTTCATTCTGCGGTTAGAGAATGGGCTTCTATTATAGAGCGTAAGGATTTAGTTGGCTACAAACAACAATTTGATGAGACTAGATCTTTCTTTAAAGATAGGATTCCAGAAGCTATGAAAAAAAGCACTGAATTGATTAAAAGATTAACTATAGGTTCAAAGTAATTTATAACATAGTCAAACAACTAATTTCTTCGGTTTTTTGGTTGTTGCAAACTAAAAGCATTTGTAAATAAAATAAAAAGATAGCAAATGCTTTTAGTTTGTTTGATTTATTAGGAAACCAATTTACCATCAAATATAAATCGGTTTACTATACATAAAAAAATCATTTGACTTCAACCACAACAAACCTTATATTGTTCTCATTACTTCTTTTTCTATAAAAAATGGGTAATAATTTTTTAGAGAGACATTCTGCAAAGATACAAGCTTCTTTGTCTATACTAGTGAAACTTGCACTTATAGCTTCTATAGCATATTTTTTATATTTTCATTCATGGAGAATTTTGTTTGTTAATCTTTTATTATTAGTTCTGGTTTTTCTTCCTTATTTATCCAGGAAAATAAACATAGAAATCCCAAGAGAAATAGAATTCATATTACTGATATTCGTTATTATTTCATTTTTTTTAGGCGATTTAAGAGGATTGGTTGTACAGGTATTTTTTGGCTTATCACTTGGATTTGTCGGATTCGCGTTAATAACCATCTTGTATAAAAACAGTAAATTAAAACCTAATTATCCTTTGATAATGTTTTTTTCTTTGTCTATTTCATTGGCATTAGGAGCGCTTTCAGAATTGGCTAAATTTTATCTGAGATGGTATCTTTCTATACCCTTAGATATTTCAGATTATCAATTTGCAATGGAATCTTTGACTTTAGTTTTTATTGGAGCATTGCTCGCAATTTCTGCTGGTTTTTTTTATGTGACTGGTAATAAAATAATTTTCCTGAATAAGTTAGTTGAAAGATTCAAGCATAGAAATCCTAATTTATTCATAGAAAAAACTGATTCTCCAGACGAAATAGTAAAGTTAATTAAAAGGGGAGAGAGTGAAAAAATTGAGTTTAAATCAACGCTAAGAACAAATATCCATACTGGCCAGCATGATAAAAATATGGAGCATACTATTCTTAAAACAATATCAGCATTTCTGAATTCAGAAGGAGGAACTTTATTGATAGGAGTTTCAGACAAGGGAGAGATACATGGAATTGAAAAAGACCAATTTCCCTCAAATGACAAGTTTAATTTGCAATTTACGAATTTAATCAAAGAATATATTGGCAATGAGAACCTTCCTTATTTACATTTTGAATTAATCCTAGTAGAAGGAAGTTACATTATGAAAGTAGACTGCATGAAATGCAAAAAGCCGGTATTTTTAAGATTTAATAAGATAGAGGAATTTTATGTGAGGGTTGGGGCATCTACTGTTCAATTACAGGGAAGCAAGTTAGTTGATTACATAAATAACAATTTTGGGAAATAATTGTTCTGTTTACTTTAAATTTAAATACATAGATAATTAAATAAGTTAATGAAATCAGAGAGTTTACTCTCAAGAAGAGAATTTCTTTATAGAACAGGAAATAGTTTGTCTTTTTCTTTTTTTTACCCTTGTATAAAACCATTCTCATATAACCCAAGAAATGCAGAAGAATGGTTAGAAAGATGGATGAAAGAAAATGAATTTGATAATTTAGAAAGGAGGATATCAGAATCTGTTGAGTTAATGGAGGATAATAGTTATAGAATAAGAAACAAAGCTTTTTTAGATGTTTTAGCTCCTCTAAAAGAATTATCAAGATTTTATAATCCTCTGCCTGTAGAAGTTATGGAAACGTTAAATAAATTATCTTCTGAAACAAAAAATTTTTCTATTGAACAACAAATGAGGATAAGAGAGATGCATAAAGTTTTAGAAGAGATTCAAAGGAATTCTTCAACAAACTATCCTCCTGTCTCAAATAATGCTTATAGTATTATTTTAGATTTAAATGAAAATTTTTGCACAAATTTCAGAGTAGACAACGAAATAGAGCATAGATTATGGTTAGAAACTATAAATCTAAATGGAAGAAATAGTCTAACATCACTAATAAAAGAGATATGCGATAAAACCAGCACTAAAATAATTACAGATAGTTATAATAGAGATTGTTTCCATATTGTAGAAAGAGGAAATGAAAGATTAATCGCATATGATAAAATTCTTGTTACTGTTAATGATAACAAAGTTGAGCTTTTACTTGACCCTCATTGTGGAAGATTTCTAAGCGTTGAGAAAGCTTACAAAAACTCTCAAGTAAATGAAGACATTGAAATTTTTATTCCTGAACTTCTTCCTGATTGGGAGTTTATTGGCTCAGAGATTTATAAAAAATGTCCAGATTCTAAAACAGCTGTATACAGGGATAGAGATATTGAAACGCATCAGATAAAAATTGAATTGATTACGGCAGTTTATCCCTTTACATCCAGACTTGTTTTTGATAATGAACAAGATTTAGGATTTCAAAAAAGATTAACAGCGCATAAAGAAGAAAATGATGATGGAACTTATAGTGTTGAAATAAGTTCAACCCCCTTTCCAGAATCATTTTGGGAAATAAGAAGAAATAGAGAATTTATGTATACGAGAGCAGCAGCTGATGCCTCTAGTTTTAGATTCTATGACAAAAAATCAAGAAAATTAAAAAGTGATAGGATAAAAACAACTATTGTAAGAAGAGATATTAACTGGTTAATAGAATGTGAGGATGAACCAGAATATGTTGAAGTTAAAACTTATGATGATATAATAAGATGTGAACTCTTTTTAGACAGAAGAGAAATATTTTAAATGAATAAAAAATTAAGATAGATATGAAGATAACAATAAAAACAAAGGGGAATAATGATATTCTAAATATTACTAACAAAATTAACGAGATTATTGAAAAATCAAATAAAAAAGAAGGCATAGTTCATTTATTTGTTATAGGCTCTACAGCAGGTTTAACAACTATAGAGTACGAGCCCAACTTAGTAAAGGATTTCCAAGATTTTTTAAATGAACTAATCCCAGCTAATAAAAATTATAAGCATAACAAAACATGGAATGATAACAATGGCCATTCTCATATCCGAGCTTCTTTATTAAAACCAGATTTAACAATTCCATTTGAAAATAGTAGATTATTAATAGGAGAATGGCAACAAATTGTTTTAATTGATTTTGATACAAGACCAAGAGAAAGAGAAATTATTATTAGTATTTTTTGATGATATGCCATAAAAATGTTTTAGTTAGTTTTGATAATAACAAGTTTTAAATGTTAATTAAGTTATAATTTATAAAGGAATCTCTGAAGATTTATAGAACTAATAAAGGTATCTGCAATATATGTGGAAAAAAAGCTTGTATGGTTATGGAATCACTGGATACAAACAAAAAATTATTTCTTTGCGCACAACATTATGTTGACGAAGAAGGAGAATGTGAAATTGAGAATGACCTAAAAGTTATTAATAAATGGGAAGATTATAAACGATGGCATCCTGAAATAGCACGAGAAATTACGAAGAAGTTTCCGACAATAGCAAATAGATATGGAAAAATCCTAAGAAAAATTATTCAAGTTCAAGAAAAAAGACCAAAGCATCATTGACAAATTGATGGACATTTAAAGATTTATTTCAATAACCCCATATTTCCTCAACTCCTTTCCTAATTGTTTATTATTCTCAAACAAAATTGTTTTTATTCCTAATTTTCTTGCTGGTTCCAAATTGTAATCTCTGTTATCAATAAATAATATTTCATCAGCCTTAACATTTTTATCTAAAAGATGAATTTTTTTCATCAATAATTTGTAAATTTCAGGATGCGGCTTTCTGACTCTAACTTCATATGATATAATGACAAAATCAAAATTTTTATTTTCTTTTTTCGGAAAAATAGCTTCCCTTGATAAAGGCCATTGGTCAGATAATACCCCTATAACATAATTTTTTCTAATTTTTTTTACTAACTGAAATAAATAAAGATTTTTTTTCATTTTATATCTATAACAATCAATTATAGTTCTCACTAATCTTTTTTTATTTATTTTTAGTCTTTTGCTAACAGTATCTATGAATTTTTCTCGTGATATTTCTCCAATAATTGACTTAACATAAAGGCTGTCAATTGCATCAAACCATTCATCAAATTTTATGCCAAGTTTATGTGCGATGTGTTCATGAATTCCTGAAAATTCTTTCCCATCTTTTTTGATATAATATCGAGGAATCATTAAAACTCCTCCTACATCAAAGACAATAACTTTAATTTCTGATTTCTTATTTTCCTCTTTTTTCATTTTACAAAATCAATTTTCCATGCTGCCAATCTCTCACTATAGCTATGTTTGTTCTGTTTTCATCTGGCATTCCTCCCTTAATAAGGTAACCTCTTCTTTTAGCTATCTGTAATGTTATTGACTCAAAATCTTCTTTAATAATTTTTATATCGTAAAAACTCTCAAAACTTTTTTTATTATATTTCATAAATAATTTTATTAAAGAATCTGCTACAACCTCTGGATTTTTTAATTTATCAGAATCTCTCGCTCCAATTAAAGCATATTTTAATTCATCATCTTTTTTGAGAGGAATAACTCCAGGGGAATCTATTAATTTTATTTCTTCTGTTGCCTTAATCCACTGAATGCCATGCGTTGTTCCTGCCTTTTTGCTTACTTTGGTTTTAGTTTTGTGAGTCAGGGCATTAATAACAGAAGACTTCCCAATATTAGGATAACCTAAAACACCAACCACAATATCTGCTTTTGCCTCTCTATAAAGAGGTTTTTGATTAGAAATTTCCTCAACATGTTTTTTTCCATATTTCCTGAATACTTTTTTTATAGTATACAAAAGGATTTTTACAGATCTCTTATTTTTAGTTGATATAAATACTAATGGACTATCTTCCCTTAATTTCATTAACTGCCTCTTTAAATTTTTTCTTGAAATTAAATCACTTTTATTAACAACAAAAATCAATGGCCTTCCTATTTCTTTAACAATAGTTTCTACTTCTTCATTTCGTGACAATTCAACAAATCTGGCATCTAAAATTTCTAATACAATATCAGACTCTCTTACAATTCTTTTTATCAATTCCCAATATTGTTCCATAATAAAAAAAGAAATAGAAGCTTTTAAGACTTTGCTTACTTTGCTTAAAGGCAATCAATATTTATTGTACAAGTTAGGTTTTAAAGTTAACTTACTACCCCTCTTTAATATGTTTTATAGACTCTTTTTTTCTATAGCCGCATTTATTACAACTGTCAAAATAATAAAATCCATCTATGAATTCCACAACTACATCTAAACTACCGCATCTAGGACAAAATGTTTCAATCTGGTAATTGTATTCTGTATCGCTAAAGATTATATTTAGCATATTTACCTCCTTTTTTATAAGGTAAAGCTTATTAATATAATTTTTGGTTTTCTCTGAATTGAAAAATACTTTTTAAATAGCTGGCTTTTATCCAGATATTCTTTGCTCAATTGTTTCCTCATGCTCAACAATTTAGCTTAATTTTTGTTTAATAATTAATAATAAATAAACGATAAAGCTCGCAAGAAAAGCTTTTCTATTACTACTAAATGAAAAAAATATATTTATCTTCTTTGTTTTTTCCTGCTTTTTCTCTCATTAAATTTCATCTCAGAAAAAATATAAATATAAAGTATCTCTAAAATCCCAATAGTATTTGTTATTAAAAAAACTATAAACCATACAAGATGATTTTTTTTAGCTGATTTCCATAAAGCTATTCCTTTCCAGATAATTGACCAGATTGCTACAATAGCTAGAATAATTATTGCAAGCGTTAATGATATTCCCAAAGTATCAGCTAAAGGTTGAGCAAATATTTTATAAAGTTCATGGCTTGTCATATATTGTAAAAGATTTTATGACTTTTAAAACTTTAGATATTTAAAATTACAATCTGAAAACTCTTTTTGCATTATTATACATAATATTTTCAATATCAAGTTCAGAAAGGTTCATCTCTGTTTTTAATTCATCCAAAATCCCTCTCTGTTGCTTTAAGATATGCTCTCTATATCCATGAGGAAAAATCCTTGTATCTGTTCCAAAAATAATGCCCTCAGAAGAAAATATTTCAATTGATTTTTTGAAAACATCTTTTAACGTGAGAAAAGAATCCTGATAATCAGTCCAGTTGTTTGTTCCCGAAGTGTCTACATACAAATTATCTTGCTTGTACTTGAGCATTAATGTTTCCCGGAAAAAGCCAGCTCCAAAATGAGCTATAATAAAATTAACATCGGGAAATTCTTTTAGCGGGCTGGATAGTCTCAAGGGATTTCCCTCAAATAAGTTTGATTTATGACCAATTGTAACGCCGAAGTGGATTATTATCGGTAGTTTTTTTCTGGCGCAAAATTCATAAACAGGATAACACTCTTTTGCTCCAACATCACAACCATCTCCTGTTGCATATATTTTAACACCCCTCATTCCATTTTCATATTCTTTTTCTAAATGTAAAACTGCATCAGATTCTTCGGGATTAACTTTTGCACATCCAATAAACCGTTCACTTGTATTAATAAAATCAGTAAATTCCTTGTTAAGAGAAGAATTTGCCATGAATACTGTTTTTTCTATGTTCCATTTATCCATTGCTTCTATCCAAGTTTCTTTGTGTTTATCTATTGAATTGTCTGTCCATTCATGCTGCAGTCGTTTTTTTGTGTTTTCATCAACAGACAAGGCTTTCATTATAGAAGCAGTTATCATGTGTGCATGTCCGTCTATTATCATTTTCCTGTTGAAAATAATTTTATTTCTCCTGGTTGCAGTTCATATGTTTCTAGTGAATAAATATCAAAAGAAGCCGCATGATCGCTTCCATAATGAGGAATCTTTGCATCACCATGCAATTTTTTTATTTTTACTTGCACTTTTTCTATTGGCATAAGGTAAGATGCATGCGGAATATTTAAAGATTATTATCAAAAAGTCCTTATGTGTTACTGCGAACTGAAGTCCGCAGTTTCAAACAAAAATATTTTCTGAAAATACACATATTGTATCAAAAAAATATTTTTTGAATGAAACTTAATTATCATACAGCATATTGTATGGAAATATTTATATAGTTGTGTTAATTAAAAAAAGAGTAAATACAATAAGTTGGGTTTTTGACCATAACTATATACAATATATTGTATTTCCATTAAAATCATAAAGAAGAGGTGAAATTGCTTTTCGTTTCTTATCATAATGAAATGTATTTATTGTGGAGCTCAAACACGAGTAACTGACAAAAGAGAGTCTCCTAAAGGTGTAAGGAGAAGGAGAGAATGTCTAAAGTGCAAGAAAAGATTTACAAGTTATGAAAAACCAGAGAAAAAAGATATAGTAGTAGTAAAAAAAGATGGGAGAAGAGAAAGCTTTTCAATAGATAAATTGAAAAGTGGTATAATGAAAGCGTGTGAAAAACGGCCAATATCAATAAAAGAAATTGACCTTGCTGTGGAAGACATTGAAGAAAAATTATTAAATAAAGGTAAGGAAGTAAAAAGCGAAAAAATAGGAAAAATGGTGATGAATAAATTAAAGAAAATGGACAAAGTAGCTTACATAAGATTTGCTTCAGTTTACATGGATTTTAAAGATGTGAAAGATTTCAAACTTGCAATAAAACAGGTTTAAAGGGAAAGAGGAAAAGTAAAGAGTAAAAAAGCAGAAAAGAATACGGAAAAAGTGGAAAAGCTGAAAAATAGAAAAGATTAACAAAAAATAAAATGAGTGAAAAGAGGAAAAATGGCAAATGTTGAACAAAGAGGAACTTTAGATTTTAAAAATGGACTTTATTTAGAACTAGATGAAAAATTAAGACCAGTTTTTAATCCTTTAGTTGAAAAAGGAATTCTTAGCTCTTATCAAGATAATGGTTCACTATATATTTCAGTAGATGAAATTAATGAACTAATGAGAGTTTTTGATAGGAAATTTAAGTTTTCTCCAATGATTCTTAAAGCATATGACAGAGTAAGGCATATTCCATTAGAAGAAGCATATAATTTGATTGAAGAACAAAATGATTCTAACTTACAGGTTGATAAATTAAAACAAGCAATTTCAAATAATGAATTAAGAGTATATAATTTCAAAGGACAACAATTTATTGATAGATTGGATATAGGTAGAGTATATCATCAAGAAAGAAAGTATAAAGAAGGATTGACTATAGAGAGATATTTTTCAAGGGAAGGTGAAAATCCATTTAATAGTGTTGGAGAATATCATGAAATTGACCTTTTTATCCAAAAAGAAGGAAAAAAGGATTTTAGCATGCCTAATGCTTATTTTCCTAAATCATGGGAAAATCAAACTGCTAATAATATTGTTGGCGATAAATATTTTTTTAAGCCGACTAAGCCAGAATGGAAAGAAAAATTGAAACAAAAAATTGGGAGAGAATATGAATTCTCACCAACTCATTTAATTAATAGAGTTACGAATTATATTGCAGATGAAGGATTTAGACTTGGATATTTTAAGACAGAAGAGGATAAAAAAGCATTTGCTGATGAATTAAAATGGCTTCAGATTAATAGAAGGTTTGCATTTAATTCTCCTGTTCAGTTTAATTTTGGAATTTATAATGAATATGGAGTTGAAGGTGGAGGAGGAATTAATTATTATAGGGACCCTGAAACAGGGGAAGTTAAAAAAATTGAAGAGGGATGTTATGTAAAACCACAAGGACATGCCTGTTTTATAAAAGGACCAAAAGATGATTTAGAAAGTATTTTAATGCATATGGTCCATGAAGGAGCTATTTTTTCTTCTGGTTCTGGTATTGGGCAGAATATAGGAGTTTTAAGAGGAGAGGGAGAACTTTTATCAGGAGGAGGATTTGCATCAGGACCACTAAGTTTTTTTGAAGGTTATGATAAAAATGCCGGAGGAATAAAATCCGGAGGCAAAAGTAGAAGAGCAGCAAGATGGACCGGAATGGATTACAATCATAGAGATATTATGAAATTTATAAGAGCTAAAATAAAAGAAGATAAAAAATGCTTGGATTTAATTAAATTAGGTTATAACGCTGGAATGGATGGAGAATCGGCAAGGACAGTCGCTTATCAAAACACAAATATTACTGTAAGAGCTGATGACGAATTTTTTAATGCAGTTGAAAATGATGGAAAGATTCAACTAAGAAATGTTACTGATGGAAAAGTTGTAGAAGAAATTTCAGCCAGACAAATGCTTAAAGAAATTGCTTTTGGTAGCTGGAGAATTGGCGATCCTGCAATTCAATATGAATCTGAAATTCAAAGAATGCATACATGTAAAAATTCTGGAAAACAACAGGCAACAAATCCTTGTTCAGAATATCTTTTTTTAGATGATACCTCTTGTAATCTTTTATCTCATAATTTACTAGCTTATTGTGATGAAAGAGGAAATTTTAATGTTGAGGGATATGGCCGAGCAGTAAAATTAACTGCAATTGCATCAGATATTATTAACGATGCTGTTTCGTATCCTGTCGAAGATATTGCAACAATAAGTACTGAATTCAGAACAGTTGGTGTTGGAAATTGTAATGTTGGGTCACTGCTTATGAGAAAAGGAGTGCCATATGATTCTGAGGAAGGAAGAGCAATAATAGCAGCAATTACTGCTTTAATGACTGGAAAAGTTTATGAAGCATCAATAGAGTTGGCTGAAAGACTAGATCCATTTGTTCATTTTGAATTTAATAAAAGACCATTTATTGAGGTAATGAAAAAACATCAGAAAAATCTTGATGAAATTGTTTGGGACCATGTATCTGATAGTGGATTAAGAGAAGCAGCCTATAAGTCGTGGGATAATATAATTAGAAGAGGTGAAGTTTTTGGTTTTAGAAACGCACAAGCAACTGTTTATGCTCCTACAGGAACAATTGCATTTTTAATGCATGCTGATACAACAGGTATTGAACCAGCTTATGCTTTAAAAATTGGGAAAGAACTTGCAGGAGGAGGTTTTGTTAACATAGTAAATATGGAAGTTCCTAATGCTTTAAGAAATCTTGGATATAATGATGATCAAATAAAAGACATAAAGGATTTTATTGATAAAAATGATGTTGTTGTTGGAGCCCCACATATAAAACCAGAGCACTACCCTATATTTGATACTGCTAATGGAGATGCAAAAGGATGGGGAAGTATAAACTTTGAGGGCCATGTTAAAATGCTTGGGGCAGTTCAGCCATTTGTTTCAGGAGCAATCTCAAAAACCTGCAATTTACCTGAAAGTTCTACTGTCAAAGACATTTATGACAGCTATTTATTAGGAAAGAAACTAGGATTAAAAGCATTAGCAGTATTCAGAGATGAGAGTAAGCCAACTGCTGCACTAAAAAGAAAACCAGAAGATTTTATAGAATTGAAGAGAGGTGAAAAAGAAGATTTACCATTTAGCGGGAATTCTTTCAGACAAGCGGTGAGTATAGGCAGAGTTCCTTTCTTAATTAATATCGGCGAATACAACGATGGTAGACCAGGAGAAATAGTAATAGAATCGTATACTTCAGATTCTACATTGGGCGCTCTTTTAAAAATAGCTGGAATTGATGCTTCAACTGCTTTAAAAAGAGGAGTTGATTTAGAAGATATAGTTAAAAAATGGGTTCATGGTTTTGAACCAAAAGGATTTGTAACAGTAGAAGATGAAAACGGAAGAGTAATTCCACACCCATACATAAAACAAGTAAATTCTCCCTTAGATTTCATAAGAAGATTGACCTTACTTCATTATAAAGGAGATATTTCAATAGCCCAAGAACCAGAAAAAGTAGATACAACTAAATTAAGAGGATATACGCATGGAGCATTTAGGACATACAAAAAACTAAAAACTAACGATTGGGATTTTGAAACAGTAATTAACGATCCTGAATTGGGCGGATTTGAAACATCTCGCGGAAAGTTAGAATTGTCTAATGGAAGTAAAAATAATTTAAATAATTCAAGAGGAGTTACCTGTCCAGGTTGTGGTAGTTTAATGAGGCAGATATCTTCAAATTGCTTTTCATGTGAAAGATGTGGAGATAAAATAGGCGGTTGTGGAATGTAAACTTATTTTTTTAGGTTCAATAAACTTTATAAAACTATTAATTATTGTGTAAAGAAGACATTTCTGCAAATCATTTAAAACAAAAACATTTATTAACCCTTTTTTTCTATAAAATGTAATGACTAATTTATTTACAAGAGGCGATCTGACTATTAGAGATGCAAAATGGTTCCCAGTAATGAAATTGCAACGGAAATTACTCATGAAGAATTTAAAGATATTATAAATAATTCTCATAGATTAGTTATTGTTGATTTTTTTGCTGAATGGTGCATGCCTTGTCTAATGCTTGCTCCTTTCATAGAAGAATTAGCTGAAAAATTTGATAAAGTTAAATTTGTAAGAATTAACGTTGATGATAACGAAGAGTTATCACGAAGATATAGGATTTCAAGCATTCCCTGCCTTGTTTTCTTTAAAGATGGAAAAGAAGTTAATAGAATAATTGGCAATCAACCTATAGAGAACATTGAAGAAAAGATTAATGAATATCTTGATTAATTGAAAAATATATTTTTGAAAGAGATAGAGTTTAAATATAATCTAATTTTTTAGAATTAATGAGGAAAGGTAATTTTATAGTCTTTGAAGGCGTTAATGGTTGTGGGAAAAGTACTCAATTACACATTTTTATTAAAAATTTATACGAGAGCGATAAGTCTCGTACTATATTTGTAACACGAGAACCAAATGAATTTAGCGAGTATGGAAAATTAGCTCGAGAAATGCTTAGTGCAGACGGGGATCCTTATCTTAACCAGCTTAAGGCAATGGAATATTTTACAGAAGCTAGAATAGTTCATAATGATATTTTTTTACCTTTATTAGAAAAAGGAATTGATGTTATTTCTGACCGTTACTACCATAGCACGTTTGCATTTCAACATGCGCAAGGAATATCTTATGAAGAAATTGCCGAAAGAAGCAAAAAAGTAAAAATTCCTGATATTACTTTTATATTAGACCTTCCTATTGAAGAAGCATATTCTCGGCTTGTAAAAAGAGGCGATAAAAGAAGAAAATTTGATAAAAATCTAGATTTTTTAGAAAAAGTAAGACAGAATTATAGGGAATTGGGTACAACTTTACCACAATTACTCGAAGATAGAAGTATCATCTTCATTGATGGTAATCGCTCAATTGATATTATTGCTGAAGAAATTTGGGAAGTTTATAGAAGACGTTTTCCTTCATAAATAATACCAACTAATTTATAAACTAGAATTTTCTTTACAATTTATTCATCAAATGGCTCCATAGCTCAGCCTGGTTAGAGCACCGGCCTTTTAAGCCGGGTGTCGGGGGTTCAAATCCCCCTGGGGCCATGTATTATTGAACGAAGTGAAATAATAGATGTTCTTGAATGTATTTTAATTCACTTAGGGTTCAAATACAGAACATTGCTTTGCAATGTGTGTTGCCAAAAATCAAAGATTTTTTAGCACCCCTTGGGGCCATCACAAAATTTTATATAGAGGACTTTGAATAATTAACATTTCCGAAGACTTCAATCTTCTCTGAAGTTGAAGTATTAGGAATTTTAATTCCTAAGGAAATCTACTCAAAGTCCTTCTTAGAGAATTTTTATTTCCTAGGTTTTTCAAAATTCTCTTAAGAATTTTTAGAAGTCATTAAACAAAATAAATGATTATTGATATTCATAACTAAGTTTATAATAATAAAATAATTAATATTTTTATGGAAATAAAGAAAATTTTGCAAAATTAACAAAATTTTCAGTCTTTCCATTTTTCATAAATTCAAAATGGAAATAAAAAATATTTTAAACATTTTGGAAAAACATTTTCATAATGAACAAAGAACTACTCTTAACAGTATGAGGGGAGAAGATCCTTTTAAAGTTTTAGTTGGATGTATTGTAAGTATTAATATTAAAGATGAAGTTACTAACAAAATTTTAGAAGAATTATTTTCTAAAGTAAGAGATTTTAATGAATTGCTTGAAATGGATAACCAGGAATTAGAAAATATTTTGTATTTAGCTAGATATAGAAAAGTAAAAGCTAGAACTTTAAAAAATATCTCAAAAGTAATATTGGAGAAATATAATGGAAAAGTCCCGAACACAAAAGAAGAACTATTATCTATTAAAGGCATAGGTCCAAAAACAGCCAGTGTTGTCTTAAATTTTGCGTTTAACAAGCCTTTTATTCCTGTTGATTCAAATACCTTAAGAATTGCTAATAGAATTGGATGGATAAAAACAAATAAAAATGAAGAAGTTGAGAGATTATTAATGGAATCTTTAAACGAAGACATGATAAGAAAAGCAAATGCCATATTTATGCTTCATGGAAAAAATATCTGTGTTCCTGTTTCTCCTTTTTGCAGTAAATGTCCTGTTAATAAATTTTGTAAGAAAATTGGAGTGGAAAAATGGAGGTGATTATTTCATATTTACGGAGATGCCTGATTTGTTTGTGTTTACTTTCAATAAAAAATTCACTAACAAAAAGTAATAAGGAATTTATAAAAACAAACTCTTATTAAAAATATTATGAATTTATTTAGAAAGAAAAAAGCAAAATTAGAATCATTAGATATTTATGTAACATTAAAAAGATTTGATTTTTATTTTGATTATGGGCTAATTGGGGAGGATCATTTCTTAAATTCTTACATAGAAGAAATAGATAAACAAAAAAAGGATGGATTTTTTCTTCATGTTAAATTACCTTTATTTAATTTCTATTTAATAGGTTGTTCTAAAAATGCAGTTGGGGGATGGAAATCTCTTGAAACTGCAATAAGAGCTCATGAAGAAACTCATTTTTTAGATAGATATGGAAAGTTAGGCATTCTGGAAAAAAGAATGAAAAATAAAGGAAAAAACATCTCTTTTCATTCTATAGAAGATAGAGAAGTTAGAGCGAATATAGGTTGTTTATATGCTTTAGATGTGCAGGGCAGAATATGTGAAGATAATGAGGTTGATGAAGATAGAATTTCTTTAGGATCCTTAAGGAAATTTACACAAGATTATTCTCTAGATGAAGCTATGGAAATTTACTTTGGAAGATAATAAAAAATAAAAGAACACCTCTTCTTAACAAAAAATAAAGATTTACATTAATTGTCTTCGTATGGAATCTATGTCATCAGCTATTCCTTCGCCTTTCTTTGTTAGCTTTATTAATTTTATTCTTCCTTTTTTCTCAAATAACACTAATCCTAGTTCCTCTAACGTTTGAAGTATTTTCACTGCATGTGAATACGTACAGTCAACTTCTTTTGCTAACAAAGAACCATATCTTGCTCTAGACATTTTTTTTAAAGCCACTAACATTAAAGCAGGCTTTCTTCTAAAAAATATATCAAAATTGTCTTTCATTTTGCTTCTGAAGGGATTTATTTAAGGTTTAAAAAGTTTCAATTTAAAAATACTTTTTGAAACCATATATTTAAGTTGTATAATAGCTTATAAAGCTTTCTGTTAAAAAAGTTAACCAAGCAGTAACAAATTGTATTTATTAAAAGCTCATGCTATTAATGTTTTCCATCCGTATACCTATAAACAGAGTCCTGACCGAGGACTTACTATTGGTGTTTGAGAAGAATGCAGAGAACGTGACAAACAATTATCGTCTTATTTATCTGATTCACTAAAAGAGGGAATGCACATTTTAGTCCATGATTGTTCATGTGGAAATATTATAACAGACAGCTTAGAAATTGTTACCTTGGAGTCTGATCCTCTTTTTGCTGTATTCTTTGATGAACGAGTTGAACACATTGTCACGACACCATCTGGTGTTCCTATTCCAGATAATAAACCAGAGAAAATTTCGCCAGAACAATGGAATCTACTCAACAGATTTTATATTGCTCATTTGGCATTAGAAAGAAAAATACAACCTCATGATCGGCAGATTTTTATTGGAGGAGTATTTGAAAATTGTGTTGCCAATGCGATCAGCTATTATAGTGCTTTCTACAAACAGCATATCGAAAGATTATTCTATATTCCAGACCTCTGCGTGAGTTTTGATGAGACAGAAAAGAAAAAGACAGAACAGCGAATGATGATTAATAATTGCAGAACAATTACGATTAATGAATCACTTACGTTATGCAATAGAAAATATGATTAAAATCTTTCTCAATATTAAATTATAATCGCCTCAGTTCTCCTATCTTTTTTTTCTTCATAACTTGTAACTAGCGCCTCTGTTGTTAAAATTAATGAAGCAATTGATGCAGCATTTTGTAACGCAGTTCTTACTACCTTTGTCGGATCAATAACTCCTGTTTTAAATAAATCTTCATAATTGTCAGTTTTTGCGTTATAACCAAAATTTTCATTTTTTTCTTGTTTTATTTTTGTTATTACTTCTGTTTCTTCCTTTCCTGAATTTCTTGCTATTTGTCTTAATGGTTCTTCTAATATTCGTTTAACAATAATTTCTCCGATTTTTTGATCTTCCCCAACATCAGAGGTATTTAGAACTTCTTTTGCTCTAAATAATGCAACTCCCCCTCCAACGACAACCCCTTCTTCTACTGCTGCCTTAGTAGCATTTAAAGCATCATCAATTCTCATTTTCTTTTCTTCTAATTCAGTCTCTGTAACTGCTCCAACTTTTATTACTGCTACTCCTCCCCCTAATTTCGCCAATCTTTTCTTTAATTCTTCTTTTTTATAATCAGAATCTGCTTTTTTTATTTGAGCGTCAATAAGTTTTTTCCTTTTTTCAATTGAGTTTTTATCGCCCTTTCCTTCAACTATTATTGTTTTTTCATTATCAACTAAAACTTTTCTTGCACTTCCTAAATATTCATCTTCAAATTCCTCTAACTTCATTCCTTTCTCTTCGCTTATTACTTTTCCTCCAGTTAAAACTGCTAAATCTTCTAGCATTTCTTTTTCTTCATCACCAAAACCAGGAGCTTTAACAGCACAAACTTTAATTGCTCCTTTTATAAGATTTATAATAAGAGCGGCAAGAGCTTCTCCTTCAACATCATCAGCTATAATAAATAATTGTCTATCTTCTTGAGCAATCTTTTCTAATACTGGAATAATTTGTTTCATACTGCTTAATTTTTTATCAGTTATTAAAATATAAGGATTTTCTAACTCTACTATCATTTTTTCATGATTAGTTACCATGTAAGGACTGATAAATCCTTTATCAAATTGCATACCTTCAACTAGCTCTAATTCTGTTTCAATGCCTTTTCCATCTTCAACTGTTATAACACCACTACTTCCAACTTTATCCATAGCTTCTGCTATTAACTTTCCTATTCCAGCATCATTATTAGCAGAAATTGTAGCAACTTGGGAAATCATTTGTTTATCTTTAACAGGAACACTTTTTTCTCTAAGATGAGAAACTATTTTACTAACAGCAAGTTCAATCCCTTTTCTTACTTCAATAGGATTAGCTCCCGCAGTAATATTTTTCATGCCTTCTTTAATCATTGCTTGTCCTAATAACACAGCAGTTGTTGTCCCATCTCCAGAATCATCTTGTGTTTTAGTAGCTATTTCTTTTATTAACTTAGCCCCCATATTTTCAAATTTATCTTTTAATTCAATTTCTTTAGCTATTGTCACACCATCATTAGTAACTAATGGCGTAGAACTTTTGTCAAGAACAACATTTCTTCCTTTAGGGCCTAAAGTAACTTTAACTGTATTTGCAACTTTATCAACTCCTTTAATTAAAGAGTTTCGCGCATCTTCTCCAAACATAATTTGTTTTGAATCTGTCATGTTACAATAACCCCTCAATACATTTATTCATTTTTATTCTTCTTCTCAATTTACGTTGATAAAAAGTTAACTCGGTTGTTATTGTAAAGGGTCTATCTTGAGGATTTGTACAGACTTCAATTTTAACTGTGCCGTCAAAACTTGGAACATAATACATTGCTACTTTTTTTTCTGCGTTGAAGGGGGCTCTATAAACTATCTCTACTTTTATACCTTCTATTTTACTTTTTTCTTCAATAGAACGCGTCATTTGTTCATACCAATCTCCACAAATTGTAATACCATCTTTATTGCTATCAACATCTCTGTATCCCATCAAAACAGGATATCTACCATATTGATATTTAGTTCTTTCTTCTTGTATTTGTTTTGTTTCCATTTTAAATAAAATGTTCTCCATATAATTTATTGAAATAAGATTGAGTTTCTTTTACTGGATGCCTATTACCATCCCACCCAAATCCAAAGGCAGTAAAACCATGGTCCATGCCAATACATAAATATTCTAAAAAACTTAATGGGTTGTTATTTGTTCCATTACCTAAAAATGAATGTGATGTATTTTCCCTAGCTAACCTTGTAAATGAATCTACTATTTTCCTATAATGCTCTTCGTCTTGTGATTTAGCAAGTATTTGTAAAGCTCTTCCTAGATTTGCAAGCCTTACACTATAAACATTTCTATAACTTTCAATTTCTTCTGCATAATTTCTTGCTTGTTCAGGTGTTTCAATTTTTTCCATTATTTTAATAAGTCATCTAAATATTTAATTGTTTTTTGTCTTTTTTGTTTATCTTCATTATAAATTTCTAAGTATACTTCAAAAGCTCCTAACTTTAAATTGACTGACGTATCTAGGATTTGATAGATTAATACATTGGGATACCCAAACTCAGAATTAAAAGACTCATGTATTTTAGGTAAACCTGCAATAATAAAAGCTTTTTGAATACTTCGGTAAGTATTTCCATTTATATCTCCAGGGAGACCTATGCGAGTTGCATAATCTTTATCATCTTTAGTTAAGTCTTCAATGCCTATTATTTTATACATTCCAAGTTTTCTCTCTACCCTTGGAACTTCCTCAACTGTTCTAGTTTTTACCATCATTCAATCCTCGCTAAAATATCTTTAAATTCTATAATTAAATACTTTACTCCATCTATCATAAATTCGTCTGATGAGTATCCTCCATAAAGTATTCTATCTCCTTTTTTTAAAGGCATTGCACCTTCTTTTAAAATTCCAACTTCCTCTACAATAGCCTGTTTCTTATCTTCTCTTGCTTCTTCAGGAATAAATATTCCGCCTTTTGTTTTTTCTTCTGCTTTTATTGGCTTTATTAATACTCTTTCACCAATTGGTTTAACGTTCATTTTAATTCTTTAGAAATTTATTTCTATAAATTAACTTCATAATACCCCTATTTAAATTTTTCTTTAGTGGAGTGTATATTAATATTTAATTTTTTAAAGAATTTTCATTCAATTTATTTTATAGAGGACTTTGATTAACCCTTATTTCCGAAGGAAATCGCGTCAAAGTCCTTCTTAGAGAGTTTTGAATTTTGAGGTTTTTCAAAACTCTCTATATATTATTTCTTAGCTTGTTTCCACAAAATGTTATATTATCAGTAACTTTTAGACACTGATTTTTTTAGTCTTTCTTTTACTCACAAAATTCCGAAAGTTCTAAATATAAATACTCATATGAGTATTTATGGCAATCAAAGATAGAATAATGAGGTTCTTTGGTGCTTTAAAAGACAAAAATATTGACTGGAATAAGAGGGAAAAAAGAATGAGAGAGTTTAGAGATTCTTTTGAAAAAAGAATAAATAAAACTTCGGAATATATGGAACAGGTAAGAAAAAAATGAGTCATAGATAATTTTAAATATCTTTGTTCTTTAGAAAATGTATGGTTAATTTTAATGTTATTATAGAGAGAGGGGAAGATGGATATTATATATCTGAAGTAGTTGAACTTCCGGGATGTCATACTCAGGGAAAAACTTTAGATGAATTAATGGAAAGAACAAGAGAAGCAATTGAACTTTGTTTAGAAGAAAAAAGAGAAGATAATAAAATTGATTTTGTTGGTTTGCAAAAGATAGAGATAAAAAATGAGCAAATTGCCTCAAATTAGTGCTGATGAGCTTATTAAAATTCTAGAAAAAATAGGGTTTGAAGTAATCAGGCAAAGAGGTAGTCATATATTTATGAAACATCTTGATGGAAGAACAACCACTGTTCCAAATCATCCTGGAGAGAAACTAGATAGAGGATTGCTAAACAAAATTCTCAAGAAAGATATACAAATTTCCAGAGAAGAATTTGAAAGACTATTATAGATGTCTCTGATTATTTATTTCCTTGCCATTTTCCACAATAACTCAAAATGTTTTCTGTATCCTTCAGCTACCTTATCATCTTTAATTAAAAAACCATAGGCATTTTCTGTAAAGACATTAATTGCAACATACTCACCTGCAATAACAGTCTCTTGAAATTGTGCAAATTCCTTGGATAGATATTTTACTTTTGATAATGACCTTTTTATTAAATTCTGTCCGAATTTTCTCACTGTTTCATCAAATATCTGCCTAGAAGGTAATTTATTTGCAATTCTTTTTGTGTGCATTGATTCCCACCAAGTTGTTCCCATTCTTTCCTCACACATATAACCTCCTCCAAATGTAAGATATTCTTTCGCCTTACTGTTAATCATTATATTGTAAATTTCATTTATGCCTTTAACTCCCCTATAAACTGTAGCATTTTCATGAGTTTTAGCTTGTTTCTGTTTTTCTTTTAATAATGGAAATATTTTTTCAAAGTTTCTTTTTTTATCTTCTATAAAATTAAAGAAATTTTCTGGATTTGTGGCTTGATAGATCTTCCTTTTGGATTCTAAAATGTAATTGACAAGCCCTTTACTAATTAAAGAATTTAATGCTCTATGAACGACTGAATTTTGTAAATGCGTTTTTTCTAAAATAGGTTTTGCTGTTGAGCTTCCTAGTTCTAATAAAGCTAGATATGTTTTAATTTCCGCATTTGTTAATCCTAAATCCTCTAATATTGATATATCCATAATTCTTTTAAAGAATTAATAGTATTTAATCTTTTTTATTGTAGTCTCTTTTGGGAGGACAAATGTTTAAGAATAGAGTATTTGTGAATTGTTAAGGTAAATTGAAAAATGGAAAAAAAATCAAAACTAAGAATAGAGAAAGTAGAGAAAATTTGGATACCAGATGTAAAAATATATTTACCTAGTAAAGATGGAGAAATAATCTTTGGATATCCCCCTCCAAATAAATATGAACTAGATAGGAAAAATTTTAGATTACCATCAGCAGATCAGGTTGTAGACTTAATTTATGCGGCATTTTTTAGTAAAAGAAATGAACCAAATCTAGATTTGATTTTAGATCCCTGTTTTTTTAGAATTTATAATGTAAATTTATGGACTAATGAAGGAATTTATGTAGAGGAATGTTCAAGTGATTGGTCTGAAAGATATCCAAGTTTTAACTTAGAAGTTGGAGAATTAGAAGAGAAATTAACTGGAGGAACAGTACTTTCAAATGGAGTAAGATTTAGTAAAGATAACAAAATAAGATTTGCTCCCAGAGATAGTTACACTCTAGATGTTCCAGCAAAATATGCTCCTTCTAAGAATTTTCCTAAATTTTCGGAAAAGGAATTAATAGAGGTTTTGCAGGCGGCGAACAATCTAGAATCAATAGCTAGAACGCTCAACCCAAAAGATTATGTTAAGGTTAGAGAAGAAGAATTAAAATTTTTTAAAACTGATCTTGAAAATGATGGATTTATTATTGCAAGTTTTGGTATAGAAGGAGCCAAAAAATTGGCTGAAATCTCAAAACTAAAAGTATTTGGAACTCATCATCCCAGATGTTTTCCAATATCTTGGGAGTCAGAATCAGATGAATATATAAAGGAGGTGGTTAATGATAGTAATTATTTAAGATTACAACACCCTTTCGCCGGTTATGGATTTGAACTTATAGGTAGTAGCTATCTTTATTCTGGATGGCGTAAAATATGGAAAAACCATCGAGAAAGAATGGGTAATGATTTAGTTGAGGGATGTAAAACTTTTTATGTTTTAAAAGAATAAAATACTCCCTAACTTAACAATTTTAAGCCAAGCCAACAACAACCCTTAAATATTCATTTATTTTATGAATTATAATTAAACTGCAAGTTAATCTTAGGTAAGGTGACTTACAAAAGCTTTGAATTTAGCAAATATACGATAAGTAACAAAATTCAAAGATTGAGTGGAGGAAAACCTAGGTTTTCATAGGAGCATGCTAGACATCAAATTTATTAGAGAACATCCGAAAGAGGTTAAGGAAAACATCAAAAAGAAATTTCAAGAGCATAAGCTTAAACTTGTTGACGAAATTCTATCATTAGATGAGCAGTGGAGAAAAAATAAATATGGACTAGATAATTTAAGAAAAGAGAGAAATCTTATTTCTGAAGAAATAAATAAAGCTAAAAAATCAAAAGACGAGAAAAAAGCCAAAGAACTTATTCATAAAGCAAAGATCATCCCGGAGAAAATAAAAAAAGCTGAAGATGAGACTGAACTTCTAGGGAAAAAAATAAAAGAATTACTTTTAGAAATTCCAAATATTATAAGCAAGGAAACTCCTGTTGGAAAAGATGCTTCTAATAACAAAGAAATTAAAAAAATAGGAAAAATAAGAAAAGATAAAATAAAAAATCATGTTGAATTACTTGAAGAACTAAAATTAGCAGATTTTGAAAAATCTGCAGAAGTATCTGGAAAAGGATTTTATTATATTAAAAAAGAATTGGCTTTGTTAAATCAAGCATTAATTAGATTTGCAATAGATTATATGAAAAAGAAAAAATATGAATATATAGAAACTCCTTTAATGTTGAATGAAATCTCTATTTTTGCGTCAATGAATAAAGAAGCAATTGAAGAGTCTGTTTATTCTATTAATAATGAGGATTTAAATTTAATTGGAACTTCTGAACAATCACTTTTAGCAATGCATAGCAATGATGTTTTAAAAGAAGATGAGCTTCCTAAAAAATATTTTTCATATTCAATGTGTTTTAGAAAAGAGATTGGCGCTCATGGAATTAATGAAAAAGGTTTATGGAGAACTCATCAATTTAACAAAATAGAGCAATTTGTTTTTTGCAAGCCTGAAGATTCTGAGAAATTATACAAAGAGTTGCTTAATACTTCAGAAGAAATTTTAAAAGCATTACAATTACCTTATAGAGTTATTGAAATTTGTTCTGGTGATTTAGGAGACTGGAAATATAGAAGTCATGATTTCGAAGTTTTCAGGCCAACAATTAAAGAATATGGAGAAGTAGGTTCATTAAGCAACTGCACTGATTATCAAGCAAGAAAAGTAAATATTAAAGTTATTGATAAGCATGGTAATAGAAAAATAGTCCATACACTTAATAATACTGTATTAGCTACATCAAGAATAATGGTAGCTATCATAGAAAATCTCCAAACAAGAAATGGAATTAAAATTCCAAAAGTTCTTTGGAAGTATACAGGGTTTAAAGAGATAAAAAAATCTTAATACATCCCCGAGTATTTGAGTAAGTATAAATTTTCATAATATCCTTGTAATATGTACAAATTTGAATCTGTTGGATACCGAGTAAGACCTGAAATGATAGATGGAGAACTATTAAATAGAGTTGGCTCTGCATATCGAGAGTTAACATCTTCTGGACATTTGTCTAATGATAGTGCTTATATGAGACTATTAGTTTCAAAACCATATAGAGGGACCAAAGCAAAATCATATGTTAAATTTTCTTTATGTAATAAAGATGTCTCTCTAATGGGAAATTCTACCTCTGCGGGCGAAGTTAATCTTGATACAACCAACGTGAGAATTGCTTATCACAGAAAACCGTTTGTTCATTTAACGGCTAGAAAAGGTCGAGATATCGAAAAAGATTTTGAAATTGTAAGAGGACTTTTCGGAGCAAATTTAACTTTTAATCAAATTCATCATGAAGGTTACATGGACGCATCGTTTGACAAAAATGAAATCTATTCAGCAGATGTTACTCCAGAACAACTTAAAAGATTAGACATCAGAAAACTAGAAAAAGTTGCGAGTTTACATAGTATTGGTTGGGCTAATGGAAGAGGTATGGAAGACCCCCATATAATTGCTCTTGGAACAGGAATTGAATCTCCATCATCTGCAACTATTACACCAATTGCTGTTTACTTGTCAGATGACAAACATACTTATGCACTAGGTTATGTTTTGACAACTCAATGGATATCAAATACGCATCAAGAAGAATTATCAAGAGAAGCTAAGGATTTTCAATTACAAATGTTAGAGATATTAAGAAAGATTTCTGTTCCAGAAACTTTGATTGTTGTAGCGTCGGATTCAAGTAGTTCGAGAGTGCAATTGTTTACTCCTGAAACAGAATTAGAGAAAATTGTGAGACTTAATATCGGAGGTTACGATACAAAGAATTTGGTTAGTAGTAGTGATAAATTAGTAGATTATTACAATGCACTGCAAAAGGCAGAAGAACCTGGGCCAAGATATGCCTCTAGGTTACTACAAACAATGAAATCTGTACATAGAGAACTTCCTGAACCTGATGGTAAAAGTCCTCGAAGTGACGCTAAATTGGATCTTGGCTTCACTATTAAGCAAATTGAGAATCCTGAAGAATAAGAATAATTATAATTCTTGAACAACTTGTTGCGAAGCATCTGCTGGCACCCTCTTTCTTGCTAGGGCCCTCAAATTGTACATAACTCCTGATATAAGACCCAGCGCACTCTCAAGATCGGGCATTCATTCCTAAAGATGTTTAACATTATCTATTAACTGGTGGCTTGTTTATATTTATCCAATTGGGTTAATACCCCATAGCTTGCTACGATATTTTTCGTTCCCAATTGGAGGCTCAAAAAATACCCCCCAGCTTGCTGTGATTGGGATTTTTTATTTTTCAAATTAAAAAGCACATTTAACTTAACAACGCAACTACCAAAGAAACACTTAAATAATACAAGGTATTACATTTAATACAATGGCAAAAACAATAAAAGGGAAAAAAGATTATGTTGTTGAGAAATATAAAAATGGTGAGTTTTCCTTTGGTCAAGCTGCTAAATTTGCAGAAGTAAGCTTATGGGATTTTCCATCATTATTGAAGGAGAAAGGAGTGTTCCTAAACATGGACCTTGAGGAATTAAAGTCTGATTTAGAAACAATAGATGGAAGAACTTGAGCAATAGTTAAATTATAATTTTACATAAGCTACATTTAAAAATAAAAAAATATTATTTTTTTCATGAAAAAACTATTAACCAAGCATAATATCTATCTAACAAGTTAATGCCCTTCGGACAACTCCGTTAGGTTAATCGTTTCATTTCTAGTCATGCAGACAGCTTATTCTTGTCTTTTGGTGGAGGTTTCTTGC
>JAGVWY010000021.1 GCA_018304055.1 Candidatus Pacearchaeota archaeon
AAAGTGAAATATTGGGCTTATAATCTTCTTCAAGGAGTTACTTAATTGTTAAAAAATAGCGAGAGTTGTGTTAATTATATGGAGTTGTGCAACACAGCACTAATTAAGAAGAATTTAAATAATCTTTCTTTCTTATTTTTGAAGTAATATGGAATCTGTAAACAAACAAGAACTTATCCAAAAAATAAAAGAAATGTATAAAGATGTAGCTGAACATCCTGAAGGAAAATTTCATTTTGAAATGGACAGGCAATTAGCTGAAAAATTAGGTTATCCTTCTATCTATTTGGATAAAATTCCCAAAGAATCTATTGAGTCTTTTGCGGGTGTTGGTTATTATTTTGATTTAGCTGATATTAAAGAAGGGGAACAAATTTTAGATTTGGGAAGTGGAAGTGGCATGGATTCATTTTTTGCTGGATTAAAAACTGGTAAAAATGGCAAGGTAATTGGCATTGACATGACTAACGAGCAATTACAAAAAGCAACTAAAATTAAAAATAGATATGGTTTTTCTCAAATTCAGTTTATTAAAGGATATTTAGAATCTCTTCCTGTTTTTAATAATTCAGTTGATGTTGTAATAAGTAATGGAGTAATAAATTTATGTGCTGATAAAGAAAAAGTTTTTAGAGAAATAGCTCGTGTTTTAAAAAAAGGTGGGAGAATGGCTATTTCTGATATTGTTACTGAAAAACCTCTTACAAAAGGAATAACCTGTGATGTTAACCTCTGGGCTTCATGTATTGGAGGAGCAATGCAAATTGATGCGTATAAAAAAGCTATTGAACAAGCAGGATTAAAAATTATAAAAATAAAAGAGCATCCTGAATATAATTTTTTATCAAAATCAGCGCAAGGTGCGAGTAAAGATTTTGGAGTGAAAAGTATTTCAATTTTGGCTGTGAAAAAATAGAATGTTTATTCTTCATCCAACTTATTCTCACCACAATCCTCTTCTCTTTAATGCTCTTTTTATCAAACATTTCTGACGATAATTATACCATTTACAATTATCGTAAATAGTTCTTAGATCATTAACTATTTGTTGAATATGTAAGTCAGTTAAACCTCTCTCATAATCTTCACAAACAGTTCCACCATCAATAATATGAGGAAATTTTTCTTTAGCAATTAAATTTAAGGATAAGTCTCTTTCAAGATTTTTAATCCTTCTGCTAATATTCATAATAATCAAAACATTTCTTTTATATATAAAATTATTTAAACTTTCATCATCTTCACAACATCAATAACTCTATGAGAATAGCCATACTCATTATCATACCACGCAAACACTTTAACTAAATTATCTATAACTTGTGTTAATGATGCATCAAAAATAGAAGAATGAGAATTTCCTATTATATCTCTTGATACTATTGGCTCTTCTGTATATTCTAAAATTCCCTTTAATTCTTTTTGTGCAGATTTTTTAAACGCATTATTTATTTCATTTACTGAAACTGATTTTTGTAATTCCGCTGTTAAATCAGTAATTGAGCCTGATGCCACTGGAGCACGAAGAGCCATACCATTTAATTTTCCTTTTAATTCTGGAATAACCTCTGTAACTGCTATTGAAGCTCCTGTTGTTGTTGGCACAATATTTTCTGCTGCAGCTCTTCCTCGTCTTAAATCTTTGTGAGGAGCATCTTGAAGTTTTTGATCTGCAGTATAGCCATGAACAGTTGTCATTAGTCCTTTTTTTATTTTAAAATTCTCATGAAGAACTTTTACTACAGGGGCTAAACAATTCGTTGTGCATGATGCGACAGAAATTAATATATCATCTTTTTTTAGAAAATTGTTGTTTACTCCAGGAACTATAGTTTTAATATTCCCTTTACAAGGAGCAGTTACAATAACTTTTTTAGCTCCAGCTTGTGTATGTTTTACAGCTAACTCTTTTGAGGTAAACAAACCTGTAGATTCAATGACTATATCAACATTTAATTTTTTCCAGGGAAGTTTTTCAGGCTCTTTAATACTTAATACCTTAATTTTATTATTTCCAATTTTCAAGAGCTCGTTTCCAGCTTCAATTTTTTTATCATAGATTCCATAAATTGAATCATACTTCAACAAATAGGCAAGAGTTTTACTATCAGTAAGGTCGTTAACAGCAACAAAATTAATTCCTCTTTCTAATCCTATTTTAAGAACATGCCTTCCAATTCTTCCTAAACCATTAATAGCAATATTAACCATATTTTTTCCAGGGAACCAAATTTCCCTATGCTCACAATCTTGCTCATTATTTTTATTTTTACTTTGTTTCGCAAGATTGCTCGGAAGCAACCATCCTTTTTTGTTGCTTCGCAATAACTCATTTTATCTCAATTAAAGATAAAGACAATTAATAAATGTTTTTATTATATTTTTGAAAAAATATTTTATTTTTTAAACACTAAAGTTATGTTCCTATTTACAATATCCATGTAATTTGCAAAACGTATATGCAAACGCGGGGAATCTCTCAAATACTTTCTAATATAATCACATGCTCCGATTAATGGAAATTCTTCTTGTACGCTGGTCCCAGGATATTTATAATAATCAAAGTTAGCTATGTCTGATTCTCCAACAACATATGATCTAATTTTTTCTCGAGAAGGAATTCTTATCTTTCCTGCATGTTTAATAGAAGGGTATGCTAGTATTTCTCTAATCCTGTTTTCCAGAAAATCCACTCTTTCATCTATTGAAGGAAGTTCTTTAATTTCTTCAAATATTCTTTCTCGTTCACTATCATTAACAGTTGTAGGAATTCTTATTTTATATCTATTTTGTGATAATTTTTCATCATAAGAAAATACAATATAACTTAAAGGAAAATCTTCTTTTACTATGTAATTATTGTCTGTAAATAATTCGCAAATCCTACTGAAAAAAATCCTTTCCTGAATTACCTGCACTCCTCTTTCAGACAAACCTTGCTCAATTTTTTCTCTGCTATCATCATATTCGCTATGTTTAAGTATAGGTATTATTAATCCCAAATTTTTAAATGAATCAAATTCACGAAGAAGCATATCAACTGCTTCAGCTCTTCTCATACTATCATCATCTAAACGTGCTGTTTGCTCCAGAGTTTTAGGTCTCATATTTTAACAGAATTACTATGCTTTTTAAAAATTATTGTTGCCTAATTCTTTATTATTTCCATATTCTCTATTAACATAAAAAATATAAGTATATATAAATTATTATAATTATGAATTCAGAAAATACAAACTTAGTTGACAATTATATTTCTATTCATAGTCAAATTCAGGAACTTAAGAACAAACTTGAAGAAATAAAACATGAATTAATAGAATATGCAGATGAACAAAAGGCTAAAATCCTTTATGGCACAGACAGAAGAATTTTTATTAACGAATATGAAAAAGTAAAATTTCCTAACAAAGGAGAATTGGCAAGAGTTAATCTAAAAATTTCTCTTAAAGAAATGAATAAGCTTCATTTAGTAACAGATTTGGATATTCATGCTTTAGAAAAGATAATTAAAGAAAAAACATGGGATGAAGAAAAATTATATAAACTTAGCAATTTTTATAAGATAGTAAAGATAAAAATATTTAAGATAGAAGATTTGAAAAAAGAATCAACAGCTACGTCTATTGGATCAAATAATTAACTCAACCAATAGGAATAATTTTATTAGGTTTATAAGCATGTTTTTTTCCATAAACAGCAATACCAAAATGTAGGTGTTTCTTTTTTGTTCGCGCGTCAATGTCATGCCACCTTTTTAATAATTCTTCTTTTGTTACATAACTTCTGTAAAAAGAAAAAGGATCCTCAAAACAGATACCTTTTTTATTGTAACCAATTGCAATGACATAGTGTCCATGCCTCCATTCATTTTCCCAGTCAACAGTAGGCTCGTCAATATACGGCCATGCCTGAATCAATAATATAACTGGAATTTTTTTGTCTAGATTCTTTTCTACCTGCCTTAAAGTCAATTTTCCATGTTTACATTTTAATCCAAATTTTTTAATGCTTTTAACCATTTTTTGCGGAGAAGTCCCATGGCGATCGGTTCCAACTATATCTATAATTTCGTCTTTTCTTTTTTCAATGCCATAATATAATAATACGGATTGTAACGCAGTTGGCCCACAATCATATTCAAATGTTTGCCTTAGTGATGGAAATTTTAGTATTTTCATTTTTTATCTTCCCTTATTAAAAATGAAAGTTTGAAATTTTTAATTTCATTATTTTCATTTTTTATTCTCCTAATTGAAAAAATGAAAGTTAAAAATCTTTGATTTTTTTATTTTCATTTTACGTATTGCTAATTAAGCAAATAATTATATTTAATCAAGATTAAAGGAAAAAAAGGGGTTATAAATGTTTCTTAAGAGAATAATTAGGATTCTGAAGTAATTATTGAATAAAATAAATTATCAATAAAAATAAAATAGCATCAGAATCTTAAGCTATTACACAAGGGATTTTAAGATTTTCTTTGATCACTTACATGAAATTTCTTTTCTATTTCATTTGATAATTTGTTTAATACTTTATGTAATGTTTTAGAAACATCCCAATCAGCATAATCAGCTTCAAAATTTCTTGTAGTATGAATTTTTATATGTACGCTATACTTCTTTCTTTTACCTTCTACATTATATTCTTTAAAATGACTTTCTAATTTTATTGGTTCTTTAAAATGTCTTTGTATTTTATTGTAAAATTTACTTAGAATTTCGTTAACTTTATCTTTCTCTATTTTAGTTAATAAATTTAAGCCAGATAGTGTTATTAAATTATTATCCATTTTAATATTTATTGTTTATTTAATAAAAACTTTTCGTTTTTAGTTAAAATATTCATATTATTCTAAATTATAAGAATATTTATTAATTTAATCTTTGTTTAATAATAATGGATAAAGATTTATCTTTGCTTTTAAAAGATTTGAAATCTAATGATCTTGCTATCAGAGAATCTTCTATGGAGCAATTACGTAATTATAAAGAAAGGAGAGCTGTTAAGTCTTTGATTCGAGTTGCTCAAGGAAAATTAAGAAGATGGATTCCTCCATCATGGTATACATTAGAAGATCAATTGAATGCCATTTCTGCTTTATCTGAAATAGATGATAAAAAAGCTAAGGATTATGTGATAAGTTTGACTGAGTATAAGATATGGGAGTCATTCATAGAACCACAATCCACAATAGCTGATTTTTTTCCTCCTCCAGGCCCTGCAAGTGCAACATATTATGTATATTTTAATTTAAGGGGACATATGAGCGGATTAAGAGAGATTGGGAATAGAGAGAGTGATCGGCACATACCCTCTCAATGGAATCCTAAAATTTCTACCACTTTTTTAGGTAAAGGCAACTCTCCAAAATATCTTCCAGAAGGTAGGATAAAAGATGTTATTGTAACAGCCCAAGAAAAAATTAGAAATAGAAAAAAATAAAACAGAAATTATAAAAACATTCTATTCTTTTTTCTACTATGCTAGATAACCTAGTTAATAAAGCGTATAATGTCTTACTTATAGTAATATCCTTATTACTTTTCATATTATTAATCTAGCTTATAGTTAGATTAAACTAATATGGGAACCAGAAAATTAATTATTTTAAAAAAAGTTTTTATCACTTTACTAAAGATTATAAAGAGTTTAAGGAATTTGTTAAAGATAAACTATAAAAATTATTTCTTCGCATTTTTCCATAAAATATCAAAATAACTTTTATAAGCTTTTGCAGCAGCTTTATTTTCAATAATAATTCCCTCTGGCTCATCAATCCATATAATTATTGCTATTTTATCTCCATAAATATTTGTAACTGCTGGTGATTCTTCGACATTATCTAAATATCTATAAGTCGTTGTTTTATTATCTAATTCTTTTCTTCCTTTTCTAATTATTAGCTTTGTTTTAATTTTATTTTCTTTTTTTAATCTGTCAAACTGCAAGGCAAATTCTGGCATTTTCTCAGAAAATTGTCCTTCACTTCCAAAAACAAAATTATCTTTTCTAGTTCTTGCGATATCAAGAAAAATAGCTTTAACTCCTTTAATACTTTTAAACAATCTAACTTGTCCTTCTATTTTTGATGATGAATGCCTTTCCTGAAGTTCTGGTAAGATGCCAAGAACATCTTCTTCTTGTTCTTTGATGTATTCTAATAATCTTTTAGGTCCTGTCGCTTGAAACCATTTTACCTTTCCTATTAAAACATATGAAGCTAATCCTTTTTCTAATAATAATTTCAAGGTATTATAACAAGAGCTTCTATCAATTTTAGCCAGTTTAGCAATTCTTCCTGCTTTTAATGAACCATAATCATTCAACGTAAGATAAACTTTAATTTCATTAGGGGAAAATCCTAGTTTTTCTAAAGTCTTTACTATTCTTTCTTTTGTCATTATAACTCCTGACTCTTGAATTTGCCTTGATATTTTGCAAAACCTTTGCATTCCTGTAAAACCAATTGACAAATTTTTATATTTGGTATTAATCTAATTGGGTGATTTCCAGCATTATAAATTTCAAGAATTTGTTTATTTGAAATTCCTGGACATACAAATGGAGCAGTAATGTGGCTCATTAATCCTAATCTTGCAAACCTTGATCTAGAATTTAACCAACCGCATATATTTTCTGGAAGAGTAATCTTTTCTTTTGTAATTCCCAAAACTAATTCTTCAGATTTTATAATATAACCTTTAGTAATATCTATAATTTTTGTAAGTTTTTTATAATCTGTATTTTCCTTAATTTCTATATACGAATTTTCTTTTGTAAAAATTCTTATTTTATTATCTAACGTTAAATCTATAGATGCAGGACCAATAGAATTTTTAGTTAAAGGTTTAATCTTAATCTTTTTTTCTCTGATTAACTTTAATATTTCATTTTTAGTCAATATCATGAATAAAAAGAGCTTCACCTCTTTTTATATGTTGTGGAAGTTTGGACAACTAAATCTTTTCCCTTCTCCTATTAACATATGATATAAACTCTATATTTTCTCTATTCCCTGACACAAGACAATCTCTTATTAATCCTGGAGCATAGGTGTAATTCTTATAAGCTTCTTCGTTAGAGAATCTATAAGTTTCTGCGTCATATAGTTCTGTAAGTGCATTTTCACTAATATCAAAGATCCCAAAAATTCTAAATATTCCTTTAGTAGGATTTCCAGAATAACTTTCGATTTCTTCTGGAAAATTTTTAGGTATTTTCCAATAAAGAGAAACTTCATAGATAGAGTTACTACGATTTCTTCCACTCATACGATGGTCATTAAATTGTTGATATCCTTGAATTACTCTGTTCATTTTATTTGTTTTTTTGTTCTCTAAAAATAACAATATTTCTTCAAATGTGTTCATAGGATCTTCGTGTAAAAATCTTCCTTTTAAAGAAGTTCCCTTTTTTGAAAAATAATTTATACAATATCTGACTTTATATTGTTTAGACAATTCCTTAAGATAGCTTTCAACCAAAAATGCTGAATCTTTCATTTTTCTTCATTTCCTCCCATTGTTTCCTGTTATTAGACAGGTTGTTAACTTTATCTAGAAAAATAAATTTATATTATTATGTTGTAGAATATTCTA
Organism: Candidatus Pacearchaeota archaeon; assembly: GCA_018304055.1. Lineage (GTDB taxonomy): Archaea > Nanobdellota > Nanobdellia > Pacearchaeales > GW2011-AR1 > ARS1285. The sequence goes on from JAGVWY010000021.1 coordinate 7,605, forward strand.
CAACAGAGATTTAAATAATGAATTTCCCTAAAATTAGTAATGGAAAAAACTGAATTAACTAAAGAACAACTAGAAGAAAGAAATAAAAAATTAATGAAAATAAAAAATGAATTATCAGAAAGACATAGAACTTGGCATGCAGGAAAAATTGAATGGATGGCAAGGAGGATGTTGATGTAAAATGAAAATCATAGAATCAATACCTAAATTTAAGGCAAAAGAGATAGTTAACTCTTATCATCAAGAACATAAACCTTACTTACCAGAAGAAATACCATTTGGATATGCAAAAATAAGGATATTAAAAACTAAACAAGGATGGTATGGATTGTTTGGACAAATAGGATGGGATGATACTCCTTATTGGAAGACACACGAGGACTGGATGATCACAACACAAGCTCATGGAAGAATAGATTGGGGACCTTACAAACAAAGAAAAAATGCTAAAAAAGAACATAGGGGAACTAGTGAGATAAACTTACTTGAAACAAAACTTATTTCCTCAGAAGAAAAAATGCATGAAACTTGTAGAGTATTAGTAGATAAATTAACAAAAAAAAGATTTATAGTATTTGATATTGAGCATGGAGAAGATTATCAGATGAGGTTATTAGTAACCGTTTATGAGTGGATGAATGATATTCCTCCTGAATTTCTCATTAATAAAATTAATCCTAATTTAAATGAGGTTTATGTGAAATGAAACAATCAATAAAAAATTTAATTAGACAAGTTAATAAACAATAAAATGGAATTTGAAGAATTTTTTGATAATAGAATTCCCTTAGAAGAGAGGGTAGAAAAATATGCAGAGCCACATAAAAGAGACGCAAAAGAGAGGTTTAATAAATGGCTCATAAATGTATACAATGAAGCTCCTAAAAATCCATCATATATCCTTGGAATGAGCTATATAAACTTAACAGGAATTCCCGCATCACCTGAACTGAGGCCATATTATGTTCATTTCGCTGATGCAATTATGGAAATTCTTTATGAACCAGAAGACTTAATGAGATTATTTGATTATTTACACTGTTGTTTTACATCTATTCAAGATGGAAAAAAAGAGATGAACTTAGAAGAAAAAATAATCTTAGATTATTTAAAAAATTTTACTAAAGAGCGAGTTGAAAAATACTCCAAAGAGTTTAGAAAGAAAATCGGACTTGACTAATAAAAAAAAGTTTTATTAATTATAAAATAGTCTATTTAATATGAAATTTGAAACAAAGCTTGTAAAAATTGGAACGTCACTTGCTCCAATTATTCTTCAAGAGCTTCGGAAAAAATGAATCTAAATGATAAGGAAGAAGTCATTGTGGAAATATGGAGAAAAGGAGATTTATCTTATGTATTTGGAAAACTTAAAGGAAGTGCAGAGGAACTTAATAAAATAGCTGATGAACATGGGTGGGACGACTAAATATTTCTATTATACATATGCGTTATATGAAATAATCTTGGGAAATGAAAAATATGAGAAATATAAAAAAGGGATAATAATAACTTCATTGTTAAACCTGATAGAATTTCATTATTCTTTATCTGTTAAATACGAAGAAAATAGAGCTAAAGAATTTTTATAATTATGATAATGTTGAGTATTTAAAAAAATAAGAATTACTTTTTCAAAAACAACATATTTTTATATTACTTTAAATTTGTTGTTTAATGAAAAAACCATTTAAAAAACCAGAACCAGGAGATAAAGTTGAATTAATTGTCAATAGGCAATCTCATAGAGGTATTTTATTAGAAAGTCATGATTCCTCTGTCTTGCTATTAAAATTAGATAATGGTTATAACATTGGTTTTAAAAAATCAGATATTTCAGAAATTAAATTAATTGAAAAAAAACACGAAGAAAATAATAAAGAAGATAAAAGAATCTCTGGGAAAAAACCTTTGGTTGATTTAATTATGACAGGAGGAACTATAAGTAGTAAGTTAGATTCATCTACTGGAGGAGTAAAATGGTTAATTAATAGCAAGGAATTCTTTAAAATTTATCCAGAAATTTTTAACATTGTTGATATTAGGATTATCAATCCGTTTATGAAAGCAAGTGAAAATATGAGTTTCAAAGATTGGGCAAGAATAGCTAAAATTGTGGGAAAAAGCTTAAACGATTCTCAAGTTAAAGGAGTTATTATCACACATGGAACTGATTTTTTGCATTATACAGCTAGTGCATTATCGTTTATGTTAGGAAAAGTAAACAAGCCAGTTGTTTTAACTTATTCTCAAAGATCTAGTGATAGAGGAAGCAGTGATAGCAGAATGAATTTAGTTTGTAGCGCTCATACAGCTCTCAGTGATATTGCAGAGGTTATGTTAGTTGGTCATGCAAATTTAGATGATGAATATTGTTTTGCATTGCAAGGAAATAAATGCAGAAAGATGCATTCTTCTCGAAGAGATGCATTTAAACCGATTAATGCAAATCCTATCGCAAAAATTTTTCCATCAGGAAAAATAGAAATATTAAGAAATTATCACAAAAGAAATAAGGAAAAAGTTAAAATTGATCCCTTGTATAATGATAAAGTTGCACTCGTAAAATTTTATCCTGGACAGAATCCAGATATTTTGGATTACTATGTAAAACAAGGATATAAAGGAGTGGTTATAGAAATGAGTGGATTAGGCCATGTACTGACAGAAGGAAAATATAACTGGATTCCAAAAATTAAACAAGCTATAAAAAAAGGATTGTTAATTTATGCAGCTCCACAAACTTTGTTTGGTAGTTTAGATCCCTATGTATATTCACCAGGAAGAAAATTAGAAAAAGCAGGAGTTGTTTTTTTGAAAGACATACTACCTGAAACAGCATTTGTGAAATTAGGCTGGGTATTAGGACATAAAGAATGGCGTGGAACTATAGCCACAAAAATAAAAATGTTAGAAAATATAAATAATGAATATAATGAAAGATTAGGAACAAGTTTTTTCATTTAAGTAATTTTAATTTCTCATGTTGTATAAAAAATTATAGCTAAGTTTAAAAATAAACTTTGGCTTTCTTATAAGGAATAGAATATGGAAAAACCATTAAGAATAGGAGTAGTACTGAATGATGTATTGAAATTAAAAGTTAGTGATACTGTTATTAATAAAGTGGGGGTGGCTGCAGTTAATAGAGGGCATAAAATGTTTTTCATGGGTGTAGGAGATTTTTCCTATGATGGTGATGAAAAAGTATATTCAAAAGTTGTTATAATCCCTGAAAAAAAATATTCTTCTTCTGAAAATTTAGTCAAAGATATTCATTCATTAGCAAATGAAAAAACGCAGAAAATTTGCGTTTCTGATTTAGATATTTTGTTATTAAGATTTGATCCTTCTATAGAACCTCCTGAAAGAGCCTGGGCAAGAACTATTGCGTTAGATTATGGCGCGTTAGCTACGAAACATGGGGTTTTAGTTTTGAACAATCCTGGAGGATTAAGTAAGTCGCGCAATAAAATGTACCTGCAACACTTTCCCGAAGAAATTCGTCCACAAACAATCATCACTAGAAATAGAGATGATATAAAAAAGTTATTCCAAGAGCATGGAAAAGTGGTTTTGAAACCTTTATCAGGTTCAGAAGGAAGAAATGTTTTTTTAGTGAATGAAAAAGAAATACCAAATATTAATCAGATGATTGACGCTGTTTCAAGAGACGACTATGTCATTGCGCAAGAATATCTTCCAGAAGCTGAAGAAGGAGATATTAGAGTTTTTTTAATGAATGGAGAGCCATTAGTGAAAAATGGCGTGTATGCTGCATTTAAGCGAGTAAGGACGGGCGGAGATCTGAGAACAAATATAAGCGCAGGCGGAAAACCAAAAAAAGCAAAGATAACAAAAGAAATTTTAAGGATTTGTGATATTGTAAGACCAAGATTAATTCAAGATGGTATGTTCTTAGTTGGTTTAGATATTGTTGGAAACAAGTTAATTGAAATAAATGTTTTCTGTCCTGGAGGATTTGAAAATATCCAAAAGGTAACTGGAATTGATTTTTCAGATAGTGTAGTTGATGCTCTTGAAAGAAAAGTTGAATACAAAAATTATTATAAGGGAAAATTTGATAATAATGAGATGGCTACGTTATGATAGCCACGAATTTTAAATATGATTTGTTTTCCATGATGATATATTTTAGCTATAGTCAATGACATTTTAAATTGAGCATATATGTCTTGACTATCAAGGGAAAAACATATTAATCTGCTCAATTATTTATGTTTTTCACTATACATTAATTATATAAATTAATTTTTCTCTTTTATTAAATGAAAGCATTGGTTACAGGAGGCTCTGGATTTATAGGAAGTTGGTTAGTTGATAAACTAATTGAAAATGAAAATAAGGTTATTGTAGTAGATAATTTATCCGTAGGAGAAAAGAATAACGTGAATGGAAAAGCTATATTTTATCAATTAGATATTTGTGATAATGAAAGATTAAATAAAATATTTGAAAAAGAAAAACCAGAAATTATTTTTCATTTAGCTGCTAATTCTCTGTTAAGAAAATCCTTAGAAGATCCCATATTTGACGCTCAAAATAATATATTGGGAACTATCAGTGTTTTGGAATGTTGCAGGAAAAATAATGCAAGAAAATTAATTTACACCTCTACTGGAGGAGCAAGAGTCGGAGAACCTTTATATCTTCCTGTTGATGAAAAACATCCGCTTCATCCTTCATCTCCTTACGGCATTTCAAAACACTCCGCAGAACATTATGTGGAAATGTATGGGAAGTTATGTGGTATAGATTATTTTATATTCTGTTTTGGAAATGTATATGGACCAAGGGATAATCCAGAAAGTAAGAGAATTATTCCTGTTTTTATTACTAAAATATTGAAAAATGAGAAACCAATAATTTTTGGAGATGGTAATCAGACTCGAGATTTCATTTATGTTTTGGATTTAGCTGATTTTTTAATTGAAAGTATTGATAAATTGGGAGGGACAGATAATAAATTATTTCATTTGGCTAATGGAGAACAAATTTCAGTGAACAAAGTAGTTGAATTGTTAAGAAAGATTTCCTGTGAGAACTTTACAGTAGAGCACCATGAAGCAATTAAAGGAGAAGTTAGAGACATTGTTTTAGATATTAGATTAGCAGAAAAAGAATTAGAATGGAAACCTAAAACAGACATTGAACAAGGGTTAAAAGAAACATGGGAGTGGTTTAAGAGAAATAAAGAGACTTAAATACTTTAATGGTCCTTTATGGGCAAAACTTTTTATGCATGCAATGTTAGAAATATTTTTATACTATTATATAACTATTTTTTTATGGGCAAACATAAGATTAGTGAAGAACAGAAAGAAAAAGCATGGAAATTATTTCAGGAAGGAAATTCTATCCATTCAGTATCACGTATTTTAGGCATCTCTTATTTGAGTGCTTGGATTTTTACAAGTGGAAGGCAGAAAGGATTTGGCAGCTATTCTGCTTATTCTGAATATACTGTTCGAAGAAAAGGATTTCGAAACTGTAGAGAGTATAAAAAGTTTTTAGCTTTCCTAAAGAAATCTTTTTCTGGAAGATTTTCAAATCACCAAATAGAACAGCAGAGTTTTGAACAATCTCTTGTTTTTCTTCCTTTAGAAACCATTAAATCATTCGAAGAGCAGGGCTTAGCGCGGCATGTTTCTTTTTACAGACCTTCTGTTGATGATTACCCAAATCAGTTAGAAGGATTGTCCTTAGAGCATGCAGATATCCATGAAGCACTTTGCTCACTGTCTGCTCTCGAACAAGAGATTATTGAGAAATTTTATTCAGGTCAGACATTAGATGAAATACAAAAAAACTATTCCATGCATCATGAAACAATTAGAACTATAAAAGATAAAGGGATTATGAAACTTAGAAATTACCTTATTAAAAAGATACATGAGAGAATTACATGACCCTACTTTATTTTTATTTTTCCTTCTTTTTGTCAAAAACCCTAGACTGAAGAGGCTGTGGCATAATTAGTAAAATATAAATATTAGTTCATCGTCTATATATTAATTAAATTTAATATTTTGCCGACG
>JAGVWY010000022.1 GCA_018304055.1 Candidatus Pacearchaeota archaeon
TTTCTAGAATTCTCATGACATCTTTGCATAATTGCGATTTCCGAAGACTTCAATCTTCTTTGAAGTTGAAGGATTAGGAATTTTAATTCCTAAGGAAATTTGGCAAAGTTCTTCTTAGAGAATTTTGTTAACAAAAACTTCTTGATATTGTTTGAAGTCAGCGAAAATTCTCTAGACATTTTTGAATTTTCGTGCCCAGAAAAATATTTGATTTTTCTGAGTTTTGGGACAGAAATTTCGTTACAGTCACTTACTCGAAATTTCTGTATTCCTATTTTTTCAAAATTCTCTATAAATTTTATACGTCTACACTATTTATAAATATTTCTAAGTAGACGTGCATATTCAAAAATACTACGTCAACACTCCTCTCAAAGCAATATTTGATAATAAATATAAGGATATAATAGCTATTAATGTCATTATTAAATATAAAAATCCTCCCTTCATTAAATTTCTGGATAATTCATGTATTCTCTTTAATTTATCTTCTCCAGCATCAATAACCACTAATGCTCCTGATAAAATAAAAATTATTTCTATAATGTATATTCCAATAAAAATCTGTAAAAAATACGGAGGAATCATGGTATCAATGTTAAATAACTGTGTTATGTTAGCTAAATTTCCTAATCCTGTTATAACCTCTCCTCCTAGCTCTGTAATTGTTTTCAACCTGCTTAATATTGCAGTGATCATGCTTGCTAATCCAACAACAATGCCTGCTAATAAAGGAGCAAGAAAAGTCATATTGCTTTTCATGTCACTGACCACATCTGCTAGCAAATCTTTTAATCTTTCATTAATTTTTTGTATGTTTCTCACATATTCAGAAATACTCATTAAACTTTCTGCTGCTACTTTTAATCCTTTTTTAACACTTTCAACTAAAATCCTCATGCTTGTTGCAATTAAATTACTTGGAAAATAAACTAACGCTCCTCTCCTAGAATCAAATATGGCATGTTCTAAACCCATGCCCATTGATTGAATATTCGTATGGACAATTCTGAAAAATTCATTTGTTTTCTGCCCTTTAGTAGATTCTGCAACTTTAACAAATGCAACTTCAGCTGGAATCCCATCGCCTAATCTGTTTCCTAATGTAAACAAACTACTGGTAAATTCTTTTTCTAGCTCTTCTGTATCATTTCTTGCTTTAATTAAATTTTTTGTTTTCATTGAAAAGCTTATTATAAAAAATAATGCAATAGAAAATGGAACTAACAAACTTAATAATAATGCAATAACACCAAAAGGTCCAACAATTCCTTGAGTTGTTTCCCTAAAGTCAAATGCCCTGTCCCCAAATGTTGATAAAAAACCAGTTAGCGCAAAATCCTGCTCAATGCCCAGCCAGTCGGGAATAGGTGTATAACCAAAAATTAAAGGTAAAATCCCTAGAAAAAACAAAGGAAAGCATATAAGTCCTGCAATAAGATAAGGCTTTTTTGATTCATATTCATAATAATATGGATTTTTTTCTAACAATGAACTCTCGCCATAACCACCAGGTCTTTTTAACAAGACATTAGAAGTAAGATAAAAAACAAAAAAAGGGATAATTATATTAAAAAATACAAAAACATGATAAAACTGAATAACTCCTCCTAACAATGTAGAAGCTAAAGGTAACAAAGCTAATCCTAAAGTTGGAAGAACTATTCCCAGCATATAAATATTAGTTAATGGAGATTTTATAGAGTGAGTGTATTTTAACATTTTTTCATACACACCATCTAAAATAACTCTTAAAGCTCGTTCTAAAATCTGAATCCTTCTATCTTCACTTGGTTCATACAAACTGCTTTCTATTAAATGAAAGCTCTCAACAAATTCCATGTTTGATTCTTTCCAAAACTCAAGATAATTATCTAAACTGTCTTTTATAGTCGAAAATCTTCCTGTTTCTACATCCCATAAAATTTTCCTAAAGTCAAGAGATAAAGGAGGCTCAACATGTTGAGAGACAAATGTAATAGCTCTTTCCAAGTTACTCGTATGCTTCATATAAATAACTGTATATAGTATAGCAGGAACCATTTGGCTACCTGCTTTTAATTTCCATTGAATAGCTAAACGTTGAGGCATAGAGTAAAAATAATAAAAAATAAACATTGAAACAACTCCCATTAATCCCAAAAAAAACAAAGGGAAGTCGTCAATACCTCCTCCATTAAAAAACCAAAAAGTGAGGCTCAATAAAGCGCTAACAAAAAATAAAAACAAAGAGCTAAACAAAGCAGCACCAACAACTTCAGAAGGTTCTAGCTCTAAATGAGCAATTTCTAAATATTTCCTTATTCTTTGATCATCTTTATAGGAAAGGCGAAGTTTTAAAAATCCAATATTTTTCGTCCACTTCTCATAACTAGAAAGTTTAGGCATCAAATCATTTTTAAACTGAACATATTCTGAAGAAACCTTAGAGTAATCAACATTTTCTTCAGTTATCTCCTCTCCAATTTTTCGCGAATATTTTCTCAATATATCCTGAACATCCATATCCCCTTTTCCTCTTATTTAAAAACAAAAGTTAGTTAATAAAGTTTCTTAAAAAACGAGCGTATCTAAAAAATAAAAAGTTGGCCATTGTGTTATAGCCCATAAAAAACAAAAGGCCAGACCTTATAGAACTTTTTTGTTATTAACATTAAAAATTTTGATAAAAATAAAATGCTTAAATTTACTTATTTTAAAGTCTAAAAAGAATTATTAGACACGCTCTTAAAAAACAAACCTATAAAAATACATACATATTAGTAAATAAAAATGGTGATGATAGAAATTGTTTCAATTGCAATAGTTTTTATTATATTAATTGTTTTAATAGCCATTCTAATAATCCTCAATAAAATTCTTACGAAGAAAGTAAAATTAGAAACAGAAAAATATGACATCTACAAAATTTCTTTAGACCAAATAGAGCCAAAAATAGAGAACATAGAAACTTTTAATAAACTAGTCAGAGGTTTTTTTAAAGAGGTTTATGGCTTTGATTACAATCTCACTTATTTAGAACTTTCAGAAAAATTTAATTCAATTGATAAAGAAATAGCACGTTTCTGCATTCTAATGTCAACTACTTTGTATTCTGGAAGAGAAATTAAAGAAAAAGACATTCAAAAATTAAAAGATTATTTTAAGAAAGTAATATCAAATCTCTAAGAAATCTCTAACTATTTGTTTGGCCTCAACTAAATCTCTATAACTTCTAACGCTAACATTAGGATATCTATCTCTTCTCATGCCTCTAATCATTGGAGAAGCAAAGTATTCTCTGTCTAATCTATAAATGCATAAAACCTCTGCTGGAATCTTTCCAAAATATCCTTTAGTTCTTGCGTATTCTATTTCTCTGCCAGTCCCAGTGCTCGCTCCAGAAATTTCAGCTATAACACGAGAGCACTGATCTAACCAATAAATATCTTGGCTTTCAATATCTTCAGCTAAAAGTTCTTCCATGCTTTTACCAATTTTCTTTGCAAATTTTTCAACAGGTCTTTCTGAACCAACATGTTCTGTTAATACTAAACAACCTAAATCTTCCTTGATGTACCTGATTAAACTTATTATAGTTTCAGCTAAAGATCTGTCTCCTCTTATCGCTCCTGCAAAGTAAACTTTTTTATCCATTTACTAAAAAACCCTCACTAATTAATAAAATTTATTAGTATGAAAAAGGATAGTTTATTTTCTTTTTATCACAACGTTATCTTGCTTCTATAGCTTAAAACCTCATGTAAAAATATAAGCAACACAATAATCATTCCAAAATAAAATGAAAGATTGATAGAAGCTATGCCTGGTTTAAGTTCTATGATATCATCAAAAGCATTTTCCAAATCTTCTTCGCTTGAAATAAAATAAAACTTTCCGTTAGTATTATAAGACAATGCCTTTAGACTATCTTCATCTAATTTTGAGATGCCAAAGCGAGTAGCTCCTCCTTCTTTTGTACCAACGCCAATAGTATGAACAATAACATTTTGTTCTCTCGCAGATTTAAAAATCTCTTCTATATCTCCAACATTAACTTGTCCGTCACTTAAAAGAATAATTGCCTTGTTTTCCTCATTTTCCAATAAGCCAATAGAAATAATAACTGCCTCGTAAACATCAGTTCCTCCAACTTCGCTTAGTTCTATAGACTGTATTGCATTTTCTAAAATAAATTTATTCTCACTAATTCTCTGCTCAATAATTGTATTGCCTGAAAAAGAAACAATTGCTGCTCGAGAAGAACTTGGAAGAGAATCTAAAAAATTTATAGAAGTCTTTTTTGCTACCGCAAGTCTATTAGGAAAAAGATCCACTGCTCCCATGCTTTGTGAAGAGTCAATAACAATAACATAAGAGAAAGAACTAGCCTCTACTTCTTTATGCAAAGTTAGTCCAGAAACAAAAAAACTAACAGCAATAATCATTAATATAAAAATAGCCAATTCTCCCAAATTCTTCGAATACAAACTAACTCCTTTTATTCTTGCTATAGCTTCAAAATTAGCAAATTTTAAAGAAGCTTTTTTAGAACTTGAAATTAAATAAAAATGCAAGAGAACAGCTAGAGGAATAAAAAAAAGTAAGTATAAATACAAAGAATTTTCAAAGGTAAAGTACATTTTAAGCCAACCTCTTTTCAGCTCTACGCTTAAGAAAATAAGCTAATTTTTGTTTATAATCCTCATCGGTATATAGCTCTAAGATATCTATGTTACTCTTCTGAAACATATCTCTCATCTCGTGTATTTGTTCTAATGCATGTTTCTCATACACTTTTCTAACAACTGACGGATTTATTAAAATTTTTTCTCCAGTATTAGAGTCTTGAATAATAATTTCTTTATTTATCTCTGGTAAAACAACATCTAAAGGATCTTTAATCGAAATAGCAATGCTTTCATATAAAGAACCGAAATAATTAAATTTGTCAAAATGTTCTTTTCCCAATTTCAAAAAATCAGAAATAAAAACAAGCATATCTATAGAAGAATCTATTATTGTAGTTATTTTTTCGAGTATATGGGATAAATAATAATTGCCTTTATAATTATCTGGATTAATAAGCTCAAAAACAAAATTATCGTGCTGTTTTTTTCCAGATGAAGGCAGAGAAAAAGTAAAGATATCTTTATTAAATAGTATAAATCCAAATTTGTCTCCAGTCCTATTGAGAATGTGGGAAAAGGAAGCAGCCACTTCTGCCGCATATTCGCATTTTAATTTTTCTTGAGAGCCAAACACCATGTTTTCTGACATATCAATAATAAAAATAACTCTAAGGTCCCTCTCCTCGATGTATTGCCTTGCTAAAAGAGAATTGTTTCTTAAACTTGCTTTCCAGTCAATAACTGAAGAATCTTCATCAGTATAATATTTTCTATATCCGTCAAAATCCAATCCCCTGCCTCTAAAAATAACCCTATACAATAACCTTCTAGGTATAATTTCATTTATCAAATTCTCAAATTCAAAGATGCTTTTGTATATATCTGCATTAAATTTTTTTTCCATAATCCTCACACAATATTAACTTCATCCAATATTTTTTTAATAATATTATCAGCATTTACTTTGTTTATAGTTGCCTTATAAGAAAGAATAATTCTATGTCGTAAAACATCATAGGCTATTTCCCTTACATCTTCAGGAAGCACATAATTCCTTCCCTGTATTAGTGTATGCGCTCGTGACGCTATAAAAAGGCCTATGCCACCCCTTGGAGAAACGCCATAACTGATATTTTCAGCATAATCAGAATTCTTGTCCCTTGTTTTATTCACTATATCCATAATATATTTCTTGACTCTGTCGCTAACATAAATTTCCTTAACAATTTTCTGCAGCTCAAGTATATTCTTTGGTGTTATAACAGATCTTAGTTTAAAATCATCAAAATTCTTAAGAGTTATATTATTGTCTAAAATTTTTATTTCATCCTCTTCTTTAGGATAATCCATAGTAACATTAAAAAGAAACCTATCCATTTGTGCTTCTGGCAAAGGATAAACTCCAAGGTTTTCGATGGGATTTCGCGTAGCCATCACAAAAAAAGGAGATGGAAGAGGATAAGCTTTTTTTCCGATAGTCACTTGCTTTTCTTGCATTGCTTCAATGAGAGCTGATTGAGTTTTTGGAGGACTTCTATTTATTTCATCTGCAATAAGATAATTAGCAAAAATAGGTCCTTTAATAGTTTCAAGCCCTTTTCCAGGAGTATAGGCATTTATTCCTAAAATATCAGAAGGTAGTAAATCAACTGTAAACTGAATTCTATTCACCTGACATCCGCTTGCCTTTCCAATTGCTCTTATAGTAAGAGTCTTTGCAATACCAGGAATGCCTTCTAACAAAACATGACCATCACATAAAATCCCTCGTATTAAACTATCTACCACTTTTTCTTGCCCAATAATTATCTTGGATATTTCATTTTTTAAACTTTTGATTAATCTAGAAGCTTTTTCAACAGTTGCCTTATTTGGGCCTTTATCTGAAAGATTAATGAAATCTTTATAAGAAATTTCTTTATCAAAAATTTCATTGGTTTTATCAGAAATTTTTGTAACATGAATTTCTTTATTATTAGAGGATGAAATTCCAGCATAAAATTTCTTATTGCTATCTTCAGATTTTTTATTAATTGAAGACTTTGAATAACTCTGTTTTCCAGAGGAAAATTCGTCAAAGTCTTCAAAATCTCTGATTTTGAATGCATCAGAGAACTTGTTCTCTGAGTCCTTCTTTGAGAATTTTGATTTTTCAGGTTTTTCAAAACTCTCTATATTATCTCTAAATTCTGTTTTCTCTTTTATTTTTTCCTTCAAAAAACCGCTTCCATATAGTTTCTCTAGTCCCTGAAGTTTTTTTTGAAGAACTTTTTCCTCTTTTTTATAGTCCATATTATTATAAGCAAACTATATTTTATATATTATTCCTCCTTTCAATTTCAAATTGTTCTTTAAGATTTACTCTTAACATAATTCTCCTTAAAAAATAATATCCTATTCCTAAAAGCATAGACATGAGCATACTTACAATTAAATAAAAAGGAAGTCCTAACACTCTTTTATTTTCTCGAGGAAGGCTTACTTGTTCTATGCTTTCCTTACAAGCATTTATAGCCTTTTCAGCTTTTAAACGAGCCTCCCCATATTCTCTATCATCAAAATGTTTTTTTGCTTCATTAACTAACTCCTGAAGCTCAAGGCATTGAGGATTTCCAACAATAAGCTCTTCAGTATAAATTAAAAATTTTTTTAGAGCAGTTACGTTTAATTCTTGTAAACTTATACTTATTTTTGCCCAATCACTATAACTAGGAGATTTAGAAGTTGCATTAACATAAATCTCATAATTTCCTATCAATGAATCATTGTTAAAAAAAACAGTCATGAGTATGTTCTGTTTTGTATTAGAAGTTAATGTAGAAATAAAAGTTTTATCTAAACCAACGCTAACATGTTCATAAGCTTCTCCTTCTTTAACACCATAGCTTTTCAAAGAGATATCTGAAAAAGTTCTTGTTCCAGTATTCGAAATAACTAAAGGTATATCTATTCTTTCATTTTTGTATGCAGAAATTGAACCAGGAACTATAAGTTTAAATGCAACAGGGCTTGGACTAGCTCCACCTCCACCACCACCACTACTAGTCGTTGTAGTAGTAGTTTCTGTAACTGTAAGATTAACTGTAAAATTATTGCTAACAACACTATTCAATAAATGAGAGGAATTTGAATGATTAAATTCCTGTGCAGTTATATATCCTGAAACAGAAGCACTAGAATCTGCAGAAAATCTTACTCGGGGTTTAGTGCCGTTTGTCCAATTAGTAAAAGTTATAGTTATACTTCCATTAGAAGATAATTCATTAAAAATAAATCCAATAGTTTGATTATATCTAGAATCAGAAGCATCATAATCAGTAAAATAATCATCTAAATTAACAGTTATAGGAGAAGTTCCATTAACTAAAGCATCTGCTCCACCAATAGTTCCTGAAAAAGACAAAGGATAATTCGTATGATTAATAGTTAAATTCCAACTTCTAGTTATATTTAAACTTGTACTATTAATTAAATCAGATGAAGTTGGATAAACAATAAGAGTTAAATTTCCACTATTTACCTCATCAGTAAAATTTGGAGTAAATCCCCATGATAAATTGCTGCCGTTTCCATAAGAGCTTGTATTCAATCGTAACACTTTATTTTCATTAATAGTTATATAGATAGTATAGGTTAGATTATCAAGAACACTATGATTAGCTGTAAAAGTTATATTGCTGGAAACATTTTCCACTAGACTAAACTGAAAATCACTTAAAGGAAAAGTAACATTAGGGACATCATATACATAAATCCAGAAAGTTCCTGAATCTAAATTATTATCTGAATCATTAACACTAATATTAATCCTGTAACTTCCTCCTTGCGTTGAATTAAAAGTTATGTTTAATTCTCCGGTGGTTATGTTAAAAATGCTTCTGTTATTGTTAATAAAATCGCTTCCGTTCAAAAAACTATAGTTAAAAGTAAAGTTCATATTTCCACTATTAGTAGAGCTTCCATCTTCAGTATCACTTGCATTTATTCTATAATAAAGGCTTCGGTTTTCAGCGCTTGTCTGATTTGTTAAATTCATTAATACAGGGCCATGCAGGGTTTCTAAAACTGTAAGATTAAATCTTAGAAAATCGTAACTACTGCTGTTATCAGAAACATTGATAGTAATATTATAACTTCCAACATCTGATTTGTTAGGAGTAAATGTTGCATCATATCTACTTCTATTACTTCCAGCAGTAGGAAAAGCAATGTCTCTAGTAAATGAAAATAAATTAGTATTCCTGCCTTCTATAGTCAAATTAATAACTAGTGTCTCGTTATAAAATTTTTTCTGACCAGAAGGAATTTTAAAATCCTCATCATGAATCCAGAGAGTTATAATCGTATAATTATCTTCGCTTGTGTTTATGTTTGAATTGCTATCAACTGTTGCATTAGTAACATCTCCTGATTCAATAGGCTTTTCAATTAAAACATTATCATTTACATTATAAATAGTAAAATTAAATTCAGTAGTATTTGTTAAATAACCATCACTAACAGTAATATTAACCAAGTGCTGTCCAACATCTCCGTCTACAGAACTAAAATTAACTACTCCAGTAGTGGAATTAAGACTAAAACTTGGAAACGCAGTGTTATTTGCAAATGAAAATGTAAGTGTATCCCCATCACTATCACTAACATTTAAAGAAAAATTAATATTAGTAAGATTTCCTTCATAAAAAATCAATAATGAAGAAGTATTCCATTGAGGAGCAGCATTATTTAAAATAGTTAAATTAAAATTCATAAAATCCCTTGATGAATCATTGTCATTAACAGTTATGTTAATAGTATAATTGCCATATTCACTTGAATTAGGTGTAAACTGTATTCTTGCTTCAGTTCTATTAGTTCCTGCAACAGGCATATTCAAAATTTCAACATCAAATCCTGTTAAACTTAATGTTTGAGTTATATTAGACCTATTTAAAATCTGCAAAGAAAAATTGGTAGTTTCATTATAGCCTCCAAAACTGACATTTTTATCTGGTATTAATAAATCATCATCATGTACTGTTAAATTGATAGTAGTATTCAAAATGATTGAGGTAGTTGTTTCGCTAACGCTGAAAATATCAGGAATATCATTAAAGGTTCTATTCACATAAATATTAATTGAAACAGAAGTATTTTCATCATTCGTTAAATCAACAACGCTGAAATTAATTGTCCAGTTTCCAACCTCTGTTTTTCCAGGAGTTACATTGATAAAAATAGTCCTGCTAAAATTATCAGCAAATGTCTTATTAACAGGATAAAACCAGCTTACGTTAGAAACATTTCCATTATAGTTTCTTAGAGTAGCATTAGTTGAAACATTAATAGTTGCATTTGTTGTTTTTGTACTTATGTTAATTTGGCACAAATTTGTCTGATTTTCTTGAAAAAAAGCATTTTCACAATTGCTTGCATTTATAGTTAAAGTAGAAAAGACATTAAAAATAACAATAGTTGAATAATATCTTGTTCTATTAATAGAATAATTAGATTCGCAATAACCTGTACAAGTATAATTTGCTCCATAATCCCTGACAGAAATATTTGCATAATAAGTTCCTACATCATTATTGCCAGGAGTAAGGTTTATTCTAGCTGATGTATTAGTAACATTAACAGCATTTAGTAAATCGCAAGTAGTTCTATTACTCCATTGAGCTAAAGTACAGTTAGTTAAAAAGCTTACATTGAAAGTTAAAGGAAAATGGCTTTCTTCATCGGTTCCATTTAAATAATTCAGAAAATTCTGGTCTTCTGTAAGATTATATTCATTTTGTATTGTAGTAATGTTTGGCATATCGTTTGTTGCGTTAACAATAAAATAAAAAAGCCTGGATTCTCCTTGATTTGCAGAATTTTCAACTAATATCGATATATTAAATCTTCCTGTTTGATTATCTAAAGTTGCATTTATAGTTAGATTTCCATTAGAGCTGTTAATAGTTATCCATGAATAAAAACTAACGTTTGTTTGAGTAGGATTTAAGCTAGAATTTATTCCTCTTATACTATACGTAATTATGGCATCATCAGGATCACTAGAATTAACACTAACTAATGCGCTTGTATTAAACACAAAAAAAGGAGAGGATAAATCCTCGGTTGTTTGATTGGTTGTTCCAGAAACCCCAAATTCTGGAATAGAAAAAACTAAACTAATCAAAGCTATTACTAAACCTAAAAATAATATTCCAATAATATATTTTTTCAGATTTTTTATCATTTTCCTCTTTTCCCTAATTTTTCCAGATATTCACAAACCGCTAAATCAATAAACTGTTTTTTGTTTGAGAATTTAAGCCTATTTTCCTCTTTTTTAATAAACTCCCCAACTCTTTTTAAGAGTTTAGAATCAATTTTAACAACTTTTCCTTCTTTACCCTCTTTTTCCATTTTTGCTTAGACTAAAAAATGGAAAGCTAGAAATTAAGATCATATCTGTTTAATTTCTTTGTTTTCCATTTTAGTAACTAATAATAACTTAAGATTACTAAAAGTAACTTCATTTATAAATGTTGCTAAGCAGAGCTAACCCTTTGGGAAATGGAAAAATTCATGATAGAACAAGGCTATGAATTCAAATATTCTATAGAAGACTTTGAATAATCTTCATTTCCGAAGACTTCATTTTCTCTGAAAATGAATGGATTAAAAAATTTATTTTTTAAGACTTCAATCTTCTATGAAGTTGAAAGATTAGGAATTTTTAATTCCTAAAGAAAATTCGTGAAAGACTTCAAAATCCTTGATTTTGAATGGATTCAGAGAACTTATTCTCTGAATCCTTCTTAGAGAATTTTGATTTTTTAGGTTTGTCAAAATTCTCTATATTATTTTTCTCGGCTTTTCCAATTATAATGTTTATGAGGAGATACTGTAAAAAATATAACCATATTAAAAATTAATTCTTTTAGATTATTCTCTAAGCATTTTACTTACTTTATATCTATAAATTTTATATCTTATAAAAAGAATAATGGCAATAAGCAACAATAATAAAGAAATAAAGGAATATAAAGTTCTGTTTGAAACAACTACTGCTAAAGGAATTTCTTTACATGTTCTGCAAGGGCCTCCACAATCCACTCCTTCTTCTCCTTGATTCTTTATATTATCAGAACAGCTTGGTTCAATAGTATAATAAACTGACTTTGGAATATTGTAGCAATATTGAATAGTTTCTGGTTTTCCGGTTGGAATAGTGCATTTATTAGCATCTTGACAAATTCTTATTTGATAACCACAATAAATTTCACTAATGTTATTATCAAAACATAATTCTCGAAGAGATGCAATCTGTTCAAGATTATCTAAATAACTAAGATTACTGCATTGGCTCCATTCAGCACATCCCCATCTTGGAACACAACCAGTCACACTTCCACCACTGCTACCTCCACTGCTACCACTGCCTGTACTGCTTCCGCTCGTTGAAGGAACATCAACCACAAAATTAATAAATTCAGTATAATTGATATTTCCTTGAGTATCATTACAATATGCGTATATTTTATAAGTATTATCTGATAGTGATTCTGTTGCATTAAATGCAGTTCTGCTAGTATTTGTCATTGTTTTATTAGTTAAACCACTATCAATAGTATATTCACAATATCCATTTTCATCTAAGGTAATATTAAAAGTTATAGAAGAGGAGGTAAAAGTTGTGTTTGATGGAGAGTTTATTGTAACTACGGGAGGAGTTGCATCGCTTGAATTTCTCACTTCTAAACGCCATAAACTGCTTCTAAGATTTCCTAAACTATCATTAACACTAATATTAACCGTATAATTAGCAATAATTAAGGTGTTATTAGTTAAAACTCCTGTAGCCATATTAATAGTGAAATTAGTTGTATCATCTATAGAAAAATTTCCTAATCCTATTCCTTCATCAGTTGCCTCAAAATTAAAACTAATGCTTTCATTATCAAAAATAGACTGATTAAATATATTATCTAAAGTTGGAGGAGTTGTGTCTATTCTAAAACTAATAGAGGAAAAATTTAAATTTCCTGCTGAGTCATTAGCATAAATAGTAAGATTATGTAAGCCTTCACTCCAAGTTATATTTGTAATATTAATTCCGCAACCTCCAGTACTTCTGTTAACTGTATAAGTGTCATTGGAATACCAACATTCATTTAAAAGAATATTATCACTGACGGTAAAATTCACATCTAAATTATTATTTGAAGAATTTGTGTTATTTAA
This sequence comes from Candidatus Pacearchaeota archaeon, assembly GCA_018304055.1. Taxonomy (GTDB): domain Archaea; phylum Nanobdellota; class Nanobdellia; order Pacearchaeales; family GW2011-AR1; genus ARS1285. The sequence goes on from JAGVWY010000022.1 coordinate 12,828, forward strand.
AGAAGGAAATGATATATTAATGTCGGAATTTATATTGTCAATAGTAAAACTAATAGATGAGAAATTTAAATTTCCAGCTGAATCATTAACATAGATTGTTAGATTATGTAAACCTTGGCTCCAAGTAATATTTGTAAGATTCTGTCCGCAAATTAAGCTTCTGTTTATTGAATATGTATCATTGGAATACCAACAAGTAGTTATTCCAAAATCATCACTTACAGTAAAATTTACATCTAATCCAGTGTCAGTTGTATTTGAGTTATTAACACTAGGATTTGTTGTATTAATATCAGGAGCATTATCATTAGATTGCATGGTTCCATATATTATCAAAGTATTGTCATTAAAAGAATTATCATCTAAACTTACTGAATATAATCTTGAAGCATTTTCAACTCTGACTTTTTTAAATTCATTGCTTGAAGCAGCTTCTCTTACTCTAAAACTGCCATGATATTCATTAGTAGCAAGTCCTGTTTCTATAGCTTTCACTTCAATTGCTACTAATGAATATCATGGCAGTTTTAGAGAACATCAATTTTTCCTGAATCTCCGCCTGTTGCAGTTAGATTAACATACAATCTATTATTAACACTTAGATTCACTCTATATATCAAATCTCCTGTATAATCAGAGTTATTTGTAATTACAAAGTTAGTTATAGTTTTTGCAGTATAGCTTTGATTTGTTCCAAAGATGAGATAGGATTGTCCTGCACTTGTTCCACCTTCATCATTTCCATCAGCTCCAATTAATATGTCATCAAATCCATCCCTATTCACATCTCCTGCAGAGGAGACTGACTCTCCGGCTTGATCGCTTCCGTTTTCACCATAAAAGCTTGCATTTGCATTGCTTAAATTAAGAGTAGTATTCCATCCAGAGGATTTTCCGAAAATAATATAAGCTTGTCCTACATCAGTGCCTCCTTCATCATTTCCCCTCGCTCCGATAAGTATATCATCAAACGCATCGCCATTAACATCTCCTGCAGAGGAGACAGAAAATCCCGCGTTATCACTTCCGTTTTCACCATAAAAGCTTGCATTAGAATTACTTAAACTCACATCCATACTCCAACCAGTTGATTTACCAAAAATGATATATGATTGGCCTGCATCAGTGCCTCCTTTATTATTTAAAGAAGCCCCAATAATTATATCATCAAATCCATCTCCATTTACATCTCCCACTGATGAGACTGAATCTCCTGAACTATCTCCAGTTTTCTCTCCATAAAAACTGGCATCAGCATTGCTTAAATTTACATCCATGCTCCAGCCAGAAGATTTTCCAAAAATGATATATGACTGGCCACTACCGCTGCCTCCTTGATCATTTCCATCAGCTCCAATTAATATGTCATCAAATCCATCCCTATTCACATCTCCTGCAGAGGAGACTGAAACTCCGGCTTGATCAATTCCTTTTTCTCCATAAAAACTTGCATTTGCATTGCTTAAATTAGTATCCATTGACCATCCTGAAGATTTTCCAAAGATTAAATAAACCTGTCCTGCACTGTCCCCTCCCTCATCATTTAAACGAGCCCCAACAAGAATATCATCATAACCATCATTATTTACATCACCTGCAGAGGAGACAGAAAATCCCGCGTTATCATTATTTTTTTCTCCGTAAAAGCTTGCATTTGCATTACTTAAATTTGTATCCATTGACCAACCAGAAGATTTTCCAAAGATTAAATAAACTTGGCCTGCATTATCTCCTCCTTCATCATTTAAATAAGCTCCGATTAATATATCATCATATCCATCTCCATTTACATCTCCCACTGATGAGACTGAAACTCCTGAACTATCTCCAGCCTCACCAATAAAACTCGCATTAGAATTACTCAAATTTGTATCCTGTTGTAAAGGATCAACTATATAATCAAACTCAACTCCTTGTCCTTGCACTTTAAAATCAAAAGTATTTAATGATTCTTTACTACTTAAATTTGTTAGATAAATAATATATCTGTTTTTATTTGATATATTCAAAAAAGCAGCAATTTCCTGATTACTATTTTTTCTATAAACAGAAATATTATTAATAGAATTATTTATCCCTTTAGCATAAATAGTAATATCATTATTTTTAGTTAAATTTTTTTCAAAAATTACTCTCACAAAATGATTATTTGGAATTACTTCACTCCAGATGTTATCTTGTTTTTTTACTTTATTATAAATATCGCTTACAAATTCTCTATTTTCATTAAAATGCTCTGCTTTTGAAATTAAAATAATTGATTCTAAAGAAGCAACAATCAGCATTGATAACATAATCAGTAAAAGAAATAAAGGCAATCTTGAAATTAAAGATTTTATTTTTTTAAATACCCATTTTTTTCGAGGTCCAGAAATAAATCTAGTTTTTACCTTGCCATCTTCCCTGTAACTTTCATAATAATAAGGTCCAAATACTTTTCCATTTCTCCTAATATACTTCTTATACACCATCTTTTTTGTAGGGTAACTACATTATTACTAAAAATTATATATTTAAATATGTATTGAAATAAGAAAAATCAGTTACCCTACAATATATTTTCTTCTTACATCTTCTTGTATATTTTTGAAGTCAGCGAAAATTCTTTAGATATTTTTGAATTTTCGTGACCAGAAGAATATTTGATTTTTCTGAGTTTTGGGACAGAAATTTCGTTGCAATTACTTACTCGAAATTTCTGTACTCCTGTTTTTTCAAAATTCTCTATAGAAAAATTTTCAGTGTTCGGAAAACCTAAATAGCATTGCTCAATCATTTAGTTTTTACGTTACAGAAAACTTAAGTCTATTAAGCTTTTCCTTCTTTTCTCTAAGCATTTTACTTACTTTATATCTATGTATCTCATATCTGATAAAAAGAATAATAGCAATAAGTAATAACAACAAAGATATGAAAAAATAGAAAATTCTATTTGAAACAACTTTTACAAGAGGAATTTCTCTACATGCATCACATGGACCTCCGCAATCCACTCCCTCTTCTCCCTGATTCTTTATATTATCAGAACAACTTGGACAAACTTCACATGGACCTCCGCAATCAGCCAAAACTTCACAAGCTCCATTATGGCAGTTTTTTATTCCATCAGAACAACTTGGCTCAATAATATAATAACAATATTGAACACTCAAAGGCTCATTAGTTGGAAAAGAACATTTGTTAATATCCTGGCAGATTCTTGTTTGATAACCACAATAAGTTTCATTAATCCCTCTCTGTTTACATGATTCTTTTATAGCAGTAATATTTCTGCTCTCTTCTAAAAAACTAAGATTACTGCACTGGCTCCATTCAGCACATCCCCATTTTGAACTGCAGACAGTTCCGCCCCCTCCTCCCCCTCCTCCTCCAGCAGAAGGTGCACCAGCAGGTTGAGGAACATCTATAATAGTAACATTCCAAGTAAAACTATCTTGAAGTAATCCATCAGTCACGATTATTGTTACATTATGATATCCAGCATCATTAAATCCCCAGCTATGCTGAAAAGTAGAATTATAACTTGCTTCTTCAAATTTTTCTAATGAGCCATCAACATACCAATAATTATCCGGAATTGTTCCATCAGGATCTCTAGAACTAACATTAAACGAACTTGTTTCTCCTTCATTAGCTATAAAATTAGATTCGTTAGGATAATGTGTTAAAATTTCCGGAGCCCTGTTTTGATTCGTTACTGTTAATCCAAAGGTTTCACAATCACTTTGGTTAGTTCCATTATTACTACAAAGACTTATATTTTGATGAGGACTTATCAATGATTGATCGCTAACACAAATAGTTACATTATAAACTCCTACATAGCTAGAATTAGCTGTAAAATTAATAACTCCTAAAGCACTAATATTAAATAAGCTTACATTAATGCCTGTTGAATTTTTTATAGTAATATTAAAGCTCATGTTACCATCATCATGGTCTCCGCTTTCAACATCGCTGACAATTGTTTGAATATATAATGTGCTGTTATCTCCTTGAGACCAAATTGTTTTTGTAGCAATATTTTCAATAACCGGAATATTGTTAATTTCAATGACAGTTATATTCGCAGAGACAGTATCACTGCAACAGCTTGAATTATAACTATCACTTGCAGAAACATTAACAGCATAGGTTTTATTTCCCATAAATATTCCTCCTGCATCACTCTTATCTAGGGTTCCAGAAAAAATTTCATGCACAGATAAAGTTGCATTGATATTATAAAGTGATTGAATGAAAAAAGGATTTGAAGGGCTTTGTGGATTAAGGCTTACACTAATTGCATCTCCATCACTATCACTAACATTAAAGACTTCTGATAAAACGCCAAGCTCACAAGATAACATGTCTCTTGTTAAATTCTGTATTTTAGGAGCAGAATTAGCTACGTTTATATAAAAGACAACGCTATCATTATATGTAAAATTCCCGGATCTATTAGCAAAAACAGTTAATTGATTAGAATACCTGACTGTATAAATAGTAGTATTTGGTGTAAAAATAACACTTTCATTCAATGTAACATTATTAGCTAAATCAACTAAAGTATACCACCAGGCATGAATATCATTATTAAAATTAGAACTAACGTTCAGCTCTAATGGATAATAGTCTGTTAATAAAACAGCATTATAAGTTTGATTTAAAGGGCTATTAATTTCAACAACTCTCCATTCTTCAATACTTAAACTAATAGAGCCTGTATCACTGCCATAACCAGTAATTTTCTTAAAGTAAAAAGTTGTAGTAATTACGTATACATTAATAATATTAAAAATTATTAAAACTATAAATAAACTTGCAATGACTTTTCTCCTAATACTTGAATAAATTACAATGTCTTTTTCTATAATCCCCTTTTTGCTCATCTTATAACTAAAAAAATCAGATATAAAAAACTTCGTGTGTTTTATTGCAGAAGTTTTTAAGCCAGAAATTTTCAAACATCACCAAAAAAATTTCTGTAGAGATCTTTGCATAAATCCAATTTCCGAAGACTTCATTTTCTCTGAAAATGAATGGATTAAAAAATTTATTTTTTAAGACTTCAATCTTCTTTGAAGTTGAAGGATTAGGAATTTTAAT
>JAGVWY010000023.1 GCA_018304055.1 Candidatus Pacearchaeota archaeon
GGCCTTGACCACGAATAGGAGTTTGTCGTATGTTTCAAAATAATAAAGCTTAAATAATAGATAAGCTTTATGGTTTAAGAATTCTCATAGGAGTTCTCTTAAAAGAATTTTCTTAAAAGGTCTTTAAACAAAGCATAATCTTCTTTTTTTAATCCTTTTATCATTAGAATAACTGAAAAATAAATTATTACTCCTAAGAAAATTTCTCCAATACCTATGAAAATATTAAAATCAGAGATATTTGAATTTATATAAAATAAAATTAAAGCCATTATTGATGAAGCTATAATAGGTTTTATAGTATAACCAATATTTAAAGAAATATTAGATTCTTTTTTGGCGCGCATCAAAAGTAAAGTTAAAAAAACCGATTGGCTAATAACCGTGGCCATTGCAGCCCCGACTAAGGCCATACTAGAAGATATTTTCAATAAAGTATTAATGAAAAAATAATTTAGGGTTATATTAAGAATTGTGGCTATTATTAATCCTTTAATTATTATTTTGGGCTTCTCTCTAGAATAAAATATAGGAGTGATAATTTCTATAGTTGGTATTATAAAGATGAGGAAGGAAAGGACATAAAAAGGCGTCATTGCTGGAAGATAATCATATCCATAAATAAAAGCTATGAAAAATTTTCCTAAAATAAATATTCCGAATATTGCAGGAATGGATAAAATAGAGAGATACTTGAAAACCTTAGATAATTCTTTTCGAATTTCATTGTCTTTAATCTCTGACATGATCGGAAGCAAAATCTGCGATAAATTTAAAAAACCCCAAATTCCCGTCACTAAAGCAAGGGCTGCACTATAATAACCAACATAAGAAGCTTCTAAAAAAATACCGAGCATAATAGTGTCAACATAACCAAAAATAATAAGCAATGAGCCAATTGTTGCAAAGTAAAAAGAAAATTCTAAAATCTTATTTTTATTAAATGACTCGTTAGATTTTTCATATAGAAATGGAGATATTTTTTTGATGTTATATATTAAATAAGAGGCTGCTATTATCATAGATAGTGATAAAACACTAATAGTTCCCATAACATATTGCTCTTTTGCTAAAATTAAAAAAATAAATAGTACTCCTAATATTCTCAGAACTTCAAAAATAATTTGTTTAATGGTTACATGCCATAATTTCTTAATTATATAAAAATAAGAAGAATAAAATGAACCTATTGAATTAACCAGAATATAAAGACTGCTGAAAACAATAGGCAAAAATAATGGTGGTTTTCTAAAAACATAATAAGCTAATGGGAATGCTATTAATATCAGTAAAAATGAAACAAAAATAGTTATGGTTAATTTTAATTTAAATAAAAATCTAAAACTTGCTGCTGCTAATTTTTTATCTTTTTTATTTAAAGCTTCTGCAACATATTTTAAAAGAGTTTGATTTATTCCTGCATCAATTGTTACTAATAAGATTAAGGCTATTGAAACTGCTAATGTATAAATACCAAAATTCTCTGGCATGAGAAACCTAGCTATTATTATGACGAAGAAAATACTTCCAAGCCTTGCAGATAATGTAAGAATAAAATTCCAAAAAGAGCCTATAGCTATTTCTTCTGTTACTTTATTTTCCATATCTCTTGTAGTTGAATAATGTTTAAAAATGTATACGCCTTATTAAAAAGAAAATGAAGGTTATATCAAACATCCAGCCATTGTGTAAAATCCAAGGCGAGAAAAAGGATGAGGAGGTGAGAAATGGTTAAAATAGTAGCTGTATCGGGCTACTTTGACCCGCTCTTCACATTGGCCATATAGAATATTTTAAACTAGCTAAAGCATTAGGAGATAAGTTAATTGTTATTCTTAATAATGATGAACAAGCAGTTTTAAAAAAAGGAAAGCCATTCATGCCTTTGGAAGAAAGGAAAGCAATTATAGAAGCAATAAAATATGTTGATGAAGTTTTTGTGAGCATTGACAAAGATGAGACTATCTGCAAATCTCTTCGAGAAGTTAAACCAGATATTTTTGCAAAAGGAGGAGATAGATTTGCATATGAAATTCCTGAAGCTATAGTTTGTAAAGAACTAGGAATTCAAATTATCGATGGAGTTGGGAAGAAAATACAATCTTCAAGAAATTTTTATGGGAAAGTTAATCAGTAAAATAAAAATCTCTACATAATGATTATAGTTTATAAGATGAAATAAAATCATAATATAAATAATTATAAACCTATTCATTCTAGTTTAATATATGTTATTAAAAGATATTCAAGAGGATGTTGACAGGTGGACTGGACAATTTACACCACAATATTGGCCGCCGCTTGAAATGCAAGCCAGGTTAACTGAAGAGATTGGAGAAGTTGCCAGAGAATTGAATCATATGTATGGGACTAAAAAGAAAAAGTCTAGTGAAGATACTCGGAATTTAGGGCAAGAATTATCTGATGTTATTTTTACTGTTTGTTGTATTGCTAATAGTCACAAAATTAATTTACAAGAAGAATGGGAAAGAATGATGAAAGAGAAACAGTATGGTAGAGATAACCAAAGATATGAAAGAAAAGAAGAATAATTTTCCACTTTCTGTGTTAATTTTGAAAGGTCAAAAAAAATTAGTTTTTATTTTTTAAAACATTTTTTATGATAAAAAATGAAACAGCTACTTAAAATAGAGAAATCTAAAATAGCTGGAAGTGGTGTTTTTGCTTATGAAGATATAAAAAAAGGGGGAACAATTTGTTATTTGAATGGTGAATTGTGTACTCTTGATGAAATGATAAAGAGAGTTAATGAAGGCAAAGAGGAGCAATCAGACCCATTACAAATTGACGATGAACAATATCTTGATTTAGACGAGATATCCAGAACATTTAATCATTCCTGTAATCCAAATGCTTTTATTAAAGGTAAAAACGAACTTGTTGCCATGAAAGATATAAAAGTTGGGGAAGAGATTACTTATGATTATTCTACTACAATGAATGATAATGAAGAAAAAATAAAAAAAGTTGGAAGGATTTTATGGACTTGCGTATGTCACTGCGGTTCTAAAAATTGCAGAGGAATAATCGACCAGTTTAAAACACTTCCAAGGAGTATTCAAAATTTCTATATTGAAAACAAGTTTATGCCAGATTTTATGCTAAAACATTTCAGTTTGACTTAATTGATCATTAATTTCTCGCTATCTACCAATATTTTCAAAATATGAAGAGCTGGTAGCGGATTTTCATGAAATGATTAATTATGCTGAAATAAGATTATGGAAAACTTGTTAAATTAGTTATGGTTAATAAAATTATGAAAATGGTGTTAATAATTTTAATTTTGACAGTTGTTATCATAATCTCAGGGATATTTATATTCACCTATCAAAGAGAATTATTACAACCAAAACAACAGAATTATGAACTTCAACAAGAGGAAGCACTTGACATTCAAGAATTCTCAAAAAAGATGACATTTATTGTTAATGTTCCGAAAAATACTTTTGAAGAGGATATAGTCTATTTTGAGACATTCCGACCAGAAGGATTGAAATCTTTTAAAATGGAAAAAATATCAGATTACAAACACAAAATTACATTTGATATAGATTTTCTTGAACAAGGAGTTTATGTTGATGATAATGGAGAAAGAATTATTAGATATGCGTACAATAGAAATAATTTTGGATTTATAACAACAGAATATTTGGGCGAGACGACACAAACAGATTATTGGGACAAACTAACACGGAAAATTTCCCATCCAAAACAAGGATATGTCCAAGAGGATTTAGTTGAAAGGTGGAAATGGTTTCCGCAAGGAGAAATAGATTTCAAAACACAAATAACTCCACCAGAAAAATTTATGGAAAGAATTAACGGAAAGGAATTTCATTCAGGACATGTATTGAATGATTTGTATGTTTCTGGATTTGATGATTTTTTTAATTCTACTTCAAAACATATGCGGGAGCAGGAATATACATGGGCTATAATATCTCCGCCGTGGCAATGGGTTGCTGACTCTCCTCCAAAAGTTGCGAATTCGATTGAATTAGGGATAGATGAAAATCCAAATTATCCCAGTGATGAAAAATTAATAGAACATATTAAGTCTTTAAAAAAAGAAGGAATAAAAGTTTTTTTATCCCCGCAAATTTGTTGTACAGTAATTGATACACAAAATAGAAACGATGAATGGTGGAACGCTTATTTTAGTGAAGTTGAAAGATTTTTAGTTCACCATGCAAAAATTGCAGAGGTTTCAGGAGCAGATGCCTTAAGAGTTGATACTTTCGATGCTGATAACCGTGAAGTTAAAAATTTCGATGAAAAAATGGAGCAGATGATTAAAAATATAAGAAAAGAGTTTGGCGGAGAAATTGGAAGCGGTACAAGCATATACCTTTCTGAAGATAAAGAGCCGCGTGGCATTATTCCTCCTGTAGAATATTTCACATTCGGGGACAAGCTTGATTTTTTCGTGATATCAATAGATGCTCGACTTTCGAGAAAAGACAATCCTTCAAATAAAGAACTTGCAGAAGAAGCAGGAAATTTGATTGATAGAGCATTGCCGCTTCACGAAAAATATAATAAACCGATTATTGTTATCATTTCTTATGCCTCTATTGAGAAAAGTTGGAAAGGTTCTGCATTCTACGATTTTGTTGAAATTATGAACGCCCCTTGGATTGGCGAGAGAGAATGGAAGAAGGGAAAATATGAGTTTTCTGGAGAAGATCAGGCAAGAACTATTAATGCTTATTTTGAAGCTATTGAAAAAAGACCTTGGATAACAGGGCTTTATAATTTTGGTTACTGGATGTGGGAAATGCCTCTTGCTCCCGATATGTCAATAAGAGGAAAACCTGCAGAGGATTTATGGAAGAAGTGGAATGAGGTAATTTATGAGGATGATTAAATCAAATAAGGAAAAACTTGTTTTAAGGAAAATAATTCTATTTTGACAATAAAAATAATAATCCCTATCACCAGATAATTAGTTTTTATTTTTTAAAACATTTTTTATGATAAACAAAAAAAATCCAGTTATTCCTAAAGTTATATCTTGTATGGTATCTTTTACAGGATCTATTAACATGATAATCTGATTATTAATATTCTGATAAACTCCTCTCATAGGTATTTCGAAATAGTAATCCATAATATATTCATAGAACTCATATGCAAGGATTATGGATAATGAAAAAATAAATGCTGTTATGAGAGGATAATTTAGTTTCTTTTTCTTGAATATATAATATGAAACAGAGGCAAGCATGAAACCGCCTATAAGATGAAGAATTTTATCAACATAAGTAAATTGTAATTGAAAGTAATAGAAAAATACTATTGAGAAAACTATTATTAGTATATAAAAATAATGATGTATCTGAAAATTAAGAGAAAAATATTTTTCAACAGTATAAAATCCAATAACAATAACTAGAGAAAGAATTAATGAATTTAAACCAATTTCTTCGAATAAAAAATAAGAGATTATAATTATACTTAAGATCATTGTTAATATTAGGTTCTTGTAGTTTTTTAGAAAGTTATCATTTTCTTTTTTCATTGCTCTTTTCATTTCTCAATTTAGTAGTAATTTTTTTTAGGTCATCTGCTTCTTTATCTGAAAGAATCTTGCCACTATTTAATATAATCTTCCATGTATTTTCTGCATTTTTTTCATCCATAGAGTATTATGGTATTACTAGTATTAAAGTGTTGCTTGTAGCAAATAATCATCAATTACTTTATTCTTTCAAAATATTTTTTATAATATCAGAAAATGCAGGCCTTGTTATTATTATTCCAATTGTTACTCCAATAATTGTTGTTAATGCAAATCCCTTTAACAATCCAGCTCCTGCCCAGAATAACGGAAGCATTGCTGCTATTATAGTGAAAAAAGCTCCTAAAATAATAAACAAAGCATTTTTTATTCTTTCTTTTAAAGAACCTCTTTTAGACACTGCCTCATCAATGATAACAATCTGGTCGTTAACACCAGTTCCTAATCCTGCAATTATTCCTGCTATGCTTGGTGCATCTAAATTCCAGTTGATTAAAGAAGCTACTGCAAGTGTAATAATTGCTTCAGAAAACATAGTGAGTATTACAGCTAGGGTAATTTTTATTCTTCTATAAATTAAAAATATTATTAAAGAAATAGTTATAAAAACAGTTAAACCGAAAATTAATAAGTTTTTTGTGAACTCTTTTCCTAAAACAGGGGAGATGGTATCTATTTTAATTATCTCCAATTTATAAGGCAGGCTTCCAGTTATTAAAATAGTTTGTAAATGCTTCATGTTGTTTTCAGCGTCATCAAATGCTTCCTGCCTTGTTGTTCCGATGCCAGAACCAGAAATAGATATTTGTGTTGTTTGAGAGCCTTTGAGGTCTTTCCCTATGAACAAAGAATCAACTAAATTATCATCTAAATATAAATCTAATTGCTTGTCAAGATATTGAGGGTTTTCAGGGCTAATTGAGAGATTGTTGGTTACTTGTGCATGTCTTTTAGCTGCTTTTTCACTTAAAGAAATTGCAAACCTAAAATTACATAACTCTCCCTCTTGATAGAGGTTACAGGAATATACGCCTGCATCTTGTCCTGTTCTTGCAACATAAGTTACATCTTCCTCTCCTCCTACAAAAATAGTTTCGTTTCCTATCTTTGCCTCAAATTTTCCTTGGGTTGAGATTAGATTTTGAATGTCTGAAGCTGTTGCGCCTGCAACTTCAACTAACATAAATTTATTTCCTGCTAAATCAGTTACTGGTTTTACTGAAATATCTGCTATTCCAAATTCATTTAATCTATTGCTGGTTATAGATACTAAATCATTTAATTCTTCTTGAGTTAGATCTTTTTCTTGAGCTTTCACCAATGCTCTCGCCCCACCACTTAAATCTAATCCTGTTTTAATATTGGATTTTGGGATGTCTGCAACAGTTATTTGTGGAGTTTCATTTGTTAATAGTGCGAATTCAAAATCTTTTGTATTAATGATAAGTTTTGTTTTGTTTTCTACTGGAAAAATTGAATTTATCGTCTTTGTATAATCTGAAATAGAGATAATTTCATTATCATTTATAGAAGTGATAATCATTCCTGGCCTTAAACCAGCTTCATATGTTGATGAGTTCCTTTCTACATTCTTAACTATAACTCCTTTTTCAAAACTAGGAGATAGTGTGAAAAAAGAAGCAATTAATACTATTACTAAAAGCCAAATTCTCCATGTTAATTTCATATTTTCTTTACCTCACAATACCATTTAATAATACTTGCATTTGTAAGCCAAGTGTTAATCAAATCAGCTGATAATCCTATTGCTAAAATAATGAATATTTGTCTGAAGGAATCTGGAATTCCAGTAGATATAAAAAAAATTGGAGAAACTGCAATTAAAGCAGTCAGAGTCATAAGTACTCCTGTTTTAAATGCTCCAAATAATCTTTTATTTAATGCAAGATCTCTTCTTTTCAAAGCTCTTGTTGTTAATAGAATATCAGTATCCACAGAATAACCGACTAACATTAAAAATGCTGCAATTCCTGCTGCAGAAAGTTTTAATCCTATTACATTGACTATAGCAAGAGACATGATGATATCAGCAAGTGCAGCAAAGATAACTGCTATACTTGGTATAAATGTCTTAAAAAGGAAAAAAACCACTATAGACATTAAGATAAATGATATGACTAATGCTATTATAAGCTGTTTGTAAAAACTTAAGCTTAATGAAGAACCTGTAAATTCTATGTTTGAATTTTTCTCATCTAGTTTATAGCTTAAAATTCGTTCTATTTCTGGTTTAATTTCTTCTGGAGTTGTCGAAGTTTCTACAATAAAAGAAGTTGTTTCTCCTGTTCTCAAATCAGTAAGCTTTCTCACTGAAATGTCAGGAAATGAGCCTTTTAATTGAGATTCAAAACTTTCTGAAGTATCTCCTTGAATTGTTATAGAAGTACCCCCTGTCAGAGAAATATCTTTTTCCACAAAATTCCCGGTTTTTTGATACATATAACCTAGATAAAATAAAGATAACAAAAATAATATTATAGGAATTACTAATAATAACTTATAATATTTATCATACCAATCAGAGAAGCTTTTTTTAAAATTTCTCTCTGTTATTTCTTGGGTATTTGTCATCTATAAATCCTGTATCAAGTGTTTAAAAGCTTTTGTTTTTGAAATGGTTTGTGACAATCAATTATTAATACAGGAATTTCATTTAAACCACTGCCTTTAGGCAGTGGACGATTCCTACAGAATCGTCGTGAAATTCCTGTCTCAAAAATTTTAAACAAACCCACACCCTTAGGTGTGGGTAAAACACAAAAATTTTTGATATCCAGATTTAATAAAAATTGTCTTAATAGGGTTCGCTATTTGGGAATTTATAGTAAACCCATTTAATCTTTCGGAGGCTAAATTATTTTTTAACGCGATGTGGAGTTATTTATTTTTTTCTCTTCAAAATCCAACGCTGGCATTTATTGATTTATCTCTAATTTGGATAACAATAATTTTATTGAAAGGATAGAAAGTAACTCAAAAGAAAATGTAAGAGCAGTATTTAATAGATATTTTGAAGAAGAAATATCCAAATTGCTTAATAATGATGTAAGATTATACAAACGAATTGTTGATAATGATAAACTGAAAAGAAAACTTGAATCTGCTCTTTTTGATTTAATTTATCAGGAATATGACAAGATTAAGAAAAAAGGACTAGAGAATGTTAAATAGGCTATGAATTCTCCCCCCAACTCCACCACTTCCCATCCCCGATAAATAACCAACAAACATTTAAACAATAAAACCTTAATCTAATCATGAATGGTAAAGGAGAAGACAAAAGGGCTAAACTTATTGGAGTTTATGCAAAAGTTCCTGATAGTTTGAGAGATGACATTGTAGTTATAGTAGATAAAGAACCATATACCTGGACTACTGCCTATTTAGAAGTTAAGGGAGACACTGAATTAGGAAAGAAAATTTTAAAAGCGTTGGAGGACATAGGTATAATATGACAGAAAAAGAAGATATTGAAATAAATGAAGAAATTAAGGAGTTAGTAATAACAAGGATAGAGGCAGCTTCTTCTGATTTAAAGTTGTCAATTGGTGGGAAAGAAGGCATGAATAAGGAAGAAGTTATAAAGCATATAAAGGACGAGGATGAAATCGGGAGGCACATAATAAAAATGCACCTTTCGTTTTTGAAGGCTGCCGCAAATGGAGAGGTTGGTAAAGCTCTTGCTTCTGTATAAGATGAAAAAAGGAATGATTATCACCCTTCCAAGATATGATGATACAACAGAATATATTTCTCAGTGGTCAGACGAAATAAATGATGCTGGAAAAAAGGCAGGGATAAGAATAAAACCCCTAAATGACGAAAAAGTGAATAAAGAAGAATTTGAAAAAGTTATTGATAAATTAGACTATAAATTGGTAGTATTGAATGGTCACGGTTCTGAAACAAGCATATTTGGACATAATGATGAAATTTTAATTGATGAGAAGATAAATGGGCGGATTCTCACTAATAGAATAACTTATTCCAGATCTTGCAATTCCGCATTTTCTCTTGGCGTTAAATGTATGAAAAATAACAGAGAGGGGTGTTTTATCGGATACAATGTCAAGTTTACTTTTTATATAGATAACAAACGCTCGGCAACACCTAAAAAGGACAGAACAGCAGGAATGTTTTTATCTCCATCAAATCTGGTTCCAATTTCTATAATAAAGGGAAATCCGAGTTATGAAGCGCATGAGAGGGCAAGAAGACAGATGTTAAAAAATATCAATAAAATTTTAAGGGAAAAAACGAAAGACTCTTTTTTGATAGCCAGCGCTCTCTGGAATAATTATATGGGCCAAACTTTGCTTGGAAACAAAGAAGCAAGACTATGAGTTTTCAACCCAGCTCCACCAACCGCCATCTAGGAATGAGCTTTCAATTGAGAAAGATTGATTTTAAAGGGAAGCTTGAGTTTTAAGTCTGAAAAATCTTTTGTGTGTTTTTTGAAATTAAAAATGCCTACCCCTAGGACTTTTTCTGTTTTTTGATCCTTGAACAAAACTATATCTTCAGAAATATGCTCTCCATAATCTTCCTTAGAAACGCCAAAAGTTATTTCTAAGTAATCACCTTCTTCATCATAATAAATTTTCATTTGATCTTCTATTTTAGTTTAACTAAGTTCTTAAATTTCTCCCGCACACATCAACCCCTAATCAAACCTAAACTTGAATGGAAGCTCAAGCTTAATGCTGTCAGATTTTGTTCTTGCCTTAAAACTATGAATTGCAATCCCCTTTATTTCCCCTGTTGTTTTATCAACAATTCTAAATAAGCCATTACCCAGGTTATCAAAAAAACAATTAGAAATATCTCCGTTAGTTATTTCCAGAAAATCGCCTTCCTTATCATAATAAATGCTCATTTGAATATTCATTTTATGATTTTATGTATCTTACAAAATATGCTGATAATATAAATCCTTCTCCATTCAAATATTTAATTCCTTACATCCTTACCCTTATTTTTATTTTTCTTCTTTAAAACAATCTTCCCTTTTTCAGACTTTATCTCAACTTCTTCACCGTATTTTAATCCCGCTTCTTTTAAAACCATTGGAGGAATATTTACAATATACTTGTAATAGTCTTTATCTTTATATTTTCTTAAAAATCTCTTTTGTATTTTCATGATTCTTTATAGAAGATTTTCTATATAAATCTTTAGGCACCACAAGATTTAAATATATGAGGTGCCTAAAATAAATATGAAAAAAAGATTTTTAGGAATTGGATGGAGAAGTAGGATAATTTTCAAAAGAGCTACGGCATATATTTCTATTAATAAATTGGTAGTTGAGGGATGCAATCTGGAGAAAGGAAAAGAACTTTATTCTTATCTTGCTGAAGATGAAAAAGGCAGGAAGATCATCTTAACTTATTTGGATGGGATAAAAGCAAATAAATTTAAAGTTTAAGCAATTGTAATAAAAATGGAACAAGAAGATACACATATCGCAATTTTCAATGGAAAGAGAATAAGGAGAAAGTTAATTGGAGATAAATGGTTTTTTTCGGTTGTAGATGTAGTAGGGATTTTGACAGATAGTGTAAATCCAAATGATTATTGGTATAGACTAAAGGTTAGGGAAAAAGAATCTTCAGATATTGAGTTATCGACATTTTGTCGACAACTGAAACTTAAATCAGGAGATGAGAAAGAATATCTTACAGATTGTGCAGATACAGAAGGCATTTTTAGGATAATACAGTCAATTCCTTCAAAAAAAGCAGAGCCTTTCAAGAGATGGCTGGCTAAAGTTGGATATGAAAGAGTACAAGAAATAGAAAATCCAGAGTTAGCTCAGGAGAGAATGAAGCAACTTTATGAGAGGAAAGGATATTCAAAAGACTGGATTGAAAAAAGATTAAGAGGTATTGCAATAAGGCAGGAATTAACTGATGAATGGAAAAATCGAGATGTAGAAGAAGAGATTGAATTTGCAATATTGACTAATGAAATAAGCAAGGCAGCTTTCGGTAAAACAGTTGAAGAATACAAAGAACTGAAAAAGCTGAAAAGAGAAAATTTAAGAGACCATATGGATGATTTAGAATTAATTTTTAGCATGTTGGGAGAAGCAGCAACAACAAGAATTACAAAAGCAAAAGATGCCCTTGGGTTTAAAGAAAATAAGAATGCTGCGAGGCAAGGAGGGGAGGTTGCAGGCAATGCAAGAAAAGAGCTGGAAGAAAAAACAGGTGAAAGTGTTTTGAGTGAAGATAATTTTTTAGATGTTCCTGAAAAGAAAAAGAAAAAAAGGAAGATTCAGGTAAGTTATGCTGAATAGGGAGTTTTTGCATACCCAAAAACTTACACACAGATTATATAACTCCTAGATATCAGTTGATAACATGGCTGAAAGTCAATCAAGATACAGTATTGTTGAAAGATTAACACAAAGAAAATTAGAGATTATGAATTCTAAATCCAATATTAAAGAAGAGGTTAAAAGAAAAGAACAAAAAATAGGAAAATTAAAAAAAGAATTAGAAAACTGGAAAAAAGATATTCAGGAAGATATTAAAAGAGAGGAAAGAAAAAAAGATTTGGAAATTGAAAGAACAAAGCAAGAATTTGAGAATTCCAGAGAACAGATGAATACTAAGGAAAAAGTTTTTGATGATCAGATTAAAGCAATTGAGCAGGCATTAAACTCTATTGAAGAAATTTCAAAAACATCTCCAAATATTCAATCATAATTTAATATATTTTAGTTTTTGAATCAATAGATAAGTCTGTAGAGAAAAAAAGATGCCATGTGCGCCAACAGACTCTAAATGGAAAAAATAAACCAATGCCATGTTGCTGGTTCCTTCTTATGAAGGTGATTAGGGCCCTCGTCAGCCCTTTTATTTTTAACATGAAAATCAATGATATGCCTAAAATTGAATGTCCTTTCGTTAGAGAATTAATTAATGGGAATTATATTGTAACTAATAAGATAGCTGAAGGTTATGAATGGGTATTCAAAGATGATTCGGTAATGGCAATAGAAAAATTGCATGGAACTAATGTAAGCATTGTTATAGTAGAAGGAACTGTAATACAAGTTTACAACAGAACAGAGAGAATTCCATTTATTACAAAAGGCAAAAAATGGATTATTGAAAGTTTATTAAACTCAAAAGAAAGAGGTTATCTAGAGTTTTTAGGCGATGGTCAACATTTTGGAGAATTAATTGGACCAAAAGTTAATGGGAATCCATACAAATTAAAAGAGCATTTATGGATTCCATTTAAAATCTTTGCACAAAAACATTTAAAATATAAATCATGGGGAAAATATCCAAAAGATTTTGAGACTATTTCTAACTGGTTTAAAGAATTAATTCCTTTATATGCTTCTATGCAGGGAGATAGAGAAGGGTTTGTAGAGGGAATAGTATTTACTCATCCAGATGGAAGAATGGCAAAGTTAAGAAAGAATATGTTTGATTGGCACAAAAAAGAAAATAATGAAGAATAAAATAAATATGAAAAATTCAATTAGATATAAAATTGTTAATGGAAAGAAAAGACCTCTATGCGATTACCTTGGAGACTGCAATAATCTGGCATTTAAGGAAGTTTATCCTTCTTTGCTAGAAAACAAATACAAAAATAAGGGATGGAGTTATTTATGCAAAAAACATTTTAAACGAGAGTATAAATAATTTTGTTGAAACTTCCCAAAATATTTAACCATAAAGGTTAATATGATTGAAAGGAGGTGAAACAAAATGAAACAGACACTAAC
>JAGVWY010000015.1 GCA_018304055.1 Candidatus Pacearchaeota archaeon
GAAAGAAGAATAAAAGTAGCTGAAGCTAAGGAAATTTTTAAAGAACAGTCAAGGCCTGCTGAGCTTCAACTTATAAAAATAACTCCGAGTAATTGCGAAGATTGTTTTGATATTGAAAAGGCAATTATTGAATTAAAAAATCAAAATATAAATATTACATCTGAAGAAACATTTTCAATAAATTCTCAACAAGGTAAAGAAATTATTTCCAAATACGATATTAAAAAATTACCTACAATGATTATTAGCGGAGAGGTTAATAAATCAGAACAACTTGTTAATTACTTTAACCAAAAAGGAGAAATTTCAGAAAATAATTTTGTGTTTACTGCTTTAAATCCCCCTTATTTAGATTTATCATCAAACCAAATAAAAGGACAGGTACAGATAAAAAATATAATTGATTCTTCTTGCAATAAATGTGTATCTTTATCTTCAGTTTCATCTCTTCTTAAAGAACAAGGAGTATTTATAAAAAATGAAAAATCTGTAGAATACAATTCAGATGAAGGAAGAGATTTAATAAATAAATTTGAAATAAAGGAAGTTCCAGCAGTTCTAATTTCAGATGACATTGATTATTATTCACAAGTTAAAACCGCTTTAACTCAATCTGGCGCTGTAAAAAAAAGTGGATTTTATGCAATCCATTCGACTGTTCCTCCTTATAGAGATCTTTCACAAAATAGAATAATAGGTATGATTGAAGTTATTTATTTAACTAAAAATGATTGTACTGAATGTTACAGCGTATCTGTTAATAAAAATATTTTGCTTAGATTCGGAATTGTTATAAACAATGAAAAAACTTATGATATAAATTCTCCAGAAGGTAAACAATTTATACAAAAGTACAATATAAAGAAAGTTCCGATAATTATCCTTTCTCCTGATGCTAACTATTATTTATCTCTTAAACAAGCATGGAGAAGTGTTGGCTCAACAGAAAGTGACGGATGGTTCGTTATGAGAAATCCAGAGGCAATAGGAACTTACTGGGATATTGAATTAAATAAAATAGTAGAAGCAAATAATTAAAATGAAAAATGATTCAACAAATAAGGAGGTTTTGTATCTTGGTTTGGCTGTCTTATTTGTAATTTTTGTAATAGGAATTATATGGACAAACAGCAAACCAAAAGCAGAAGAATACAACTTTCCTTCTCCAAAAGAAGTAGTTGAGCAGTATTTTACATCATGGAATAATAAGGATTATGTAAACATGTATGCCCATTTCTCAGACGGATTTAAAAATATTGAACCAACAGCTGCAACATTACAGGATTTTAAAAATTATGTAAGTTCTCAAAATATAGAAGAAGTTGAAATAGTAAATATAGAAGAAGTAAGCAATGATGGACAAATAGCGAGTGTAAATTATGAAGTTATATTTACTTTAACTAATGATCAAAAAATTTCTCACAAAGATAAATTCACTTTAAAATCTAGGCAAGGAGATGTTATTCAGGGATGGAAATTAATTCACCCTTATGGAGAAAATATAGACAATAGTTAAAAATGGATAAAAACATTAAAAAAATCTTTGAAGAATATAGGAAAGAGAAGAGAAAGAAAATATTCTTTATATTTGGAATATTGGCTTTTTTACTATTCATCTCATTTATAATAATAAATAATTCAAATAGTTTTTCCTCTGTTTATACGCAATCCACTTCCCCAGAGACTTTAACACTAGAAGGAAAATTTGCTCAATTAAGTGTTGCTAAAACAAATTTTTGTGCTAAATCAGACTTTATAGATTCGTTATCTGAAAATGATAGATTGCAAGGCTCATGCTGTTCTAAAATGGACTTTCATAGATATGAAGAACAAGTAGAGGGTCTTAAAAAATTCTCAAGCATAAAACAGATTCCGTCTGACCCTTATGACATTCCTGTTTCTTTAGCTAAAGAATTATTAGACTATCAAAAAAATATTCAATTAACTTCTGAACAACAGGAAATTTATGACGAAGCAATGAAGATGTCTATAGAAGGTGGACCATGCTGTTGTAAATGTTGGCGTTATGAAGCTTTTTGGGGACAGGCTAAATATCTTATTGTTGAAGAAGGATTTACAGCAGAACAGATTGCAGAAGTGTGGGGATTGGAAGATGGATGCGGCGGGGCAGGACATGTTGAAGGTGGAGGACATTAAATAACGGAAAAAAATAATTGAGAGTTTGTAAAAATTAAAATGACAGGAGAAGCAAGATGCGAAGATTGTGATAGAACCTTTAAGGATTCAGAAGGCTTAGCCGCACATAATAAAGCAAAGCATCCAGAAAAAATTCCTAAAGAAAAGAAGCATCTGCCAATTAAAAAGATTAGAAATTGGACAATTTTTATTGTTATTATTGGCTTAATTGTTTGGGTAGTTGTAGCCTTAATCCCAGATAATAATGTAAAGGAACTAAATGTTGACATTAGTGGAGATCCCATTGATATTCCCGTTGGAGCAGTACATTGGCATCCACGATTAACTATAAAAATTGATGGCGAAAGAGTAACGATACCGACAAATATAGGAATTAGTATCGGGAAAATTATAGATACTCATTTAAGCGGTATGCGTATGTCTCCAACTCATACACATGAAACAGACGGAACTATACATTTAGAAAACAATAACCCAAGCAAAAAACCAGAATCATTAACTTTAGGCTATTTCTTTTATGTATGGGATAAACAATTTAATTCTTCATGCATATTTGAATATTGTACTGACAAAGAGGAGTTAAAAATGTATGTTAACGGAGAAGAAAATCTTGAATTTGAAAATTACATAATGAAAGATAAAGATGAAATACTAATAGAGTATACCCCAAGAGTATAAGAATGAGCCAACCAAAAACAAAAATAGACAAAAAGAAAAAAGAGAAGCAAAGAGAAAGAGTGGTAATAGGTTTTATGTTCATTATTCTTGCTTTCTGGGTGATTGTTTTATTTTTTACAGTGAAATCTATGTTTTTCCCTTCAAAAGCAGTTGTTGAAGAAGTAGCTACTGATCATTTTGGAGTAGGAGGATTTACAGAATATGATCTTGCTTTAGCAAAAGAATTAATGGATAAAGATGGAGATGGCATATGTGATGTTTGTGGGATGGATATTGATTTTTGCATAGAAAGCGGGCAGTTACAATGCAATATGGGTGGAAAAACAGATAAGCTTAACATTGGAGTTTTAGATAAAACAAAACAAAAACACCATTACCATGCTGATTTTAAAGTTTATATTGAAGGAAAAGAGTTAAACTTTAACCAAGAGCAATTTTTTGTAAAAAGCAGATTCATACATGTTGAAAATGACGTACAGGGAGATAGCAGAGAAGTTATTCATATGCATGCAACTGGTGTGCCTCTTTGGGTTTTCTTTGAAAGCATCGGAATGAAATTTGAAACAGATTGCTTCACAGTAGACACCGGAATAGAGTATTGCAATAATGCAGAAAAATCACTTAAGTTTTATGTAAATGGTCAGCCAAATAGCGAGTTTGGTGATTATGTTTTCAACGAAGGAGATAAAATATCGATAAGTTACGGTGACAGAGATGAAGATGTTTCTAGCCAGTTGGACTCAATAACTGATAATGCAAAAAATCATTAAGATGATAAAACAAAAAAACAATAAGGATGATAAAAAAGGAAAAGCTCTTACAGTTACTAGTAGCGTTTCAGGAGTTATGGGATTTCTTGGAGGTTATCAAGTCTGCCATAATGTTTGTTTAGGAATTATTGCATTACTCTCCATAATCGGAATAAGTTTGGTTGGAATGCCTTTACTATTTTTAACAAAAGTTGCTATTCCTTTTTGGATCACTGCCTTTTTTCTATTTGTTATTAGTTTATTTTTTTACATAAAAAACAAATGCATATCAAAAAATTTGCTTCTATTTAATGTGGGGATAATTATTGCAGGCGTTCCATTTAATTCGCTGAAGAACTTTCTTGTATTTTTTTGGATTGTAGGCGGAACTATTGTTCTTATAAGCATAGTTTTGTTTATTAGAGATAAACAAGAAAAAAGGATAGAAAGAATTAAGAATAGATAAGCAGAATTTTACGGTTTACTCAATTTAATTATATCTAATCATCTATTTTTTCCTAACTCTAAATTAGAAATAGCAACTTCCGATGGTGTTTCATTTCCTATGGCCGCGTGCTTTCTATTTAAATTAGAGAGAGTTGATTATGCTAATTTTTTTAGATTCATAGCAACTAATTTCACACATAAACTTTTAAATAAGCTATTATTCAGAAAAATATGACCTTTAAAAGTTTTATGAAAGAATTGAATGGAAATAGGGTAGAGGGAGAATTAATTAGGACTATGTTTTATTCTCTTTTAACATCTTTTCTACTTTTGGGTATACTTTACTACATAAAATTAAGGTTTATCGAGGATTTTATTCCTAAGTATGGATTTTTTTTATTTTTCGCTGCTTTAAGCTATGCTTTAATTATACCTTCTGTTAGGCAAATTAGAGCTTATTCAGAACTGCCTTGTATGGGTGGGATGATGGTTGGCATGACTACTGGAATGATCACTGGATTTCTTCCTGGTTTTTATTTAGCATCAACAAATGGCATGTTTGTAGGAAGTGTTTTTGGAATGATACTAGGAATAATTTTAGGTATTTACAATGGGAAATGTTGTGGTATTATGGGGGTTATGGAAGGAATTATGGCTGGATTTATGGGAGGATTAATGGGGGCTATGACTGCTTTTATGTTGTTTAATGATAATCTTAAACCAGCTACTTTAATAGTATTTTTAATATCTGGGGTTATCATGTTATTATTAAATTACATGGTTTACAAAGAAATGAAAAATGAAGAAAGAAGGAAATATGAAGACCATCTTTTTACTATTCTTTTAACATTTATACTTATGACAATTACGACTTGGCTCATGGTTTTTGGACCACGAAGCGGTGTATTTGGATAAATATTTAAATAGAAATAAATATAAAAATAAATAAAAACACTAAAAAATGAAAAATAATGAAATTAAAAAGATATGATCTTAATTTCAAACTTTTCATTTTTATACATCAAAAATGTCTTCCATATTAAAAATTTTTGGGGCGCTTAAAAAACTGAAAGTTTTTTAACATAATAAATCAAAAAATGAAAAACATAACAATGGCTTTTATTATGATTGTATTAATCTTAGTTGTTGGAAGATTTATATTTGCGAAAGGAAATAATGGAAATGGTAATGTTGTTGTAAACAATGAACAGACAGGAGAAGGACAAAAAATTATTCTATCCCAAAAAGATTTAAATTATAAAGATGCTGTTGCTGAAACAGGAAAACCAATTGTTATTAGCGCGGATAGTTCTGTAAGAGGATGTTTGCGTTCAGTCGTGTTTAATGTTAATGGAAAAAAATATTCAAAGTATCTAAGAAGCCCAGAAGATACCTTAGAACTTCCTGGATTATCTAAAGGAACCTATACATTTTCATGCAGCATGGGCATGGGTTTTGGTAAGCTCATTGTAAAATAAAATGAAAGTATTTAAGAAACCTTATGTTTTCTGGTTTTTTGGAATTTTAATTTTTTATTTAATCTTAAATGTGATAATAAGCGGATTTTATGATACTATCCCTTTAATCGTAAAGTATGCTCGTACAGTTAATTGGCTGAAACTCGGATTTTCTTTACTATTAACATTAGTCATTGGCTTGTTAGTGGCTAGTAATAGTATTCTTGCTTATATAAAATATAAAGAAAGGAAGAAATGTAATAATGAAATTACATTAAGTGGTATTGGTACTCTCGGAGGATTAGCTACTGGAATTTGTCCTTTATGTGTAACAGGAATTTTTCCTTTGTTGTTAAGTTTAATTGGTATAAGTTTTAGCTTTGCCTCTTTACCTTTCCAAGGTATTGAGATTCAGATACTAATAACTTTAATCCTGTTAGTGAGTTTGATTAATCTTTCTAAATAGAAACATTTAAATATTCATATGTATCTAACTATCATATGATAAATAGAAACATATTAAAACATCTTCATAATCATGAGATTACCGAGGAAGAATTATATGATGCGTATAAATTATTTTTTGGAACATTAGTAAGCGAGCCAAGATTAAAAATTCTTAATCTATTAAAAAAAGGAAAGAAAAATGTTTCTGAAATAATGCAAAAGTTGAATATGGATCAAACTTCTGTATCCCATAACTTAATAAGATTAAAACGATGCGGGTTTGTTAATACAAAAATAGAAGGCAGGTTTAGATATTATTCTATTAATAACGAGACTATCAAACCTTTAATGGACATAATTGATAAACATATGTCTCGTCATTGCATTCATATATTAAGAGCAATGAAAGGAGGTAACGAGTAATCTCATATTGCAAATATGGATAACTGCGTGATTTATAGACCTATAGTCGCAGTTTTCCAGATAGAGAACAGCAAAATAAGGGAGTCATAAGCCATGCAGTTCTCTATAATAATAAAAAAATATGGGATTAGGAATTGAAAAATGAATAGCAAACAAAAAAATATTCATGCAACTGGATTAGCGCTTGCCTTAACGTTTTTTGTTATTAGCTTAATTTGTTTATTACTATTTTTTGTATCCCCAGTGTTTACATTAAATATATTTGGTTCATTTATGCATGGGATTGATTTAAACAAAATTGCAGTTGCTCCTGACTTTAATGGAAAAACAGTCCTAGGATTCATAGTTATTTTAGTAGGCGGATATCTAATAGGAGTTTTTTATCAGCTAATATACAATAAGTTTGCTAAATGAAAGTTTAAAATGGAAAAAAGAAAACAAGATAATAATTTAATAACAATAATCGTAGTAATAGTTGGACTATTTCTCATCTTAAGTGCTGGAACAACGATGATGGGATTTGGAGGAATGGGCATGATGGGTTATGGTTTTGGAAGTATGTGGCTTTTTGGATGGTTGTTCATGATATTGATAGTAATAGCTTTAGTACTTTTCATAGTCTGGTTAATTAAAGAAATTCAGAAAAAATAACATGAAAAAAATAATTTTTATTTTTTTGTTAGTATTTTTATTTATCTTTAGTTTTATTTATGCGCATGGAGAAGAAGATTTTGCACAAGCAGAAGAAATTATCAAACAAAAAATTTCTTGCAGCAGCCTAAGTGATAAACAATTAGAGATTCTTGGAGATTACTACATGGAGCAAATGCATCCAGGAAAATTGCATGAAATAATGGATGAAAGAATGGGGGGAGAAGGTTCAGAAAGTTTAAAACAAGTTCATATCACCATGGGAAAGGCATTTTATTGTGGAGAACACAATATGATGTCTGGAGGAATGATGAATATGATGATGAATAGAGGAATGATGTATGGAACTTACAATAATTATGGAAATAGTTATGGTTTTAGAATAGTTGGATGGGTTTTCAGTATTTTAGTATTAGCAGTATTGATATTGCTGATTGCATGGTTAATTAAAAAATTGCCTAGGAGAAAAAGATAAAATGGCGGGAATAATTTTTTTATGTTCAAAAATTGGAGGAATTTGGTGTTATTGGCCAGAGTTCAATACAAAATTCCTTTTACTATTTGGAATTGGAATAATAATCATTATTTTGTTATTGATAATAATCATCAAAAAAATAAATCCCAATAAAAAAAATGGTAGAAGAAACAAATTTTGAAAACAGAATCGAATACAAATGCGAGAAATGTGGCTATTATATACAGAAATAAAAAGAAAGCTAAAGAATGCGAGGAATGGTGTAATAACCATATGTCATGCAATCTTAACATATAGTAAACCAATTTATATTTGATGGTAAATTGGTTTCCTAATAAGTCAAACAACAATCAAAAAACCGAAGAAATTAGTTGTTTGACTATAACTAAACATGCAATGAGAATAAAATGAAAAATAACTTACAAATTTTATTAAAAGAAGACCAAAATAAAAAATTTTTCGACTTACTAGCAAGGTATTATGATAAAGGAATTGTTGGGAATTGGCTTTTTTCTGTAATAGAAAAAACAATAAATTCAGTTAACATAAAAAAAAGCTCAAAAATTTTGGATGTTGGAACAGGAACTGGGAATTTGTTTTATTTGTTAGAAAAACAGAATAAAAATTTAAATTTATACGGAATAGATATTTCAAAGAGAATGTTAACAATAGCAGGGAAAAAAGTTAAAACAGCTGAATTCATCAAAATTTCTGTTCTTTTGTTAGAAAAAAAATTTCCTAGAAAATTTTTTGATTATATTTTTGTTATCGATGCTTTTCATCATTTCCCTTATCAGAAAAATGTAATGAGCAATTTCTATAATATTTTAAAGATAAATGGAAGATTAGTAATAACTGAATTGGATTTCGGTTTTATTTTTAATTATTTTTTTCACATGATAGAGCCTGGGAATGAATGGCTTTACACAAAAAAAGAATTAAAAAATTTGTTTTTAGAAACAGGATTCTTAATAGAAAAACAGAAAAAAATAGGAACATTTGCAGTAATGACAGTAGGGGTTAAATATAAAAACTCTAAGTTAATTAAAAATAAACATTTCAGGAGGTAAAATGAGAAAAAAATTAACTATTGAAGGAATGCATTGCGCTTCATGTGCAATTAACATTGAGAAAAGTCTGAGAAAAGTAAATGGAGTTAAGGAAGTGAACATAAGTCTTATGACGAAAAAAGGATTTGTCGAGGCTGATGAGAAAGTATCAGATGTTGAAATAAAAAAAGCAGTAGCCAGAGCAGGATATAAGGTTGTTAATATTGAGTAAATTCATGATGAACAGAATAATTATAGTTCATAGATGGGACGGAAACCCTAATGATGATTGGTATCCTTGGCTAAAAAAAGAATTGGAGAGAAAAAATTTTGAGGTTAGTGCTCCTGTTATGCCAAATACCTCTGAACCAAAAATAGAAAAATGGACCTCACATTTAAAGAAAATTGTTGGTAAACTTGATGAAAAAACTTATTTTGTAGGTCATTCAATTGGATGTCAATCAATTATGAGATACTTAGAGAAAGAAGATTATGAAGGTAAAGTAGGAAAAATTATTTTTGTTGCTGGCTGGTTTAATTTAGATAATTTAGAAAATGAAGAAGTTAAAAAAATTTCAAAACCTTGGGTAGAAACGCCAATTAATTTTGATAAAGTAAAACAAAAAATTAGCTCGTTAACTGTATTTTTATCTGATAATGAACCTCATGGTTTTATTGAATATAATTCTCGAATTTTCAAAAATAAATTAGGGGCAAAAGTTATTATAGAAAAAGATAAAGGTCATTTTACCAAAGATGATGGCATAACAGAAATTGAAGAGGTATTAAAGGAATTAGTTTAAAAAAAAGTTTAGATTAAATAATATGATAAAGATAAAAAAAGCTACAAGAAAAAATCTAAATGAAATTGGGAAACCAATGAAAGAAGAATTTTCCAAACCTCCATTTAACAAAAAAGCTTCTAAAATAAATAAAGATAGAATATCTATGAGCAAGAGAATAAGATGAAACAAAAACACAGACATCATTCAATGCATGAACATAATCATGATGAACCAATCGAAGATAAAGAAATTCGTAGTTGGAAATGGAGATTATTATTAAGCTGGATTTTAACTATTCCAATAACCATTATTATGTTATCTGAACGGTTTTTTGGTTTTGCTATAATTGAAATGCCTTATTCAATTATTGTCATTCTTATTCTCGCGTTCCCAGTTATCTTCATTTTTGGATGGCCGACTATTAAAGGAGGCATAAGAGGAATCTTCACGTTTTATTTTAATATGGATTCTCTTATAGCATTAGGAACTGTTATTGCTTATTTAACTGGAATATTTTCTTTCACTGGAATTGTTTTAGATTATTCTGGAGTTGCTGCGATGATTATGGCTTTTTTCACAACAGGGAAATACGTTGAAGCAAAAGCTAGAGGAAGGGCAAGTCAAGAAATTAGAAAATTATTGGAACTAGGAGCAAAAAAAGCTAGAGTTATAAAAAACAACGAGGAAATAGAGATTCCTATTGAAGAAATTGAAGTAGGAAACGTAATGATTATAAAACCAGGAGAAAAAATTCCTACAGACGGAATTGTTGTAAAAGGAGAAAGTTCTGTTGATGAGTCCATGGTTACGGGAGAAAGCCTTCCTGTAGAAAAATTAAAAGGAAGTAATGTTATTGGAGCAACTATAAACCAGGATGGTATTTTATATGTAAAAGCAACAAAAATAGGGAAAGATACTTTTCTTGCTCATATCATTGAATTAGTTGAAGAAGCTCAAGGCACAAAAGTTCCTATTCAAAAACTAGCTGATAAAATAACCTCTATTTTTGTCCCAACTATCTTAGTTATTGCTTTTGTAAGTTTAGTAACTTGGTTTTTTGTAACAAATAATATAAGCCGCTCTTTAGGAGTTGCTATTTCTGTTTTAGTAATTGCATGTCCATGTGCATTAGGATTAGCAACACCGACGGCTTTAATGGTTGGTTCTGGCATGGGAGCAAAAAGAGGAATTTTAATCAGGAAAGGAGAGGCAATTCAAACAATGAAAGAAATTAAAATTATTGTATTTGATAAAACAGGGACCATAACAAAAGGAAAACCTGAAGTAACTGATATTAATGCTTTTATATCTGAAAAAGAATTATTAAATATAGCTGCAAGCGTTGAAAAACTTTCAGAACATCCAATTGCAAAAGCTATAGTCAATAAAGCAAATTTAAGCTCTTATAAAAAAGTAACAAATTTTAAAGTTTTGAGAGGAAGAGGAGTTGAAGGAAAAATAGGAAAAGATCAGATTATAATTGGGAACCAGACTTTAATGAGAGAGAGAAATATCCCCCTAGATTCAATTAAAAAGAGTATAGAAAAATATGAGAATGAAGGCAAGACAACCATGATTGTTGTAAAAAACAAAACTATTTTGGGAATAATTGCAGTAGCTGATTCTTTAAAAGATGATTCAATACAAGCTATTAATATATTAAATAAAAAAAGATTTAGGACAGTAATGATTACTGGAGATAATGAAATAACAGCTAGGGCAATTGCAAAACAAGTTGGCATTAAAGAAGTAATAGCAAGTGTTCTTCCCGAAGATAAAGCAGAAAAAGTTAAAGAATTACAAAAGAGAGGAATGGTTGCTTTTGTAGGAGATGGTATTAATGATGCTCCTGCATTAAAACAATCAAATGTTGGGATAGCTATGGGTTCTGGAACAGACATAGCTATAGAAGCGGGAGATATAGTTTTAACAAAAAGCTCGCTGATTGGGGTTGTTCAAGCTATAAAATTAAGTAAAGCTACTTTTAGAAAAATAAAACAAAATTTATTCTGGGCATTTGCTTATAATACAGTTGCAATTCCTGTTGCTATAGCTGGATTTTTGCATCCAGTAATTGCTGAAATAGCTATGGCCCTCTCATCTGTAACTGTTGTAACTAATGCTAATTTATTAAGGAGAGCTAGAATTTAATCTTCTTTATTTCATCCAACAATTTATTTTTCTCTTTTTTTGATCTATATTTTTTTCCAAATTTAACAAGAATGGGATTAATTTTGCTCCAATAGTTTTCAGGAAACAGCTTTTTTAAATCATTTTCAACTTTTTCAGGATGATTGCTTTTAGTCCATTCTAAATATTTGGATATATAATATACGTGAGTATCAACTGCTATAGCGTTTTTTCCATATTCAGACAAAAAAACATTGGCAGTTTTATTTCCCACTCCAGGCAATTCAATTAATTTTGCATATTCTTTGGGTATATTTCCATAATATTTTTCCATTAAAACCTCTGCACAATTAACAATATTCTTGCTTTTATTTTTGTAAAAATTAATAGGCTTTATTATTTTTTTCACGTCCTCTATATCTGCATGAGATAGAGACTTTACATCAGGATATTTCTCAAATAATAATTTACAGACTTTTATGGTTGTTTCATCCAAACTTCTTGCAGAAAGAATAGTTGCAATCAGTGTTTCATATTCATCTTTCCAATCTTCCGCCGCCAATCTCATATTTCCCTTTAATTTATTAATTTTGTAAAGCTGTTTTAAAGCTATTTTTTGGTTCATTATTGTATTTTATGCATATTTTCTCTTATAAACCTTTTTAGAAATTTTTATAAACTATCTTTTATTAGTTATATTATATATTTTGCATTAATGGAGTTTCATTAATGTAGATTGAAAGGAGGTCAAAAAATGGCAAAGAAAAAAGGGAATGTGATCGGTGGATGGGCATTTCTCATAGGAGTAGTCCTTGCTTTAATAATTGGGTTAGGTTTTACAGGTACCTATCAAGCAACTGCAACATGGATCTTGGTAATAATAGGTCTTGTAGTTGGTTTGCTTAATATAGCTGATGAAGAAGCATCTCCATTTTTGATGTCAGCAACAGTGTTGGTAATTGTTTCTGCATTAGGTGGTGGAGCTTTATCAGGCGTAGCTTACCTAGGAACTATACTGCAAGCATTATTAGTCTTGTTTGTTCCAGCAACAATTGTTGTGGCTATAAGAAATGTGTTCCAATTAGCTAAACACTAAACTTTTTTTATTTTTCTTTTTATTTTATAATTATAAATAAAATTTTTTCTTTTTATTTAATAATCTATAATATTTTTATATGGATAGTTTCATATTA
>JAGVWY010000016.1 GCA_018304055.1 Candidatus Pacearchaeota archaeon
ATTTATAATTTATTTCTTTTATAATGGAAATTGTAATTTTATCATTTATTTAATATTAATACAATAATATATATTACATAAAGTTTAATAATTTTAAATATGAACTTTAATTGCAATAGTTCAAGAAAAATAAGGCCGCATCGTTCATTGGCAGGACAAATCTTTGACGTGGATTAAAACCAGGTTCGATTCCTGGCGCGGCCATTTCCCATAGATTTAAAAAAATAGGTTTTTTAGTATCTTAATGAAAGAAATTGACAAAATTTTAGATAGCAAAGAAAAAGTATTTTGGGAGGGAAGGCCTAAATTTTGGCCGTTTTTTCTTAGTGGTTTTGCAGGCGCACTTTTTGGATTAATTTTTTTAATTGTTGGGGGAATTTTTGTTATTATGGGGATTTTAAGTGGAAATTATTTTTTTATTTTCATTCCACATTTCTGGATTGGTGTGGTATTTGTTTTTGGAATTCCTCTTTACAAGGCACTTGTATACAGCCATACTTATTATGCTATAACCCATAAAAGAATTATTTTACAAAAAGGATTAATTGGAAGAGATTTTGAAACTGTTGATTTTGACCAAATAACGAATGCTGAAGTTAATGTTGGCGTTTTGGACAAGTTATTTGGAGGAGGTTCAGGAAGCATTTTATTATCAACTGCAGGTACATTTACGTATACGAGAAGAGGACCTATACAAAAGCCATATACTATTAGTCATATAGCTAATCCTTATGAAGTATTCAAGTTTTTCAAAAAAGTTTCACATGATGTAAAAACAGATATTCACTTTCCAAATAAATACAGGCCTACAGAAAATCCTGGTTATAGAACTCATTATAATGTTAAAAAGTGATTTTTATTTTGAAAGATAATCTTTTCATAAACAACATTTATATATACTTTTTTCCTCGTTTATATATTTAAAAAGAGAATGATAGTCTTAGTTGTATAAATAAAAGAGGTATAAAATGAATAAGAAAAACTCGTATTTTGGTTCAGCTACTGCATTTGTAAGATTGCCTGAATCAAAAAACTCGCAAGTTTACATTTTCATTATCATTGCTATTGCTGTTGTTATAGGCATAATATTATATTTTGTTTTTAGATCTGGAGTAATAAGTTTGGGTATGCCTCAAACATTTAAACCAGTTTATAATTATTATTTAGGATGCATTGATAATGAAGTAAAATTAGGAGCTTCACTTGTTGGTCAGCATGCTGGTTATATTAATGTCGATGAATTAGAATTTTCTCCTGGAAGTGTTTATATGCCTTTTTCTTCTCAACTGGATTTTCTTGGCAATGGTGTTCCTTATTGGTATTATATATCTGGAAATGGAGTGATAAAGGAACAAGTTCCTACAAAAGAAAATATTGAAATTCAATTGAATAATTTTGTTTCAGAGAGATTAAGAAACTGTGATTTCTCTTCTTTTGTTGAAAAAGGTTACAGAATTGAAATTGGAAGAGAAGCAGTTGTGGCTACTTCTATAAAAACAAATGTTATAGAGACAAGAGTTATGCAAGATATAGCTTTTTACTTTGGTAATGATTCTTATCATGCGCGAGAACATTATAAGGAGGTTAATTTTCCACTTGGTAAATTTTATGAAACAGCTATTTCTATTTATGATTCTTTTAAGAAAACGCTTTTTTTGGAAAATTACAGTGTTGATATTTTAAGATTAAATGCTCCTGTTGATGGAACTGTCATTAGTTGTAGTCCGTTAGTATGGAATATAGGAGAAGTTGCAGAGAACTTAACACAAGCTTTAGAGGCAAATATAGGTTTCATAAAAATTAAAGGAAATTATTACAATATTGGAAAGGAAGAGCATCGTTATTTTATTCATGATATAGGAGAAGATGTTGAGCTAAACGTTAATTTTCTCTATTTGCGAGATTGGCCAATGAAATTAGAGGTTTGGCCTTCTGAAAATGGCATATTAACAGCAGAGCCTGTTGGATTAGAAGAGGGTTTTGGTGTTTTAGGCTTTTGCTATGTCCCTTATCATTTTGTTTATGATTTTGGTTATCCTGTTTTAATTCAATTATATTATGAAGATTCTTTATTTCAGTTTCCAGTAGTTGTTTATATTAATAAAAACAGACCCAGAGAACCTTTAGAAGGAGAAAGTTCCTTGATTCCAAGCCCTGAATTATGCCTTTACAGAAATACTCCTATAACCATAAAGACTTATGATAGAGAACTAAATCCTGTGAAAGCACGAATTTCTTTTAAATGCTTTGATAGCGAATGTCTTCTCGGAGAAAGTACTCTAGAAAATAGTGATGCTGTTTTAGAAACTAATACTCCTCAATGTGTTAATGGTTATGTTATAGCTAGAGCAGAGGGTTACGAAACTGCGCGTTATTTAACTTCCACTGTAGAAGAACAAGATGTTAATATTCTACTTAATAAAGAGTATGAAATAAATGTAGAAGTGAGGAAAGATGGTAAGAGCTTGACTAATAATGAACATGTTATTGTTTCTTTTAAAAAAGAGAATAGTGAAAAAACAATAAATTATCCTGAACAAAATATAACACTTTTGTCAGACGGGCAGTATACTATTAGAGCTTATATTTATTCAAGAATAAATATTCTTTTAGAAAGCTCTTTTAAAGAAGAATGTGTTGAAGTAAGTAAGTCAGGCATTCCAGGTATTTTTGGAGCAACAGAAGAGAAATGTTTTGAGCTAGAAATCCCTAGCCAGAACATAGAAGCCGGGGTTTCTGGAGGAGGAACTCAAAACTATTATATAACTGAAAATGAATTGAAAAATGCAAAAAAAATAATTATTGATGCAGATAATTTTGGCGTACCTCAAAAAATAGAGGATATTCAATTAAATTATAATTTGTTGGACAGTTCGCGAATGAACATATATGTAGAATGAAATTCAATGTAAAACTAGTGATTGGAATTTTTTTGTTAGTTTTTAGTTTGCATTTTGTTTATGCTCAATATGATAATTATTACAATAGTGGTTCTAATTATAATCCTAATTACAATCAGTTTAACACTAATCCTAATTACTATAAGGGTTCTAATGTCTATGGAAATTCATATAATCCTCAATTTTATCCTCCTGGTTCAGGTTTTAATTATGTTTCTCCTGGTAATTATTTTTCAGGATATGGAAGTTATGAATGTGTTGCAAGCCAGGATTTAATTCTACAAATACTTCCAGGAAGTTGTAGTCCTAGTGTTGTGCGAAGCGATTTATTAGAAGAGCAAAATGTTCCGGTTTTTTGCCAGGTTATGGCACTTCAAGCAAATCCATTAATTGATATAACAAGGATAAGAGGGATAAGAATAAAAGGACAATATCCTCCTGGAGTTTCTGGCATTAGTTATTATCCAGCGCGAGCAGCAGTAGGAGGAAAAAGAGTATTTGAGAATTCTATTTTTGATGATAATTTAGGATATGTGGTTATTGTTTTATCTAGACAACCTAACGAAGACAAAATGCCTGAGCATGTTGAAGGAAATATAACAGCCATTGTTGATTATATTACAGAAGCAAGTTTTGGCATTGGAGAGCCAAATTTTTATTTAAGCGAAATAAGTGATGAAGAATGGCTTAATAATTATAAAGATTATGGATTTTGGAATGGGAGAGGTTATTTACGAGTAGAATCTATTGAAAATGATGTTGTTCAGGTTGGTGTTTATAGAGATGTTGATACAAGACAAACAAGCGTTAGCTTACGAAAAGGCCAGACTTCTGGAGATATATTTTTAAGTGGATTTTATTGTGGTGCTGGTTTAAGAGTTAAAGTTGAAGATATTACAACCCCAAGAGATTCTGCGTTAATTCAAATTAATGATGTTCAATCTTGGGTTGCAAAAGGAGATAGAATTATTGAGAATAGATGCAGGGTTATTGATTTAGAGTCGTATACAGGAGGAGGGAAACTAAAAATTCAATGCCCTGGAGAAAAATTATTAGAACTAAGCTTAACTCCCGGAGGATCAACTTTTAGTTCTTTGAATAGAGAATTTTTTCAAGTAGGTATTGGTTCTTTGATTGATAATAGTTTTTATTTAGCTCATGTAGGTCAGTCAGAGGATAATAAAAGGTATGTTGTTCTAATAAATGATAATTCTGGCAGCGAGAGAGAGTTTAAGGAGAAAGGAGCTTTGGAGCTTATAACAAAAAATATTAATGAAAAAATGACTTTAGATGAAATAAAGAGCTCAATAATAAAAAAATTAGAAACTCATTATAAAGCTCAAGGCATTAATGTTTCAGTAGGGGTTATGGCTGAAAATGAAGTGTTTTCAGGAATAACCTTAAATGAAGTAAACATTGCTAGGGATAAAAATTTTGAATATGAAAAATTAACTGCCCAACAAAAATTAGCGCATGATTATTATGATTTATCTGTAAATGAATATGATAATCTAATTAACTTATATCCAGGAGAAAAAATGGAACATATTGAAGAGGATCCTTATGCTGCTAAAGCTTTATTAGAATCTGCACAGCTTTCACGAACACTTGGTTATGACGGAAAAGCTTATGAATATTATTCACAATTAATCAAAGAGCATAGTAATTCTGCTTCTGCACGAACAGCTGAATTTGAAAATAGAAATTTGTTACAATATGACACAACTAAATCACAAGGATCAGTAAGCGTTATGAATAATAATCATTTTATTAGTTTATTAGATTTTAAAAAACCTGGTTTGTCTGAATTAAGTGCAGTGCTGTTTATTGATGGAGCTGAAAAAAATATTGGTTTAAGGGACTCTGTTACTATAAATAAGAATAATGCAGCACATACTTTTAGAGTTGTTGCTATCGATGATGAATATGTTGATATAGAGTATGAAAGAAGAATTAATGATAACTACAGAGTTCAGAAAAAAAGGCTTCGTATAGATCAAGGAGAAAGTTTTAACGGCATAAACGTGAGACTTATAAGAACTAGTTTAAACAAACAGGTTAAATTAAAAGTTTTATCAAGAGGATATGGTCCTCAAGTTGAATCTCAATTTAAATTTAGAGTAGGAATTGAAAAAAGAGCAATTCCATTAACTCCTGACAGGGCAAAAGAAATGATTAAGAATTTACAAGAAAGCATTATTATGTGGGATAATATAAATAGGAAACTTGGAAATTTTATACGGGGATTAAAAGGAGCTTGTTTTGCCACTGCCGGAGTTTTAACAGCAAAAAACATTATTAATGGAGGTTCTGGAGCTGCTTTGAGTAGAGGATTAATAATGACCAATCCAGGAGGTTGGAATGAAAAATGCGAAGAGCTAGTTAATAAAGGACAGTATAAAAGTGTTCATGAATGTTTGCTTGCTCATAGCAATGAAACAGAGCAAGATGTTAAGATATATTCTGAACAAATACAAGGAACGAATACTATCATTAAAGATATTAAAAATAAATTAGGAGTTGAGCAAGGTATTTTTGGCGATGAAAAAATAGATTACAAAAAAGTTGAAAAAGAATTTAAGACATTTTTTGATCAATGGTGTAAGGAGAAAAGCGATTCTATAACCTTGCCAGATAAAGATAAAACCAAAATTATTTTAGGCGATGACAAGAAAAGTATTTGCAACTGGGAAACCTTAACTCATGAACAAAGGAGAGACATAATAACCTTATATAATGCAAGAAAATCCGGTGGAAGTGAGGTTTTGCAGGATGTTACTAACAGAGAACTGGGAAGAATTTTATTAGACGCAAAGAAGTATAATGAGGAATATCAGGATATTTTAAGTTCTGAAAGAGATGCAAGTAAATATGGTTTAGGTTTAAAAACTACAGAGCCATCAGGAGATTCTATTAACCAGGGATTCATAAAAACTATAACATTGCAAGATAGTGATCATTCTATTTATAAGAATTTTAAAGAAGGAGATAAAGTTGTGAGAGTTTTTATTCCTAGAGAAAAGACAATTGGAGGAACTGCTGTTTTTACGCTTGATAAAAATTTAGCTGAAGAAATAGGAGGAAAGCAAGTTATAGTTGAGATGGTTTACAGCGAAAATGATAACTATTACTATCCTAAAGAAAATGGAAAAGTGTATTTAGTTGATGGAACTCTTGTTAGCGAAGCTGCAGCGAAAGAAGTAAGAAGATACATGAGTTTTGCTGGTTTAAGCAAAATTAAACAGAGTGATAAGAAAGCATATGAAAATAGAATGTTAAATCCAGAGAAATTGAGAATTAAATATTTTGAAAGAGCTCCTTACAAAGGGCTTCCTGCTGAAATTCCTTTTGATGTTGAGAATGGATGGTATGTTGAAATGACTTATGTGATTGCTGGATTTGGAAGGCCTTATGATGAAAGTGGAAGAGTTGTTAATTTTTATATTTGTAATGTAGGTTATAACGGACTTATTGAATTCAAAAAAAGCAGCGATGATATATGCAGGTATTATAATGAAAATAATCCTACTGTGGAATTTCCTGGATTATCTGAATCAGAATCGCGTTTATTAATAGAAAAAGCACGTAGAGCAATTGTAGATGCATCAAGACAATATGGCAATAGCAAAATTAATATTAACGGAAGAAGTTTTGAATCAGGAATTAGTTTTGATGGCAGTGAAGGAAGATGCACTGATTTCATGAGTGCAAAAGATTGCACTTTGTTATTTAATGTTTGCGATCCAGTTATTTGTCCTGCATCAAGATGCGATTTCGGAGGAAGATATAGAGTAGATAATGTTATTCAGTCAGGAGTTGCAGGAAGTTTATTACTTTGTTTGCCTAATTATAAAGAGGGAGTTGCAGTTCCTATTTGTTTAAGCGGCGTACATGCAGGAATACAAGGATATACAAGTATTTTAAATTCTACAGTTGATTGTTTAAATGAAAGTATTACAACAGGAAGAAATGTTGGCATTTGCGACGAAATAAGAAGTGTTTATATCTGCGACTTTTTCTGGAGAGAGGCAGCTCCTCTTGCCAAAATTGCTGTTCCGAGATTATTTGAAGGAATTAGCGGGCAGTCAAGAGGAGGCGGAGAGTATTTGAACATACAAGAATCATGGAATAATGCACAAAATGCTATGAGTTATTTTACTCAAACTTATGCATTAAATTCTATTAGAGCATTTTCATATAGGAATATTAATTATGCAGGAGGAGAATTTGGAGCTGATATTTGCAAGTCTTTTGTTTCAGCTAATTTTGGAGGCGTAAAAGGATTTTTCAGAGCATTAATAGAGCCAGATAGTCCTGTTCAATATCATGCATGGTTTTCAGAGAATCCATTAACCACTGCAACTATTCCTCCCACCTCTCATTATAAAGTTTATTATCATATTTTTGCAGGCCAGGATTTTGGTGCGTATTATACTATATACTTAAAAGATCTTCCTCAACTCCAAGGAATTAATACTCTTGGATATTATGTAGTTGATAGAGGGTATATTAATAGAGGACAGAGTATTGATAGAGCTAGAGATTTTATTGCAACTTCTGGATTTAAACAATTATGTGTTAATGTTAATGGACAGGATGAATGTGGCTTTGGAAAAGTTAGCAGTTCTTACGCATTAAATGTTTTGTCTGAAAGATATGTTGCAGAACAGTTGAATACTAATATAAAAACAGAAGAAGAATGCATTGCAGGAACACCTTCTGCTGGAAGTTTATTAAATCCTAATTTACAAGCAGGAATTAGTGATGTTATTAACCCTCAATTGTATAACCAAGGGATAATTAGAATCTGCTCAACTGAAAATCCTGGAAAAAGAGTTTTACCAACTGGGGATTATGATAGAACAAATTCTAGTTATAATCGTTATCAAGTAGTTGGTTATTGTGATGATCCTAATATAAAATGTTGGCTTGATACTCAAACTGTGAAACAAGTAATTGTAGACAAACAATTAGAAAAACAGATTTTAGATCAAGTGAATATTAATTCTATTAATCAAAGTAATATTTGGACCTATGAGCAGAGTACAAGTGTTGCTGATAGGGCTGAATTGTTTAGGGAAGGATTTAAGATAAGAAAAGATGACACAAGAGAAACTATTGACAACAGAATAAATGCTGTTGTAGTTGATTTAAGAAAATTAAGTGAGTCAGGAACAACAAATGTTCATAGAGCTCGAGCCCATTATTTACTAGGAAAATTATACAAGAAAATAGCAGAAGATTTATGGAAAGGAGATTTTAGTGATAATGTTGATACTCTTATAATTGATAATGAAGTAGTTGAATCTAGTTCTCAACCTGCAATTGAAGACTCTCAACTGTCTGAATCAGTTGATGAAGAAGAATATAAATTAGTCAATAATAAAATACTGGATAAAAATAATAATTATAATGGATATTATATTGGAATTGTTGAATCAGAAGAGGGTTTAGAATCTTTTTTTATTTATCAAGAAAAAGGATTTTTTCAGACTCTTTTCCCAAAAAGAGTTGGAGAATTAATTAACAATAAAATTACATTCAACATTCCTCGTGAAGAGTGGACAAGTGAAATGGAAAAGCTTAATGGAGCAACTTATGATCCTAAAACTGGAGCCATTACGAAAGGTAGTTTGGAGATTATTGAGAATACCCAGAATGTTAATAGTATTGAAAATGATAACCAAAATGTTGATAAAATACAGGAAAATGATTTAAAAATTAACAATGGGAAAGCTATTGTTTATAATTTTAAATTGAACAGAAATGAAATTTTAGATGTTCAAGAATTTGATTTTGATAATCAAGAAATTATCTTAAACAATGGAAATAGACTAAGAATTTTCAAGAGAGACGGAAAAATTGGATTTTAGTCTTTTTATCTTGTCAAAAACCATACATAAAGTGTATGGCGTGTTTATGGTTTTTGATCACCCCAAAAATAATTTTTGCTTTCTCCGAACTAAAGTAGGGAGTTTACGCAAAAATAATTTTTAATGTATTAACTTGTTATAGATAAATGCAAATAACCAGCTTATTACAAATCCGTCTATGAAGGCATAGGTTGCTCCTATAAATGCTCCTATCAAAGTTATTGAATAACCAAGAGAATCATATATCGCACTTACTAATGAAGTACATTCAATGCAGTAATTAAATATGCCACCAATTGTTATGACAAAAATAAACAAAGAAGTTATTATTCCTCCTGCTATACCAAATTTTAAAGCATTTAATTTTTGATAACTTCTCTTATACAAACTTTTTTCGTTCTCTTTTTTCATTATTATTCAACATTTATAGTATTAATAAATGTTTTTGTAATTTAGGTTTATATTTTCAAAACAATTTTGCCAATATGTTGGCTTTTTTCTAGTTTCTTTAATGCTTTATGAGCTTCTTTTAATGGAAAAACACTATCTATAGTGGGTTGTAGTTTACTATTTTCTACTAATTTTAACACTTGTTCAAATTCTTCTTTTGTTCCCATTCTTGAACCTAAAATAGTTTGTTGGTAGTAATAAATATCACTTAAGTCCTGTGACGTAATTGCTCCGCTTGTTGTTCCAGCGACTACAACTCTTCCATGAGGTCGTAGAATAGCAAGACTGGTATTCCACGTTTCAGATCCTACACTCTCGAAAACCACATCAACTTTTTCATTATTTGTTAATCTAATAACAGATTCCACTACATTTTCTTTTGAATAAACAACAATATGATCTGCTCCAATAGATTTAATTTTTTTTGCGTCTTCTTCTGTTTTTGTTGCAGCAATTATTTTTGTACCGAGATATTTTGCTATCTGAATGCCGGCTGAACCTAGACCTCCTGACGCTCCCCATATAAATACGGTTTCATTTTTTTGGAGGTTTGCTCTTCTTATTAACATATGATGTGCGGTAAGAAAGGTTAACGGGAATGCAGCAGCTTCAATAAAAGATACGTTTTTTGGTTTGGGATACACCTGTTCAAGAGGAACGGTTACATATTCTGCATACCCTCCAGGAGTTTTATAACCAAAAATAGTAACTATTTCACAATCAAGCCCTTTATTACATTGTCTACATTCACTACAGGGAATTGAAGGATTAATAATAACTTCTTGTCCAATTTTTAAGTTACTATTCCCATTTATTTTTTCAATAATTCCTGCAACGTCAGAACCAGGAATATGTGGTAAGGGAATATCCAATACTCCTTTTGTTACATGAAGATCTAAATGATTAAGTGCACACGCTTTCACTTGTATTAATGCTTCACCTCCCTTAGGTTTTGGCTTTTTAACTTCTCCATATTCTAGTTTATGAGTTCTGCTTATGTAAACGGCTTTCATTCGAACATTTTATTGCAATTTAAATGCGGAGGCTAGGATTTGAACCTAGGTAGGCACTAAGCCAACGCGGCCTAAACGCGTTCCGTTTGACCACTCCGGCACCTCCGCAAATTTGTTAATTGTTTTCAGAGGAGTAAAATCCTTGATTTTACGCACTTCTGCTTAGAAATCTTAGTTTATTCTCATTTAAAAAAGTACCTACAGAATTATTTTTTCTTTGCAGCTTTCGCAACTTTGGCAGCTGTTGTTTCTGCTTCTTTAACCTTTAACCTATCTTCCAAACCTAATTTATCAAGGAGTTCTTTATATCTATTCCTTATGGTAACTTCTGTTATTCCTGCTACATCTGCAACTTCTCTCTGGGTTTTCTTTTCATCATTTAGTAAAGCAGCTACATATAATCCTGCTGCTGCAATACCTGCAGGACCTCTTCCTGATGTTAATTCAGAGCCTTCTGCTCTTTGTAATATTTTTAATGCTTCATTTTGTGTTTTGGGAGATAATTTAAGGACTGATGCAAACCTATGAATGTAGTCTTTAGGCGAGGATGGAGTAACTTTAATTTTTAATTTTCTTACAATAAACCTATAGGTCCTTCCAATTTCTTTTCTTTCAACATCTGACGCCACTGAAATTTCATCTAATGTTCTTGGTATGTTATAGCTTCTGCATGCAGCATAAATACAAGCAGCTATTACTGATTCCATACTTCTTCCTCTTACTAATCCTCTTTGCAATACAAATTGATAGATTCGGGAGGCTTCATCTTTCACTACTTCAGGAAGATTAAGATAAGAAGCTACTCTCCTTAATTCTGTCATTGCTAATCTAAGGTTTCTTTCAATTGAAGTAGAAACTCTTTCTTGCCATTTTTTTAATCTTAAAAATTTCCTTGTTGAATTAGAATCTAATTTATAAATATCAGAAACCTCCCCCACATTTGTTGTAAGTCCCTTATCAAATTTCTGCATTGATAAAGGAGCTCCTCCCCTTCCTTTTTTCTCCCCAGAGTCAAAACTGCCTTGAAGCTCTTGGGAGGTGTCAACCATTTTTTCCTCAATAACTGTTCCACAATCATTGCAGAAAACCTCTCCTAATTGCTCATCCCAAGTTAGACTCGCGCTTCCACATTCAGGACATCGTTTTATATTTGACATGTTTTTAGTAAAGTTTATAAACTCAATGGAGAAACATTTTTAAATGTTTGTATTTCTTTTAATAATTTTATAAACTTCATCATTTTTCCTGCAGTAAGGTAGTTTGATAGCTATTTCTTGAAATTTCATAGCTTCATTAATAGTTTTATGACTAATTTGCATACTTTTTATAGCAGTTCTTATTAAACCTGTTTTATTTCCTATAATATAAATTTCATCACCAATTTTTAATGAACTTGTTAATCTTAT
Organism: Candidatus Pacearchaeota archaeon; assembly: GCA_018304055.1. Lineage (GTDB taxonomy): Archaea > Nanobdellota > Nanobdellia > Pacearchaeales > GW2011-AR1 > ARS1285. The sequence goes on from JAGVWY010000016.1 coordinate 11,643, forward strand.
TAACCCAACACTAATTTTTGGATAATAATGTTTTATTTTTCCAATAAATTCTTTTGATTCACTGGAAGAATTATTTTCAACATTAGAGAAGTCGTCAGAAGTTGGCATTCCTATATAAAATCCAGAGGAAAATCCTTTATTGTAAACTTTATTTAATTGTTCTAATAATTCTTCTAATTCTTTTTTATTAAGTTTTTTGTCAAGAGCTTTTCTATAGACTCTAACAACAGCATCAATATATTCAGGATTTCTATTTCTTCCCTCAATTTTCAGAGCTTTAATATTTAATTTTTTTATTCCTTCTATAAAAGGCAGGGTACATAAATCTTTTGGAGATAATACGTGATGATTTTCTATTTTAAGTTCATTACCTTTTTTATCTTTTATATAATAGAATCTTCTACAAGGTTGTAAACATTTTCCTCTATTTGCAGATTCTTTAAATAAAAATTGAGATATTAAACATCTTCCTGAAATAGAAAGGCACATTGCACCATGGACAAATATTTCTATTGGAATTTTCTCTGAAATTTTTTTTATTTGTTCTAAATTTTAGTATATAAAGTATAAAGGGTTAGCCTTTTTAGGTGCTAACCCTCTGTGTTGTTATTCAAGCAACACAGATAATTACAGCAAAAGAGAAGAATAA
>JAGVWY010000055.1 GCA_018304055.1 Candidatus Pacearchaeota archaeon
ATCCCTCCGCAGGCTTTTTCCTTTTGTAATAATATTTTAAAATATCTCATTCGTTATTTTAGTACGCCTGTATAGCTCAGTCGGTAGAGCGATTGTTTCGTAAACAATAGGTCCTGGGTTCAATTCCCAGTACAGGCTTAAAATTTAAATATATCAAAAACCAATTATTATAATGGATTTTAAAGAGGTAATAATCTGGATAATAGTCATTTTATTATTATTAGTGGCTGCTTATTTTGTTCCAGTAGAATGTAGTCAAGAAATTATTGAAAATGCGGGTTTAACAGAAACACAAAAAGTCTGTAGAACACTATTCGATATAATTTTCAAATAAGACTCTTTAAACACATAAATAATTATAAAACTCAAATTCTCTCATAACTTATGAGATTAGATGAACTTTCATTAGCTTCAACAATTGAATTTCCTAAACCATTAACATTAAATGAAACCAGAGATCTATTAGATTATCTTGCTATTAGTCTTCCAGCAGAAATAAGAACTACAATTGAGTATCTTGAAGATAGATATTATTTTCCAGATGAAAAAGGGTTAAGAAAATCAAGAGGCAATTTAAGAATAAGTGGTAGTATAAAAAATGTGAATAAGTTTACTTTTGACAGCTTTGTATCAAGAAGCTTAAGAATGTATGGATCTTCAAGGATAGACGCAATTAATTTTCAAACAATTCCAGGATATTCTTTAGAAGAACATGGAGAAGATGTAAGGCAATTATGGGATGATATAAGAAATATTGTTAATGAATATTTTGCTGAAAGAAAATAAGTAAAGATATTAACTTAGGTAATTAGTGCAATTACTTAGGATTTGATTGTGGCCTAAAGCATAAAATGTTTATAATATCAAAGTTAAGCTACTATTTACATCAAATAATTTGATAATCATATTATGGTCTCCAATTGATATAATTTCCATTTTTATCATAAAGCTCTGGATAATTAAACCAATCTTCATTATAATTAGGAGTTTCCCATCTTTTTAATTTCACACAAACTTCTTTACGATCTGTAACGGTTCGAGATTTTTGTTCATCTTTATATTTTGTTACTGTTCGAGATTTTTTGCATTCACAACTATCACAAGAACCTAATCCTAACCATGCCCAATGTAAACAAGTACAACCTGAAATTTTATCACATTTTAGAGCATTAGAAGTTTCTGTAAATGTTTCTATATCTAGGTAGGGTACTTTTTCCCAATATGTTTCAATTTTATTATATATTTGATCTTTGCAAGCTAATTTATTTGTCATATCACTTAAATCACCAATAACGTTCCCAGTAAGACTACCATCGCTGAAAACAACATCCAAAATAATTAATAAAAGTACTGCTATGGATAATCCAATAATTAATAAAAACAAATTTTTTATAAAACCATTTAATGCCATCTTTCCATAACCTATTTATTACATAGAAAAATCTATGCATTACTTATATATAAATGCATCGGTTTTTCAGCATGATATTTTCAATTAAAATTGTTAAATGTCTGTACAGCTTATTGATTATGTTAAATAGAAAAAACGAGAATTACGCCTCATTATACAAAGATATTAAACTAAGTCATGAAACTCTACAAACTGCTTTAAAATTTCTTTTAGAGAAAAATATGATAAAAAAAGAAGGGTTAGGACATAAAAAAAGTCATTATAAGATAACTGAAAAAGGTAAAAAGTATTTGAGTATCTTGAATCAATTGAAAAGTTTTGAATAAGATATATTATCAGTAGGAAATAAACTAACTTTCATCATTTTCGATTTTATTACTGAATTTTCTTGGATCAATATTCTCTACTTCGTCAATATCATTATAAATAGAATCTGTACTTACTAATTTCTCATTAATTTTTATTGCTGTAGCCGCATGGATTGAATCAAAAATTCCCAAATTTGAATGTTTTTCCAATAATAACTGACTCTTCTCGAGTATTAAAGTATCAATAGGAATTATCTCAACTTTTAATTTTTGATAAAGATTCTAATGCCTTTTTTCTTGAATATTCTCTTAATAGGACTAAACGTACTTCTATTATGGTGATAGCAGAAGTTTTAGCTGGCTTAAATTCTGATAGTTTCACATAATCTTTTAACCAATCATCTTCTTTTATTAATGCGAGAACAATATCCGTGTCAAGATACATGTGCTCTTTTACCTCTTAATACACCTTCTTTTATTTCTTCATAAGCATAATCTTCTGTTCTAACATGAATTCTTCTTGACATCATCACAACTAATCGTGCTCCAAATTTCAAAGCTTCACTCCTGCTCATGAATTCTCCTTCCTTAACTAACTTGTCAAGTTCTAATACAAGCCCCTCTGGAAGCGCCACAGGAATTATTTTTCTTATTTTCATATTATAATATAGTATATGAATAGTATATAAGTTTTTCTGTGATGAAGACCATTACTATTATTGGGAAACCTTTAGATGGACTTTATACTACAGATGAAAAAAGTTAAATCTTGCAGTTATTTCATTAAGTTCTTTATTATATTCATTCTTGAAAAGAATTATTTAATGTAATCTATAAAAGTTCTTATTTTATTCTCAATAAGAACGGCATCACTACTAAAGTAGATATGCCGCATCGTTATATTCAATTGGTGATGGCAGAAAATTATTTATAGTAGCCAATCAATAATTTATATTATGGGTTTCAAAGATAAATCAATTACAATAAAAGGAGGAATAATTGGAGCAATAATCTTGCCTTTGTTGTATATCATCCTCTTACTCATTACTCAAGATCCAGATTTCATTATATTTACATTAGGACCATTTGGAATTATTGTGTGGTTAGTCCAATGGATTTCGTTCTTAATAGGGGGATGGATATTAGCGATTATTGCCACAATACTTTTCTTTATTCTAATAGGCTTCCCGTTAGGATTATTGATTGGCTTAATTGTGAAAAAAATTGTTGCAAAGAAACAATAGTCTTTCTGCCATCACCAACTCAAAGATTTTCCTTCGGAACGTTGCACTAAATTTTAGCCCTTCGGGGAATATAACAAAGGATATGAGGTTACGAAGTCTTGCAGACTTCTTCACCCAAATTGCTCCCGTTGGTCGCAACTTCTCATATCCTTAAACGTTATATTCAATTTGAGTCGTAATCAGAAAGGAAAACTTTTAAACTTTTTAATTCTTTTAACTTAATATGGTAAATATAACTTTTATTACTGGTAATCAGAACAAAGCAAATTATCTATCTAAATATCTTGGTCATCCAGTAGATCATATCAAACTAGATTTAGATGAAATTCAATCTACTGATTTGAAAGAAATTGTGGAACACAAAGTACGCCAGGCTTATGAAAAAATAAAGAAGCCTGTTATTGTTGAAGATGTTTCCTTGGAATTTGAAGCATTAGGTGGTTTACCAGGACCTTTCATAAAATTTTTTGTAGAGAAAGTGCCGTTTGAGATAATTTGTTCAATGATTAAGAGTGGAATGACAAGAAAGGCAACAGCAAAATGTGTGTTTGGTTATTTTGATGGGAAAATTTTGAGGTTATTTGAAGGAAGTTTAGAAGGAGAAATTGCAGAGATTCCTGCAGGAAGTAATGGTTATGGTTGGGATAAAATTTTTATTCCACAAGGATACTCGGTTACGAGAGCTTTACTTAGTGAAGAAGATGACCAAAAAACATATTTACAGATTAAGCCATTTGCAAAGTTGAAAGAATTTCTAGAAACAAAATAGATTGACATAAAAGTTTTGTGACTAATACGAGCGCCACGACTCAAACTCCTAAATTTCCCTTCGCAGGCTGTGTTACAATCCCAAAAATAAAATCAACTTCCAAAAACAAAAATATTTTTCTCATATTGATATTTCTTTTTCATCCTTAATCCTCCACACTCTCTGCTTTTTTGTCAATAACTAAAATATTCGCGATTTCTTCTTGAATGTTGACAAGATCTCCTTTTTTAAAAGGTCCTATAGTATTCCCGTCTAAATCTAAAAATTCTTCTGTATCTTCAATAAAAACAATCATTTTCTGTTTCTTTCTCTCTTCTTCATCAGCCCCTTTTAACAACTCGGCTATTTTTTTGTCTTCTTTCTCTAAATATTTCATAATACCATCAAAACATTCTTTTTCAATTTGTAACATATTCTCAAAGTCTCTCTTGCTTATTCCTGTTTCTGCAGCTACAAATGCTAATTCTAAAATTTTCTTTTTTCTTCTTAGCATTAATTCTTTAAAAATAGCAATGGAATTCTCAAATTGTTTCTTTGTCTTTAGAATAGTTTCTGAAAAATCATCATCTTTTTTTTCAGCTATTTCTTTTTTGTCTTTTAAATAAGCTGCTACCTCTTTAATAAAATTCTTTGGAATTGGTTGCAACTGCTCGCTATATCTTTCTTTTCTTAATGCTTCATATAATTCATTATAGGTTATCATTCTCGTATGGAAACCTAAGGTTTCCCCCAACTCAAAATTTGAATGTGATTATTTCTCATATATTGCCCCATTCAAATTTCTCGCAAGTCACCCTTCCTAAGAATGACTTAAAATTTATTTTGTTTTTATTTATCATTTTAAATACTCTGGAATAGGATATTTATCAAATTCCATAAATAATTTTTTTCCGTAAACGATTCGTGAAAAGCACTCTGCAGTTAGCTTGACATCTTCTAAAGCATTATGATGCTTTCTATTATCAACTAATCCGCAAAATTTAAGAGTATTCCCAAGATTCATTTTACTTTTATTATCCTCAATTAAAAATTTTCCATTTATCTGGTAATACTTAAATGAAGCAATGCTATGTAAATCAAATGCCCTATGTGGAATCGAAAATTCTAAACCGCTAGGAAATTTATATTTTCTTGTTTTAGATATCAGGAAAGCAAGATCAAATTGAGGATTCTGACAAATAAAATTTTTTATCTTAATTTTATTAATCCAACGTAAAAAATTATTCAAAAGTTCTTTTTGAGATTGTTTATTTTTTTCTCTTAATTCTTCTTCATTTTTTCCTGTGATGTCCAAAGCTTTCGTTTCAATAATATCATCTTCATCAATCTTAGCTTCTTCAAAAAAAACATTTTCAGGAGCTTCAAATTCCATAGCAGCTATTTGCCAAATCCCACACTTACTATAATCTAAGCCGCTTGTTTCTATATCAACTACAATCATTTTCTACCTCTTTTGTAGATGAAACAAAAATTTTCAATTTTTGGATCTACAACTACCATTTTACCTCCTTTTTGTTGGAGAGGCAAAAGTTTTCAATTTTTGGATCTAAAACTATCATACATTAAGCATAATAAATTTCTTTATAAGATTTGTTATACTAAAAATCATTTTTTGCAACTTTCCATATCTCTTTAAAGAAATTTTTATACTTCCCTGCAACAGCTAACGAATTAATTGCAAAAGCTGTGGGAATGGGCGTCCAAAGAGTAGTTATTACTCTGTTTTTGGTTATATTAATACTAGCTGGCAAAACAAAATCAGTATATCTAATATCATAATTTCTTTGAGTTTCATAATATTTTTTAAAAAAATCTCTTTGTGATTTTAATGCTATCAATTTCACCTTAATCCCCTTTTCAATTCTCTTGAGATGATGTTTGAAAAAGAAATCGTTCAGTTCAGAACTCTTTAAATATTCTGTTCCAGGAGCAAGCACAAAATAATCCTCTCCTTTCTTCCATTCTTCCAAGGTAATCTCAAAGATGGTGTTTACTCCTTCTTTTCCTTCATAAACTTCTGCTGATGGTTTATCTTCAAAAAGTTTCTGTTTCTCAATAATTCTAGGGATAATTTTTCTAATTTCATCTTCTTGTTCACTTAGTCTTTCTTTTTTAATATGTATATAGCTAATTAGTTTATGGGGGTCTGTTATCTGATAATATCGAATATTATTTCTAATGATATAAGAGACTAATCCCTTCTGGATCAATCTTTCAAGAATTGGATAAACCTTAGAATTATGAACTCCAGATCTCTTGCTTATCTCACCTGTTTTTGATTTTCCTAATTCTAACAAAGCCTCATAAACACTAACCTCTCCCTGACTAAATCCTATTTCCCTTAATTGATTAAGCTCCATAACTTAAAAATATTCTTGATTATATAAATCTTATTATTACTGCCCCCTTAGGGAGAGGCAGTATTTAAAAAACTAAATTAATTAAAAAGGAAATGAAAGTCCACTTAACTGATAATGAAAGAAAATTATACTATAAAGAAAAAAATAAATTCCTTACACAATCTTTCCATAATTTAAATCCAAAACCAGATGAATTATTCTCAAAAGAATCTCTTTTTTACATTGATCACATAATAGAGATATCTAATCGTTATTTAACATATTCCATGTGCAATTTATTTAATATTGTTTTTTTAAACCATATAGGAATAAAAACACCCTCTCTTCAAGAATTAACTTCTATTAGTGATAATGATATAGATATACATTATAATATAGACATTCCAGCAGTCTTAATTGGAGGATTAGAAAGATATTATCCAAATAGACATATTGCAAAAGAACTCGCCCATTCTCTTGATATAAAAGAATTTGATTATCCTATAATTGTAGAAGGATTAGAATTAATAGTAGGAGGAAAATTTTCTAATTTTGGTTACTATGGAGGATTATCATTCAGAAAAAATGAAAACTCAAAAATCTTCAGAGCTCCTGATTTTAACACCAATAATTACTTAAGAAAATTCTCTAAAATAAACCCTGATTATTCTATTGAATGGGATGAAGAAGGAGATAAAACCTTTTCAATGATTGGAAATAGAGATTTATCTGGAATTGAAGTAAATTTAAGGGATGGAATAATTTATGCTGATAAAGTTTCACTCCACTGTCCCATACCACCCTATCACTCCTATGTCCCGTTCCATCAAACAATTTAACATGACAAACTTAACAATAAATCAACCAAGATTAGAAGAATTTTCTGAATTAGACAGAAAGATATATCAATTATTTCTAAAAAAATATTTTGGGATACAAAGACATTCATTTGGTCCTAAACAACCAACATCTTATAATAAAGAATATCTTTACAAGCAAACTCAAAAAGAAATAGAAAGTCTCCTTAATGAAAGAGAACAATTAAACATATTGCATTTTGATGGTTCTTCATCTGCAGAAACTCAGTTATGTTATGCTAAAGATTTATTTGGAGATTCTATAAGGACCATAATGTGTAGTAATTATATGCCTATAGAAAACAAATACACTAAGAAGATAGATGATTGGATTGTTTCAACGATGGAATTTCTTCCATTAGAGTTAACTAACAACATTGATGTAATAACTCTTCTCGGAACACAATTTAGAATCCCTTATGACCCCTTAAAAGTTATTTCAGAAATCTCAAGAGTTTTAAGACCTGGAAGTAAAACTAAAACAGATGGATATTATGATGGAAAATTATTTTTCTTATTGCAAGATCACTGTCAAGAATTAGAAAAAATATTGATTGAAAACAATCTTGATAATCCTAACTATAGAAACAGAATGTTTTATGGCCTTGGAGAATCTCCTTCATTAAGGTTTTTTGACAGAAAAATATTTGAATTCCATGACAATTTTCCTGAAAATAAAAAAGAAATTGAAAAAAGATATAATGTTGAAATAAAGTTCTCAACAATTGAAACAACAGAATTAGGCTATTCAAAATCTCAGCTTTATGAGAAACTTGTTGATAATATCTATATAAGAAAACCCTAGATTATTTTCTCAATCCTGTAACTCTCATAAAATCTTTTCCATATATTTTCCCTAAACTGCCTTTTCTAGCCTCGCTTTCAGTAAACCTTGAACAATTATCTCTACCCTCCCCATAAACTAACACAGGAACAGGATCTGCACTATGGCCTTTATTTTTACAAGGAGTTGCATGATCACATGTTACAACTATTTTAATAGGGTGTTTTCTGCTAAATGATTTCAAAAAACCAAAAAAATTTTTATCAATAATTTCAATCATTTTCTTCTTGTCATAAGGCTTATTATCATGCCCAGGATCATCAGTTTCTTTAAAATGAATGTAACACCCAGAAAATCCTGCATAATGTTTTTGTAAGGCTTTTATAGCATAACTTATTTCGCTATCAAGAATTTGATAAAGATGTTCATACACATCAATTGAGCTCATTTCAGGTATTTCATATGAAAAATTTTTCATGCCTAAAATTTTAGCAAAACCTACTTCTAACGGCATTGCATTTATAGACATCCATAAGTTATATTTTTTTAATTTAGTAATTTTATCTCCAGCTCCTCTTAGAAAAATCATATTTGCAGGAAAGAATCCTTTTTTTACTCTTTCTTTATTAATAATATGATTGTTTAAAATAAAAAAGGCCTGGTTAACAAAATCATTAACGATATTAGCAGTGTTTTGAGATTCTTCACTTTTGTCTAAAGGAAAAGAAAAACTAAATTTATCATATTTTTCTCCTGGTTTAAGCCATTCATTATCTATGTTGGTTATATTACTTGACAACTTATTATTTCTTAATACTAAAACTCCACGATGCTGAACAGTATTCTTAAATATAAAATTGCATTTTAATTTTATTTTTTCATTAAGAACAGAGGCCAGTTCATTTGCTTCTTTTGTTGTTATATTCCTTCCGGCTCTTCTATCAACAACATTTCTATTTTTTAGATTATCTATTGTAACAAAATTAGTTCTAAAAGCAACATCTCCCTTATTCAGTTTAATTCCCGCACCAATTGCCTCTATAATACCTCTTTTAATTTCACTATCACTACCAAAAATACACGCGAGTGCATTATCACTTCCAGGAATTGTTTTTTCATCTAAAGCATACATGTATCCTAGCTTACCTTCACGAGCAAAAAAATCCAAGTTAGGAGTGTACGCAGATTCAAATGCAGTTTTTCCATTAAAAACATCTAATGGAAGATCTGCTGCACCATCAAAAATAATTAATATTTTTTTCATGTTGAAATGCTTGACATTTTTAGATTAAAGGGATTGTACAAATAATCTCCCAATTAAACATAAATCTCCATCATAATCAATGTAACTCATATTATATCCAGAAGAATTTTTAATAATAAAAGCTTTTCGTGTTGGATTGCAGCTTGTTGATTGATCACTACAATCTCCCTTTTCGACACATAAATCTCCGCTTGCATTAATGAAAGAAACATGGTTATCTGTCGCATTTGCAATAATAAAACTATTATTTCCTGGATTATTGCATGTTCCTCCTGAAAAACAGCTTCCTTTTAAGACAATGTTTCCTTGATTACCCAACCAGGCGACAACATTGTTTGATCCATTACGAATATAAAATTTGTATGTGTTATTTGGGACGGTGACTGAGCTAACATTAACACTTCCATCAAATTTATGAGCCAAATTATTCAAAGTATCGTTTACCCAACAACTAAAGCTCCATATTCCTAACTCTGTTAATTGAATATCCACATAAAAAGTATTATTAAATAATAAGGTGGTTGAGTAATTTTCATTTGAAGAGAGTGGCTTATCAGCTTCTATTAAAAAAGTATCAACATTGATTTCAAGATCTACAGCAGTACAATTTACTCTTACATATTCATTCAAACTCGCATTTGTTATATTAGACTCAACAGAAGTTATATTCGGAGGATTTATATCTAAACTAACATTAACAGTCCAATTAGTACTTTCCCAATCGCTACGAGAATTATTATCATAAGTAAGACAATTCCATAGATAAATCCCATCAGAAACATTTTGAATAACAAATGTTGTTGTGTTATAAGTTCCAGAAATATTTTGTGTCATATTTTTTGTCCAGGATCCATTAATATTTGTATAAAGGGTTATATTCTTTAATTGGACATCATCTTCAGAATAACAAACAAAAACAAGTTCAGCATCTCTATCTTTTGTTCCATTCTGAGGAAAAAGTAAAGTAACTTTAGGCGATAAATCACAAGAATAAGTACATCCAACAGTTCCATCATCATTCCAATTATTTGGTTTGTCACACCTGTTGCCAACTCCACCATTTCCCGTTGAAGAAAAAACATCAAAATCATTATTTGTATTAGAAGGACAAAAGGTATTATTATTTATTTGATTATTATCAGAATTATCTAAACGAATCCCAAAATAATTATTAAAAATATTACTATCGACAACTTTATGATTACCAACATTATTATGCCCTTTAAAAAGAATTCCTTCAAAGTTTACTGCCCCATCAGAAAAATTACTTCTTAAAAATTGATTTTCAATTCCATAATCAATCCAAACGAGTTCAGCAGCCCCACTTTTCTTTATGATGCTATCTTCCATTTTATTAAAAGAAACTATACTTGCAGACCATGCATAACCATCATAACGAACCGCGTTATCTCCTGTTGTCTCAAAAACACTAAGATTATTTATTCTAACATCAAATGTATCATCCTTTAACAACAACCCTATAACATCACTATTATTTATAACAACATTAATAATGTCCGCGTGACTAGAATTATCAACAAAAATTCCCCAGCTATAAGAGTCAAATAAACATCCTTTAATGATAAATCCATCGGTACCGCGACGTAAATAGATTCCAGTATCACTAGATCCAGAACCACTAATAATAGCCCCATTATTACAATTAAGAATTCCACTTGTTGTTGAATTCATAAAAAGCTCTTCATTATAAGTTCTGCTATCATTAACAATTATTTTATCATTAACATCAGAAATATCGATAGCTCCTTGAATAGTTGTAGAATTGCACCCCGAAGCGCAAACCGTTATTTCTACTGAAGACCCTCCTCCAGACTCACAAGCAGAGTCATATTCACATTTACTAGACTCAGCACATTGAGGAGGATCAACGGTTCTTGTATATTCTCTTTTCGGAGATGTACAACTTCCCCCTCCACAACTTCCAGCAACCCATTCTCCAACATGACACAAACTATTAACAGCCTCTAAAACATCAATTCTTTTAAAAGTAAGATTAGTGCATTCCAGACCAACGTCGCAGGTATCAAAATAATCTTGAATTGGTTTTCCAGAATTATACAATATGTCTCTTATTTGAGTGGGAGTTAGGGTAGGATCTACCTCAAGCAATAACGCGGCTGCGCCAGCTACGTGAGGGGCTGCCATTGAGGTACCAGTAAAAGTTATATGTCCAACTCCGATATGAGAAGCAGAATTTATTCTTACTCCTGGAGCCAATAAATCAAGAATACCTTTAGCTCTATTAGTGAAGCAAGAAACTCTATCAGGAGTAGCATCAAAATCATCACAGTATTCTACACAATTACCTGCAGGATTTCTTTGCACGCAAAAGGTTAAATTACCAATCTCATCATGAACTGCTCCTACAGATGTGACATTACCTCTGCATGAAGGCCAAGAAATTCCTCCAAGATAACCATTATTTCCTGAAGAAATGATTACTGAAATGTTTTTTGAATGGGCATCGTTTATTTCATCTCTAAGAGCAAGAGGGCAAGTTGTATCGTTATTTGACACATTATTCCCTATACTAATGCTAATAATAGAAATATTATAAATAGTTCTATTATTTATACACCAGGTTATAGCTTTTTCGATGGGGGTATTTGGACAATCTCTACCAGTAGAGTCACAAGCCTTCATTGCTATAAGCTTAGCATAAGGAGCAGTTCCATTAAAAGTCCCATTTGCTGCTGCAATCCCAGCAACATGAGTACCATGTCCATTATCATCCATAGAATTATTATCGTTATTGTAGTAATCATAACCTCCTAATACCTTACAACCTGAACTAAAACATCCACCCAAATCAGAATGAGACCAATTAATTCCTGTATCAATCACACAAATTGTTTGACCCTTTCCCATATAACCTTTCTCCCAAACTTCTGTTGCATTAATAAATGGTAGGCTATCAATCGTAGTAACACTAGCCACTCTATTCAAATAAATTAACCTAACTTCAGAATTGTTCAGTAATTTATTTAACCCTTCTCTAGTTAGATTTCCAGAAAATCCATGAATTTTCATTTAATTTTCTGATAACATCTAACTCAACCTCTTTATTATTAATGATAGATACCTCAGCAGAGAATAGACTCATGCTTAGTAAGATAACTAAGAGAAGATAAATTAATAACCTACAGTACCTGCCTTCATTTATTGTTATTGTCATACTTTCTTCCTCTTTTTAAACATTAAATAAATCACTATCAGTAAAACTGCTAAGATTAATAAGATTATTAATATCATATTTAATTCTGAATTTGTTTTTTGATTTTTGGGTTTATTATTTGTCTCATTTGTAGTAACACTAGCCACTCTATTCAAATAAATTAACCTAACTTCAGAATTGTTCAGTAATTTATTTAACCCTTCTCTAGTTAGATTTCCAGAAAATCCAACGATCATGTAGCTTTATAGTTACCGAAACCCACTCAGAATTTTCCAAAGCATTTATAACATCATCCTCAACTTCCACACCACTAATAAAAGTTGACTGAGCAAAAATTATGTTAATTTGAGCGACACTAATTAAGACTATTGCTGACATTAGTATCATTAGTATTTTCATTCCCATTCTCATCTCATTTCACCCCTTTTCATAATTCCATTTGAAACTATTAACAGCTTCTAAAACATTAATTCTCTTAAAAGTAAGATTAGTGCATTGAATTCCTACCTGACAACCATCAAAAATATCCTGAACTGGTTTTCCTTTATCTTGTAAAATAGTTTTAATCTGATTCGGAGTTAAAGTAGGATCTGCCTCAAGCAATAACGCGGCTGCGCCAGCGACGTGAGGAGCTGCCATTGAGGTACCTGAATCCTTAAAATAAGCTCCATCAATATAAGTAGAATTTATAACTGATCCAGGAGCAAGCAAATCAAGATTTAAACCTCTGTTTGTAAAACAAGACATTTTATCAGTATATGTCGTGATATCACTACAAAACTTAATACAATTTCCCGACCCATTTACCTGAGTACAAAAAGATTTTGCACCAACCTCACTATCGTAAACTGACCCAACAGATGTTACGTTAGAAGCACATGCTGGAAGAGTCATATGAGTTAAATTAGCATTATTACCCGAAGACGCGTCAATAAAAATGCCGTTATTATACGCTTCATTTGCTGATATGCCAACCAGGGTAGTATCACAAATTGTCGCATTATTATATAAATCAAAAGTCCCTAAACTAATAGTTATAACTGAAATGTTATAGCGATTTTTGTTGTCATTACACCAATCTATACCTTCTGCAAGATCTAGGCCATTCCAATTACCTTGATTATTTGTAACTTTAACTGCAACTATTTTAGAATATGGAGCAGTACCATTTAAAGTTCCATTTGCAGCCACTATGCCTGCTACATGCGTTCCATGGCTGTAATCATCATAAGGATCCGCATCAGTGTTATAGAAATCATACCCCCCAATGACCTTATTACATACACCATCACTAATATTATTTGTTCGAATACAATTTCCTAAGTTAGGATGTGTATAATTTATTCCACTATCAATTACACAAATTGTTTGTCCTTTTCCAGTATAACTTAAATTCCAAACCTTTGTTGCATTAATTAACGGAAGACTTTGTTGAAGAGAAGTCCCTCCAAAAATAGGAAGATATACCCTTAAGACATTTGGATTGTTTTTTAATTTCTTAATTCCTTCTAAAGTTATATTCCCAGAAAAACCTCTCCCTCTTAAAGAAGTATAGCTCAATCTAAATTCTTTATCAGTAAGACTAGAAAGAATATCTGATTGAAGTCCGAGATTTAAACTTTTGTTTCCTAAACTGTTTAATGTTACCTCAACCGTCACCCATTTACTATGATTAAATTGATCCAACACCTCCGGATCTATAATAGGTTCTGCAAAAATTGAGTTTATTATACTAAAAAATACCAAAAAAAATATCATATAAAATAGAATCTGTTTTTTCATCTTAAGCTCTCACTCTCCCTATATAAAACTCTGTTCCATTTTCTGAAGAGTATGATTTAAAAGTAAGTTTAATATTGTTAAAGATAGGATCATCATAATATTCACCAACAGCGATATAATCTTTAGAAGGATCTTGCATAGCCATTCGTACTTCTATTTGAGAAACACCATAAGAGGTATTGCTAATAGAAATATAAGTTCCGGTTATGATATCATCATTTACTTTTACAGGTTGATTATTTTCAAGTATTAATTCTCTATCAGAATCCTGTCTTTTCAAAATAATTTTATTATTAGTGGACCCTTCTCGAACTTTGTAAGATTCCTTAAATATTTTTAAAGGTTCTGCAATAGAAAGATGCATAGAAGAAAAATCAATATTTTTAGAAAAAATTACTTTATAGTAAAATAAATAATTATTAGGATTTGTTCCAGCCTTATACACTGTTTGCTCAGAACTATCAATAATAATTTTCTCGACATTTCCTCCTAAACCAAATATTTCTGTAGATTTAATTAATGTACTTTCTCCATCATAAAATTCATAATCTTCTAACAAATTCTGAAGCTCTTTTTTTGTTTTAAAGCCTCCGGTTCTTATCTTAATATAATCAACAGGCATTATTATACCTACCCAAAAATCTATAGCATCTTCATTCAATTCTCCAAGATTGTTTATACAAGTTGCATTAATAAAATAATGTCCTCCATCTATTAAACTCTCTAATAAATAGGTATGAACTTTCCCATCAATAGAATTCATTTTTCCAAAA
Organism: Candidatus Pacearchaeota archaeon; assembly: GCA_018304055.1. Taxonomy (GTDB): domain Archaea; phylum Nanobdellota; class Nanobdellia; order Pacearchaeales; family GW2011-AR1; genus ARS1285. Next base: position 14,728 of record JAGVWY010000055.1, read on the forward strand.
AGAGAGTTATTTTTAATATTAAACAAATAAACATCTGATGAAAAGTTACAAGAGGCATTTTCATTTGTAACTAATTTTAATTGAGTAAAGCTTGTTTTAATAACTTTTTCATAAGGCTCAGTAATATTTATAGCCAATATGAGATTAGTAACGTTTTCAATAATTTCCTCTTTATAAGGAACATCGCAAATCTCAAAAATTTCTAAACAAGAATATATTTTTCCAGCTGCTAAAAGGTCAGATTTATTCCATTTTTCTTGAGAAAGACTTTTGCATATATCAACAAAACCAGTTTTGTTACAAATCCACTTCGGTTCATTAATTAACTTACAAACATTGTTAACACATTTTGGATCTGCATAACAAATTTCAGAAGTATCTTTAACAGCAATACAACCAATACCTTTACACCAAAAATTTTGTAATTCACTCCAATCTTCATTATATCTCTTATTTATTGCCACATTTGCACATCCACAGCATCCTGAACGAACCTTGACACAATCATTATCCTTATCACAATAATGTAATTTATCCTCTGAAACAAGAACGTAATCTGAAGTTATCCTTTCAAGTCTAATTTTTTCAATGAAAGATAAATTAAGAAGTTCATTAAAATCCCAAGGATTTCCCATTAAAAATCTTATGTAAGAACCATAATAATTTTGAATACTTCCATAAGTTTTGAGAACGTTTTCTTTCTCAGAAATATTTTCTTCTTCTCTAATTTGTAATTCTAAATGAAAAGTGCCGTTACAGGTTTTATCAAAAATACATTTAATATACGGACGACTTATATTATAAGTTTGATTATATTGAGCAATCCAGCTATAAAACTTAGGACTTAATTTGTTTTCTTCTTTTGATTTATCTTTTTTTATTTCTTTTTCTGTGACTGGTTTTTGTTTTTCAGAATAAATTAAAAAAAGTAAATTTCCAATTATAAAGAAAATAACAATAATGATAAGTATCACAAGAGAGGATTTTATCATCAACATTTCCCTCCGATTTTTATATCTGCAGTTTTATCAGTATTCATAATTTCAAAAGAAAGCTCTAATCTATTGAAGATAAACTCAGTTAATTTTTCTTTCTCTTTTATCTTCATATTTTCTCTTTTATTAATGAAAAAATCTATGAGAGTAACTTTTCCGTCATCATCTTTTTGAATATTAACTAAACTAACATCAAGATTTTTAACCTTCTCTCCATTTTCCAATCGTACTTTCTTGTTGTCTAATATAAGTTCTATAACTAAATTACTGGAATTCTTGCTGATAATATATTCATCTCCTAAAATTCGTAATGATTGTCCTTGCATTTCTAGATCAGAAAAATCAATAGGATTAGAAAATATTAATCGGTACACATAAACAGGATAATCTTTTTTTGATTCTATAAAATATTCTAAATTCTCTTCTTTAATCCTATTATCTCCAATAATAATGACTGGACTATAATAATATTCTATTAATTTTCCATCAATTATCTTAAAAAGCTTTCCATCAGAAAGTAGATAAGGGAGATCTCTTCTCGTAAGAACTCGTTTAGCAATATTTAATTCATTTCCAACTTTTAATGTTCGAACATTATTAGAAAGACTAACTTTCTCACAAAAATCTATATTCTCTCTAGGTAGGCACTTACTCTCAATGCATTCAAAATTCTCATTACAATGAGAATTTTTTAAACATTCTACATTTGCCTTAACCTTTAAATTCTCTAAAGTTTGTTCACTAAAATAATTCTGATTAATAGTAAAACCAATAATATTTTTTTGTAGTAAAAAATAAGCTAAGATAAAAATTGAGAACAATATTAATATCATGATTATTATTTTCTTTCTCATCTTAACACCAAGCATAACTAAAATCTTTCTTACACAACTCTTCTTCTATTTATCATTTTTTGAAATTAACAAAAAGCATAAAGAGGATTTACCTTACATAATTCAGTTTTCAATAATGCATTTTCTTCTTTTAATTCATTAATTGATAAAATAATATCTACATCATCAATAGGATTTTCTACAAATTTTATTACT
>JAGVWY010000002.1 GCA_018304055.1 Candidatus Pacearchaeota archaeon
AAATATGGATAGCAAGAGGAAAATTATCTATCAATAATAAAATTTCAATTTTTTATCTGATTATTGAGAATAATCAAATTGAATTGTAACACAGCCTGTGAAGTCTAGGGCGTGTTAGGGTTTTTGAGCACCTCAAAATTTATTTGGTCTAGATCATTTTATTAAAAACCTGATAATAAATGAGAATAACAAAAGGGAGAGTTTCCTCTCCCAAAACCTTCTTTTGTATAATAAAAATAGGGTTTATTTAAATGATTTAGGTGATTCAATGTTTATTTGAGAAATAAAATATTGAAAACTTTATGTTTGAAAATATATTTAAATTCTTTTTATTATACATTTTCATGGATAATCTTATAACAAAAGCAAAAATTGAGAAATATTATGTGATAACATTAAAGGCGTTAGAAATTGCAAAGCAATCAGTTTCAATAGAGAATTTTGAAAAAATAGGAGTAACAAAATTCTCTAAGAAGGACTCAGAGAACAAGTTCTCTGATACATTCAAAATCAGAGATTTTGAAGTCTTTGACGAATTTTCCTTAGGAATTAAAATTCCTAATCCTTCAACTTCAAAGAAGATTGAAGTCCTCGGAAAACAGGGTTATTCAAAGTCCTCAATAGGAAAAAAGAAACAATCTGAAGAAATCTTATTGATGGTTGAATGTTACTTGAAAGACTCGCTTTATTTCAAAGAAAAAAAAGATTATGTTAATGCATTTGCATGTTTAAATTATGCCCATGGATGGTTAGATTGTGGAGCGAGATTAAAAATTTTTGATGTTAAAGATAATAAATTATTTAGTGTCTAGAGATTATTGTTTAGACAAAGCTTTCTTGATATTTTCAATTCTCTCCATTATAAATTTTGCAAGATAAGCTTCAGATATTCTATGGGTTCCGGTTCTTCCAGGCCTTATTGAACTTTCCTCTCTACATATTTCTCTTCCATTTTGGTCAATAACTTCAAGCATGTTATAGTTTTCTTTTAATCCACCACTTGTAATTGTTAGAGTAGTTTCTAATCCCTGAATTTTATAATAGATTATCCCTCTATCTTCTCTAGGATAATAATGATAAGAATTTGGAAATTCTCCTGCTTTTTGCTGAAGGAATCTAATTATAGACTCTCTAAGCTTTTGACATACATAATCAACAGACCTATATTCCTTCTCAGTCATGGTTACATCATTTAAAGTCTCTTAAAAACTATTATTATTCTATATTATATATGTGAGAATATTTAAATAATTTGCTTTTTTATTATTCACATGAAAGAGGTAGTAATTATTAGTCTTGGAGGGAGTTTAATAATTCCTGATGTAATCAACGTGAAATTTTTAAGGGAATTTAAAAAAGTTATTCTGAAAAATTCAAGAAGATATAGGTTTATTCTTGTTTGTGGTGGAGGGAAAACTGCTAGAAATTATATTAATGGATTAGAAGAACAGAAAATGTTTAGGAAAAGAATGTTTCAATCCTTGTTAGGAATAGAGGCAACTAAATTAAACGCAAAATTTTTAATTTATTTTTTTGGAAGGAGATTTAATAAAACCATTCCAAAAGATATGAAAGATATTGAAGAGCATTTAAAAAAGTATAACGTAGTTATTTGTGGTGCTTTAAGATATTCTAAAAAACAAACATCAGATTCAACTGCTGCAAAACTTGCAAAGCATTTTAACAGCGTATTTATTAACATGACAAATGTTCCTGGATTGTATGATAAAAGTCCTAGGAAATATAGAAATGCGAAGTTCATTCCTTATATTAATTATAAAGATTTTTTAAAAATGGCTAAAAAAATTGAATTTCGTCCAGGACAGCATTTTGTTATTGACCAAACTGCTGCAAAGATTATTAAAAAATATAAAATAAGAACGTTTGTTATAGATGGTGATATGAAAAATTTTGATAATTTATTAAATGAAAAGCATTTTGTTGGAACGGTTATTGGATAAGATTTTTTATTCATTAGTTTTTTAAATAAAATAAGTCTATAATTATTATGATAATTGATACTTTAAACATTAATGAAGTACGTAGGCAGATACAAAAAATAAAAAAAGAAGTTCCAAAAGAGGAAATTATTGTTATCTCCAAAGATGATGATTATAACAGAAAAATCCTTGAAATGAAAGATGTTGATGTTTTGCTTTTAAGTTTTCATAATAGAAAAGATAAACTAAAACAAAGGGATTCAGGATTAAATGAAGTTTTTGCTAAATTAGCTAAAGAAAATAATATTAGAATTGGATTAGATATTAATGAATTAAAAAAATTAAATAAAAAAGATAAATAACTTGTTTTAAGCAGAATCAAGCAGAATATTTTTTTATGTAAAAAAATAGGATGTGAATTAACTGTTTTTCCTAAAGAAAAATATAATAAACAGGATATAATTAGTTTATTTTTAATTTTAGGAAGTGATACGAAATTGGCGAGAAGAGCTGTTTAAATTTTAATTGTTAACTGATAATAAATATCAAACTTAATGATTGGATAATTTTATCGAATATTCTACGGCACCCTTTATTTCTTCTCTCATTCTGCGAATGTAATCAGGAATATCTCCATAACAAATTATATTTACACTAAGAGGATTAAGCATTATATCTAATTCTCCTGGGTACCATTCTGCCGTTTTAAAGCTTATAAATTGACAACGTTTTTTCATATTTTCCGATTCTCTAGTTTCTCTTTCTAATCTATATATTCTTAATAATTTATCTTTTGTTGGCTCAATAACTCTAGTTTCATAACAAACCGGGACTCTCTCGTCTAAATCTAAACCTAACTTTACTGTAATATCTCGGGATTGCCTCAATATATCAGAAGGACTAAAATCATATAACTCAACTTTAATAAAATCACATCTTGGATCAAATTCAGGAAGGTGTTTTAACACTCTTTCCATATCTTCTACAGACATTGGATCTATATCTACTATCATATAATAATGGTTATTAGATAATATTTATACTTTACTATTTTTAACATATCTAGCTTTAATTTACTTATTTTTAGATTAATCTTATAAACCCAATAGTGCTTTATTTTAAATGATAGATAAAGAAGATATCAAAAAGACAATAGAATACCTAAGCCTTTTGGAAAGAAAGATAATTCCTTTTCTTAATGAAGGGAATTTGGACAAAATATCTGAAAAATCTGGATTAGACAAAACGAGTGTTATGAGAGCTTTAGAATTTCTCTCTAATAAAAAAATTGTTTCTTTGAAAATTGAAACAGAAAAGTTAGTTGAGCTTGGTATTAATGGTGTACTTTATTCAAGACAAGGGCTTCCTGAAAGGAGACTTATGAACCTTATAGCTGAAAGAAACAGTGTCTCATTGAATGACGCCAAGACATCAACAGGATTGAATGATAATGAATTTAAGGCCAGTATTGGAGTATTGAAAAAAAAAGCTTTGATTAATGTAGTTAATGAGAATATAATATTAACTGGAAAAAAAGAAGAGCTTTCTCATAAAAGTTTAGAGGAAAAATTCTTAGAGTCATTACCAAAAAAATTTGATGACCTCTCTCTAGAAGAAAAATATGCCTTTGAAAATCTGAAAAACAGGAAAGAAATAATTGAACTACAAGATAAAAAAATTGTAAATGTTATTGTTAACTATACATGGAAATTGCTAATGAAAGAAAGATTAGATGAAGAGCTTATAGAGTCTATAACGCCTGAAGTTATCAAATCTTCTGTATGGAAAAAAAAGAAACTAAGGAAATATGATATTATGAGTAGTGTTCCAAGAATTTATGGAGGAAAAAGACATTTTATTAACCAGGCAATTGATTATGCAAAAAAAATATGGCTTGAGATGGGATTCAAAGAAATGGAAGGAAATTTAATTCAAAGCAGTTTCTGGAATTTTGATGCATTATTCACTGCACAAGACCATCCTGTTAGAGAGTTACAAGATACTTTTTTTATTAAATGGAAAGAAGTAAAGATAGATGATAAAAAATTAGTTGATAATGTTAGAAAAGCTCATGAAGGAAAAATAGTAGGAAAGGGGTGGGGAGAAAAATGGGAAGAGTCTGAAAGCAGGAAACTTGTTTTAAGGACTCATACTACCTGTTTATCAGCTCAAACCCTTAAGAAAATTAAGGAGAATAAGGAATTTCCTGCAAAATATTTTGCATTAGGAAAGTGTTTCAGAAATGAAACAGTTGACTGGAGCCATGGCTTTGAATTTAATCAAACAGAAGGAATTGTAGTTGATGAAAATGCAAATTTCAAACAGTTATTAGGTTATTTAAAAGAATTTTTCAAAAAAATGGAATATGAAAAAATTAGAATAAGACCTGGCTATTTTCCTTACACAGAACCAAGTTTAGAAATAGATATTTTTCATCCTATTAGAAAGGAGTGGGTTGAATTAGGAGGTGCTGGCATGTTTCGTCCAGAAGTTACAGTTCCTATTTTTGGAAAGCATATTCCTGTTTTAGCTTGGGGACCTGGATTTGACAGGATTATTATGGAATTTTTTAATATAACTGATTTAAGAGAGATGTACAAGAATGATATTAATAAATTGAGAGAAATGAGAGTTTGGAATAAATAAGATGGAAATAAAAAAGAAAACCTGGCCAGAACATTTTCAAAAAATAATAGATGGAAAAAAGAAATTTGAAGTTAGGCTAGCTGACTTTAGTATAAAGGAAGGAGATATATTAATCTTAGAAGAGTATGATCCGGAATCAAAAGAATACACTGGAAGAAGTATTAAGAAAAAAGTAAATTTTGTTACAAAATTTAATCCGACCGAAATGCATGTTCTAGATGATATTAAAAAATTTGGATTTTTATTAATAGGAATTGAATAAATGAAAGGAAAAATTAATATAATGGAGATTTTATTTTGGATATTAATTATAATACTAATTATACTAGGAATATATGTATTATTTAGAAGTATAATATGATAAAAATTGAAGATATAATATTTTGGATTCTTATTTCAGCTATAGTAGCTATTGCTTTATGGCTATTAAGCGGATCTCCACCAGAAATAGACGCATTGATTACTATTGCTTTATTTGTAGCTGCTTCAGAGATGCTTATCTGGAGAAAGATTTTTTCAATAGAAAAAAATACGACAATAGGATTTATGAGAGTAAAACATGATTTGGATGTTATGAGAAAAGAAATGAATTTCCAATTTATTAACTTGAATGACAGATTTGATAATTTAGACAGTAAATTAAATGTAGTTATGAGAAAATGAAAATAGTTGCAATCGGAGGAGGTGAAATAGGAAGGCCTGGATATAAAATTGAAACGAGGAAAATAGATGAAGAGATTATTAAGCTTTCAAGAAAAAAACATCCAAAAGTTTTGTTTATTCCATCTGCAAGTGGAGATAGTAGAACATATTTTGAAATTTTCTCGAAATATTATGGAAAGAAATTAAAATGCAAAACCGATGTTTTGTATCTAATCTCAAAAAAAGATAGACTTCCTAAAAATGAGACAAAGAAAAAAATCCTAGATTCTGATATCATTTATGTTGGTGGTGGAAATACACTAAGAATGTTAAAAATCTGGAGGAAGCATGGAATAGATAAATTATTATATCAAGCTGGGAAAAAAGGGATTGTTTTATCAGGATTAAGTGCAGGTGCAATTTGCTGGTTTAAATATGGAAATAGTGATTCTATGAAATTCGGAAAAAAGAAAAGCAAGAAATTAATAAAGCTGAAAGCATTAAACCTTTTTAATATAATGTTATGTCCACATTATGATGTTGAAAAAAATAGAAGGTCATCTTTAAAAAAAATGATAAAAAAACAAGGAGGATTTGCTATTGCTTTAAATAATTGCTCTGCATTAGAGATCATTGATAATAAATACAGAATAATAACTTCTTTAAAAAAAGCAAATGCATATAAGATTTATAAAAATGAAGGCAGAATTATAGAAAAACCTTTATTACCTATTAGAGATTTTAAACCATTGCAGGAGTTGACAAAAAGATGAATATAAAAACAAAAGAGACTAAACTAAGAAACTTTGCTAAGTCTGTGATAGATTATCCTAAATATAAGAATGAGATTAATTATCTATTATCAAAACTTGATTTAACAAAAGACAAGGTTGTACAATCTTATGTGGATTATGATTTAGATATATCTAAATATGGAAATGAAATTTATGAGTCATTATCTATGAGGTTTGTTTTACATCTTCATAATTTATTGAAGGAAAGCTGGCATCAAGAAAGACAGAAAACTATAATGAAAATGATTAAAAAACTGGACATAAAAGACGCTGTAGATATAGGTTTTGGAGTTCCTACAAAATATATTAGAGAATCTGTATTAAAAACGAGAAAAATTAAATTAACTTTGGCTGATGTTTATGACTCTGCTTTCAAGTTTGCAGAGCAATTATTGAATTATTTAGACAGAAATTGGAAAGAAATAATATTTTTTAAAAAAGTGGATATGAATGATTATGAATATCCTGGAGATTATGATTTGTATTTATTCATAGATTCAATTGAACACGTAAAAAATCCGAGTAAATATCTATCAAAAATAGTAAAAGAAAGTCCTGATAATTCTGTATTTATTTTTTCATTACCGATAGGTCCAAAAGTAAATACTCATTTTATAGAATGGAAAAACTATAAAGAAGCTGAAAAATGGTTAAATGGGCATGATTTAAAAATAAGAGTTTCTAAAAAAGTTTATGTTAATCCTAAAGTTGATTTGTTTGCTGAACAGTTAGATTATAAATTTTATAATTTAATATTAACAGCTGAAAAAATAAAAAAATGACAATCCTTACATTAAATAGAAAAGAGCTGGAAAAGAAAATAGGAAAAATAGATGAGAAAATAGAAAATAGGATAAGTATGTTTGGAACTCCTATTGATAGTATAAATGATAATGAAATAAGTATAGAAGTTTTCCCTAATAGGCCGGATCTTCTGTCATTGCATGGATTTACTAGGTCATTTTTAGCTTTTTTAGGAAAGGATAAAGGATTAATTAATTATAGGGTTGAAAAACCATTAAAAGACTATAGGGTAGTCATTGAGAAAAGTGTTAAAAAAGTAAGACCTTATACTGCTTGTGCTATTGTTAAAGGAATTAAATTTGATGAAAGTAAGATAAGGGAAATTATAGAACTGCAAGAAAAGCTTCATGCAAGTTACGGGAGAAATAGAAAAAAACTTGCAATAGGAATTTATCCTCTCGAGGAAATTAGACTTCCTATAACTTTCCTCGCAAGAAATCCAGAAAAAATTGCTTTTCAACCATTAGATTTTCCAAAAATAATAAATGCAAAACAAATTTTAAGCAAACATCCAAAAGGAAAAGAATATGGTTATTTATTGAAAGATTGTGAAGTATACCCTATTTTTGAAGATTCAAAAGGAGAAATTTTGAGCATGCCTCCTATTATTAATTCAGAAAAAACCGGAAAGATAACTGAAAAAACAAAAGATGTTTTTATAGAATGCTCAGGATTTAATAAAGAGTATCTCGATAAAACACTGAATATTATTGTAAGTGTCCTTTCTGATTTTAATGGAAGAATTTATGCTGTTGAAATTGAAGACAAAGGAGAACGCAAAAAATATCTTTCTCCTAATCTGAAAGCTGAAAAAATAACTTTTTCTCCTGAATTTTTAAATAAAAATTTAGGGATGCATTTTAATGAGAATGAAATAAAAGAGAATTTATCAAAAATGGGAATTGGATATTCAAAGGAAAAGAATAAATACTATGCCTTAATTCCATCATACAGAACTGACATTCTTCATGAAATTGATTTAGCTGAAGAAATAGCCATTGCATATGGATATGAAAATTTTGAGGCAGAAATTCCTGCTATTTCAACAATCGGAGAAGAAAGTAAAACTGGAATTATTAAAAGAAAAATTTCAGAAGTTTTAATTGGTTCAGGGCTTTTGGAAATCTCTAGTTATCATTTATCAACGAAAGAAAAGCAATTCAAAAAAATTGGTTACAAAGATTTTAGAGATAAATTGATAGAGGTTGTTGATTCAAAAACTGAAAGAAATATCTTAAGGGATTCCTTGTTAGCAAACTCAATAGAAATATTAAGCGAGAATACAGATGTTTCTTATCCACAAAAAATTTTTGAGGTAGGAACTGTTTTTTATAGTAACAAAAATGCTATTGAGGAGGAGGAAAGATTATGCATTAGCTTATGCCATGAAAAAGCAAATTTTACTGAAATAAAGCAGGTTTTAGAATACCTCTTGAAGATGTTTACCTTATCTTATGAGATGAAAGAAAGTAGTCATCCAAGTTTTATTGATGGGAGATGTGGAGAAATTATTGTTAACAATAAAAAAGTTGGAATAATAGGAGAAATTCATCCTAGTATATTATATAACAATAAAATATTTATGCCTGTTGCGTCTCTTGAAATAGAAACAAGGTTTTTTTGAACAGAAAAGATTAAAAGTGATTATTACTAAAATTTTTTATGAAACAGCTAGTTGAACTAGCAGATGAATATGAAGCAAATCCGAGAAAAAGAATCCCAGATACCTCTAAAGCCAGGGCAATAAGGACATACTACGAGTGGGAACTTCTTCCTTTCCGTGATATTAAAAAATATGAGAGTGTTAAAGAGAGATATATTAGAGATAAAAATGAAGCAATAAGAAGAATTGAATCGCTCGAGCATCTCGGTCGCAGGAAACAATTTGCTGAAGCTAAAAAATTAACAGAATGTTTGAATGATGAAGTAGGTGAAAACTATGATTTAACTGTAGCTTGTGGAATATGGGAAACAGATATAACTTTATTGAGCATTCTTGCTGAAAATCTAGATGATAATGATAGGCTAATTGTTGATTGTGGTTGTGGAACTGGACTTGATTTAAATGCACTTGCTTTACTTTTTCCAGATAAAAAATTTATTGGATATGACATATCTACAGAACAAATTGATGCTGCAAAAAAAAGGACATCAAGATCAGGAAATAAGAATGTAGGATTATTTGTTGGAAATCACAGGGATGACTTCTTTCCATTAGAACCAAACTCTGTTGATGTTATGTATTTTAAACACGCGACTTGGGAAGAAGAATTTATTCCTGGTTATATGGAAGAAATAAGAATGGATAAATCTGCGAGGTTCAGATTGATGCAATCAAGATACAAAAATGCAAGAAGATTATTGAAAGATGACGGCACTTTAGTTCTAATGGGGATGATTAATTTACCATTAGATAAATGTAGATATATAAGTTCTCTGATGCCTGGATTCGAAAGAACAAATTCTATTTTTCTGGATGAACATAAAGTTATAACTTATTATATAGCTTCATATCAAAAAACTTAATTAGGTAATTTCACTAGATATATTTATCCAAGATAACTCCCTTTAATTTCTCTATTTTCTCCATTAGTCTCATTAATCAAATTTTTAATTGATTTAATCAAATCATTTTTTATAGTGTTATTAAATGTATGAAATAATTTTTTTATAAATTCTGCTTCGGCTTTTTCTGAATACTCTAAATCAAGAAGAATTGTTTCAGCTTCTAAATTTCCTATTTGTTCATATATCCTTGATAATAACGCGCGTTCTTCTGAATGTATATTTTTTAATTTTTTATGCAAAAATAATGGAGCCATGCTTGGATTAAGGATAATCTCTATAAATCTAAAGTAATTTGATATTTTTTCTATTATTTTTCTTCTAATTATCCTTAATAAAAAATCTGTCTCCGGGTTTACTTCCTCAATGTCAAACAATTCATTCAATTTTTTATAATCTGGAAGAGAATATTTCTTGGATAATTTTTCGTATTCTTCTTTCAGTTTTTCTATATCATTAGGTTCTTTGCTTTTCTTGGCCATGCTTTTCTTAAAAGAATTTTGTTTATAAAATTATGTATTCGTAAACTTTTGTTGAATCCCCTTATAACACACCAAAGTCCCTCACGTAAAACCAAAAGTTCAGTGTTCATTTTAAGTGGTGACTCACGTTTAAATATTATTTTTCCCTTTAATTAAAATGAAAAAATCTCAAACAGCTCCAGCTATAGCACTCTTAATTATTGTTATTATCTTAATAGGATTATTAATCATATTTCTAGTAGCAAATCTTTCTGGTTTTAGTATTAAATATAGTGATGAAAAAAAAGAAGAAAATATTAATTACCCTGATGAAAATCTTATCCTGAAAATTGATTATGATAAAACTGATGAAATTTTATGTAGTTATCCATACATGAGATATGGTTCTGGTTGCTGTTTAGATAAAAATATTAATTACATATGCGATAATGATGAACTTTCTGTTAAAGAAATAACCTATAATTTTTGTGAATATCCTTATGTAAAAATAGGAAATAAATGCTGTTATGATAATAACCGAAATGGCATTTGTGATGATAAAGATGATTATAGAGACAGGGATAGGGATATCAACGAAGATGCTTATTTAGGCAGCCCTTTTTCTGTTTCTGATTTTGATATAAATAGTGATGAAATAACATTATGGATAAAAAATAGAGGAGATAAAACAGTAAGAATTGGGATGATAGAAATTGAAGACTGTGATGATTTTGATGAAGATGTTATATTAGAAAAAAACGAAAAAGAAAGATTTGATTTTGATTGTGATAGAGATAATAGGTTTAGCAGGGATATTCGAGTAACATATAGTGAAGAAGGCTCTGATAAAGAAAAAACAGCTAGAGGAAATATTGAAAGAGATTACGATTGAACCTGTATAAAGCCACAGGGGAGGATTGAACTCCCGACCTCATGCTTACCATGCATGCGCTCTCACCAACTGAGCTACTGCGGCATTAAGTCATTGAGAAAAGATAATTTATATATTTAATAGTTTTTGGGTAACAAATTTTCAAATCTTCGATTAGCAAAAAATAAATCCTAATAAATTTCAAAGCGAAATGGTTTTAAATAAAATAATCTAAATAATATCATTAAAAAGAGTGTGATAGATAATGTTTCCATTTAGAAACCCAAATATTCAAAGGGCATGGTCCATAGTTTTCATTATTTTGGGAGTTTTAATTATGATTGCAAAACCATTATATAGTCTAATTGAAAGTATTGGTTTAAATGCATTTGTAACTGGATTAATACTCGCTTTTGTAGGATTTTTTTATTTTATGGACGTTCAATAAGATGGTTACTATAAAACAGAAAGAGAAAAATATTAAAGACTTAGAATATAATCATCTCTTAAACAAACAAAATATCTTTGTTATTATTTTAGGAACCGCAGTTATTTCTACTATATTAAGTGATAATTTACCAGAAAATATTACTAAGGGTGGGTTGATCTTGGCTTTTATATTAGGTATAATATTATCCCTGTTACATTATAGTAAGAAGTTAAAAAATATGATAGAAGAAATAAGAAATATCTAACAATCTTACTTTTCAGGAAGCCATTCCATCCTTATAAAATATCCAGTTAGTTCTTTTGTGTTATCAAAAATTTCAAATAACCATGAAGTGTATACACTAAAAAAAGATTTAAAATTTTCAGTATTATTCATTTGGATATTATTTTCTGATATAATAAAAAAAGCTCCTACCAGCAGGAAAAATACTATAAACATTATTATTCTCATTTTTCATTCTGGGTTTTATTAGTTGATGCCCAATCCATTTTTATTGCTTTTCCAGTTATGTCTTTCATATTATGGTAACCATTAACAAGCCATCCAGTATATACTTTTATTGCGTTAAATACTCCTTTAGGAGATGAAAAATCAAGACTATTTTGTTTTGTTACTAAAATCATCGTGGAATAGAGAAAGAGAGCTATAAGTATAAGGAAAAAAATAAAGAATTTATGTTTTAAATGACTCATGCTTATAACAACTATACCTGTTATTACCAATATAAGTATAACAACTAAGCTTATTCCCACCATTTTGTTGTATATATTAGTTTTTAGCACTATAAAAATATTTGTGCTTTCATTGTTGTTTCCCAATTTTCCACAAAGTTTCAAAATAGCTCTTAAAGCTCTTCACTATTTCTTCATTATAGATGAGAAATCCCGAGGGATTTTTAGTAACTAAATGAATAAAAGCTTTATCTTTGTAAAAAGTAATTTGCATTTTAGAAGCAAATAACTCTGGGAGATATCTTATGTATGCTTTTTTGTGAGTTGTTTTTTCCAAATTTCCTTTCACATTATAATTAGCTAACATTTTTACTATAATTCCTTTTTTAGCTCTCTGAGAATGATAATTGTAAAAAAATTCTCTTAATCCTTTCACATCTCCATAATTTGCACCAATAACATAATAAACATCATCTTTTTTCAATTCGTCTAGAATATTCTTAAAAAAATTTGTAATTGCCTTAAATCCTTCATATATTGTTGCATTTGGTTTCTTAGAAGAATTGCGAATCAACTCTAATTCAGGAAGTATATCATTAATGATAGTTCTTTCTTTTTCAATTTCCTCTTCTTTTTTATCTATGAATTCTGCTAACCTTTTAGGCTCAATAGAAGAAAAATACTGTATTTTGCCTTTTGTTATTTGTCCTGCAAGTCCTTTGTTAATTAATCTATCAAGAATTTTGTATACTTTTGATGATGAAACTTGTGCTTCTTTGGCTAATGGTCCTGTTTTTGTTTCTCCTAATTTAAGCAAAGCTAAATATACTTTTGCCTCTCCTTGTGTTAAACCAATGCTCTCCAAAAGTCTTAAATCCATATGCTAAATTAGATTACACCATTAATAAATCTTTCTAACTACAACCCCCTTATGAGACAATAAAATTAATAAAGCCCTTTATACTATCACTATTAAGTAAATAAAAAATAAATAAGATTAGAATTTAAGAAAAAATGACAGAACAATCAACTTCAAATAAACCGAAGAAAAAAGCATTATTATATTGCAGAGGAGAAAATCCTCTCTTTTTAGCACTTGCTCAAAAACTAGAGGATATTGTTGATTTAGAATGTGTAGATAATACAGATGAAAGAGTTCAAGATGGCAAAAGAAATGCTAGATACCTCTATGATATGATTACAGAAGAAAGATATGAACAGATTTTTACTGATAAAACCTTACAGATAATTCAAATAGATGAAGATTATATTGGTGGTAATATGGATAATGATATTAGAAGCTATTTGCTAGGATTAGAAAGTCCTGAAGCAGCTCAATTAGATGAAAGATTTAAAGGATTAACTAGCGATGAAAGATGGAAGAAAGTTCGTGAAGAAAAAAAACTTAATGAAGAAGATAGACATTGTAATAAATATATGGATTATCGGAAAAATTTAATTGATAAACTTAAAGGACATTTATGTGGTGTTTATGATTTATTAAAACTTGTTGGATGTGACCATGATTATGCTGATAGTCTTGATAGAGTAATACAGCATTATAAAAAAGAAGGCAAGCAATTAGCAGTTATAGAGTATGGATTAGATGATCATTTATCCAGCAAGATGAAATGGCCAGATGGAGCATCAAATATCTATCAATTTTTTGAAGCAAAAGGAGTTCCAATTATTGGACGTGATCATACAAAACTATCTAATTATCAGATTAGGGGATATAAATTAAATAAAGATAGCTATCAGTGGTATGGACATGGAAAAAGAATAGATGGTAATGTAAAAGAAGGTTTGTCACATGTAGGAATAGATCCTGATAAAGCAGTATTAATTGCTGATCATCACATTTATAATATGGGAAGGGATGATGTTACAAAAACGCAAACTAATGAAATTCCAATTCAGCTTGTATGCCCTTGTTGTATAAATGGAACCAATTATACTGATAATTCTTCAAGGCTGGGTTATACTCTACACCCAAGTCCTTTACTTCCTGAGAGTTTAGGAAACGAGCCTCAATTTATTGATGAACTCTCTGAAATGATAAGAGAAGGAAACTATATTGGAAGATTATATTATTAGTTACTTAAGTGATTTAGGTTTTCATCTTCACCAACTCCATAATAATAAAACCTAAAAATCCTAACAGGATTATTGTGGACCATTCTTTTAAGTTAAGCGGAACAAACTGGAATACTAAATTAAGAGGAGAGTATAAAGCAAGAACATGTAGAAATAATGAAAACGCAACAGCATAAAATAAATACTTATTAACAGGAGATTTGAAAACTGATTTTTCTGATTTTGAATTAAAAACAAGAAGCATTTGAAATACTATGGAAGAAGTTACTACCATTGTCCTCGCTTTTTCTATATCCTCTATATTTTTCACAAAGAAAAATAATCCTATCATAGCAGAAAGTATTCCACCAACAATAATGAAGATTTTTATGCCATTTAAAATTTCATGCTTTGATGGGCCTCTTTTCATAATATTTTTTTCAGAAGATTCTGCGCTTAAAGCAAGGGCAGGAAAACTATCAGTAACTAGGTTAATCCATAAAATTTGTAGGGGCAATAAAGGAAGAAGCTCTGGATTTCTCCAAATGAGAATTACTAACAAAACAATAGTTACTTCTGAAAAATTTGCAGCTAATAAATATTTAATGAATTTTTTTGTATTATCATAGATTGTTCTTCCTTCCTTAACACCTAGAATAATAGAAGAAAAATTATCATCTGTAATAATTATATCAGAAGAATCTTTCGCAACATCAGTTCCTCTTATACCCATTGCTATTCCAATATCTGCTCTTTTCAAAGCCAATGCGTCATTGACACCATCCCCGGTCATTGCAACAATTTCATTTTTCTGTTTTAAAAGATTAATAATTCTTAATTTGTCTTGCGGAGAAATTCTAGAGAAAATAACTATATCTTTCATAATCATCAAAAGCGCTCTGTCAGATATTTTTTCTAATTCTCGCGAGTCAATAGACCTTCCCTGTAAACCAATTTCTTTTGCAACTGCTTCTGCTGTTAATTTTGAATCTCCTGTGATCATAATAACTTTTATCCCAGCTTTTCTACATAAAGCAACAGACTCTTTCACTTCTTTTCGTGGAGGATCAATCATTCCTTGAAATCCTACAAAAATCAAATCATTTTCAGCATTCTCTTCAGTTATTTCTTCCTTTTTCATGTATAGAGGAAATTCTTTATAAGCAAAGGATAATACTCTTAACCCCTGTTTTGCTATTTCTTCGTATACATTATACAATCTTTTTTTGTCCTTATCATCTATTTCAATTTTCCTTCCATCTATCAGTTCATACCTACATCTTTCAATTATTTTTTCAGGAGCTCCTTTCACATATGAAATTATTTTTCCCTCTGATTTCCTGATAATAGACATCATTTTTCTTTCAGAATTAAAAGGAAATTCTTTTATTTTTGGTTCTTGTTTTGTTATTTCTCTTTTATCCATAAAATTATTTTGGGCAGATATTAAGAGAGCAATTTCTGTTGGGTCTCCTAAAAAATTATCTTTTCCATCTTTTTCTTCTACTTGGGCTTTATTGCATAATATTCCTATTTTTAGAAGAGCTTCTTTTCCTTTTAATGGATTTATCTTTCCATTTGCATAAATTGTTGTAACTTCCATTTTTCCTTCAGTGAGAGTTCCGGTTTTATCAGTGCAAATTACTGTAACTCTTCCAAGAGTTTCAGAAGACTGAAGCTTTCTTATTAACACATTATTTTTTATCATTCTCTTCGTTGCAAAAGCCAAACTAAGGGAAATAACTGCTGGAAGTCCTTCTGGAATTGCTGAAACTGCAAGACTTACTGAAACTAAAAATGAATTAAATATCTCAACTCCAGTAACATTCAATAAAAAGACTATCACAATTGAAATAAAAATAACTAATATTCCTATTTTTTTTGCAAAATTATCAAGCCTTTCTCTGAATGGATTTTTTTCTGGTTCTACTTTTTGCACTAGCTCTGAAATCTTTCCAATTTCAGTATTCATTCCTGTATTAACAACTATCACCTTGCTATTTCCAGAAACAACCTCTGTTCCTTGATATACCATGTTTACTCTGTCTGCTAATGGTACATGGTTTATCAATTTTTCAGATGATTTTTCAACAGGTATGCTCTCGCCAGTTAAAGAAGATTCATTAATTTTTAGTCCATTTGATTCTATAATCCTAGCATCAGCCACTATTTTATTCCCTTCTTCTATAATGAGAATATCTCCAGGAACTACTAATTCTGAATTAATAACCATAACTTTGTTATTTCTTAGTACTTTTGATTTATGAACTAATAACTTTTTTAGGTCATTAAGCGCTTTTTCTGCCTTGTACTCTTGCATAAAACCTAAACCTGCATTAATCATAACTATTATAAGAATGGTTATAGAATCTAATTTTGATTTCATGAAAAAAGAGAGTAAAGCTGCGAGAATAAGTAGTATAATGAGAAATGATTTGAACTGGTCTAAAAACGTTTTTAACACGCTGAATTTATGAGTTTTCGTTATTTTGTTTTCTCCATATTTTTTTAATCTTTCAGATGCCTGTAAGTTGGTTAAGCCAGTCTCACTCGGACCTAATTTTTCGATTACCTCTTTTTCAGATAGCAAGTGCCAATCCATAAATAGATTAAAGAAATAAAGTTTAAAAGATTAGCGTTTATTCCTTAATTCATGCAAAAAATCTAAAACCTCTTGTGCATGTCCTGTTGGCTTTACATTATCAAAAACTTTTACTATTTTTCCATTTTGGATAATAAACGTTGTTCTTTTAATTCCCATAAATTTCTTTCCAAGAAAACTTTTTTCACTATAAACTTTATATTTTTTAGAAATCTCAAAATCAGGTTCAGACAATAATAGAACATTTAAACCATGTTTCTCGCAAAATTTAGTCTTGGTTTTTTCATTGCCTCCAGATATCCCGATTACTATGGCATCAAGTTGGTCAAACGCATCTTTATTATTAGTAAAATCAATTGCTTCAATAGTACATCCTGGTGTATTATCTTTTGGATAAAAATATAAAATAACAATTTTATCATTATAATTACTTAATGTATGGACTTTCCCATTTTTATCTTTTAATGCAAAGTCTATTATCTTGGAATTTTTTTCTAGAGGCATGTTAGTATAAGAACTTTATTATTCTTTATTAAAACAACGTCTTCTGTCCTTTTTGTTTTTCTATTTCATTTAGTTTTTCTAATTGACTATCAATTCTTTTTTCAGAAAATTCATAGTTTAATAAAAGAGTTTTAATTCTATTTTCATTTATTTTTGGAAAATCTATTTTTTGGTTTTTGTATATGTCTGGATTTTTTATGAGATCATATACAATGTTCCAGTCAAAATCTATCTCATATTTTTCAAATTTTTCATCTTTTTCTATAGCATTAAAAATTCTTTCTTTTGTTTTGTATTCCTGGACTATTTTCAGTGATTTTTTTGGACCAAGGCCTTTTACTCCTTTAGGATTATAGTCTGTTCCAGTTAAAATTCCTAGACAGATAAGTTGCTCTTGGTTTAGATTTAATTCTTCTAGGACATTTTTTAACTCGATTACTTGAGGGAAAACTTCTTTAAAACCAGAGATAGTTTTTCGTTTTCTTGCAAGACTTAAATTTTGGATTAATTTAGGAGTTTCAAA
The DNA here is from genome assembly GCA_018304055.1 of Candidatus Pacearchaeota archaeon. Lineage (GTDB taxonomy): Archaea > Nanobdellota > Nanobdellia > Pacearchaeales > GW2011-AR1 > ARS1285. The sequence continues at coordinate 17,551 of JAGVWY010000002.1, forward strand.
TAACAAGCAGTCATAATCTTGAGAGGCAACTGCGTAGGCTTTTCCTTCTTTAACTAAACAGCTTGCCTGCGCTTCTCCTTCTCCTGGAGCTTGTAAAACAGCAATGCCCATCGCAATTAAAAGTTCCTTACTTTCCTTTATTTTTTGCTCGTCTAAGGAGACATCTGACCTTGCATACTTTCCCATTGCTTTTATATCTTTTTCCTTAACTGCTTGTTGGTATTTTTCTCGTGCATAATCCTTTATTTCTTTTCTATTTTCCAAAGTTTTTCTTTTCATTTCAGGAGATTCGCCATCAAAAACATAGATTAATTTAATGTCCTCAAGAATAAGATTCATGTTTCTGTAAAATAATCCTGACAAATGGCTGGTAGTGTTTCCTTTAGAATCTTTTAATGGAGTGCCATCTGGCTGCCTAATAGTTGTAAGAAATTGATAAATAGCATTGAAAGCATCAACTGCTATGATTTTTCCTTTTAAGTGAGAAAACTGGATTTCTTTTTTTGGAATAATCTCACCTATCTGCAAACCCATTCATAAGAAAAACATTAGTAGTTAATAAAATTATGCTATAACCTTCTGCTTTAGAACTCTTTTTAATATTTTTTTTAACGATATTTCAATCTCCTTACTATATCCAAGAAAGGAAATACATTTTTTGGATTTTTAACATCAACTCCTGCATTTAATGCTAATAGTCTTGCCTGTTCATATTCTGTTATTATTGATATGTCTTCACGTGTCATTCTTCCTCCTAGTTGAAGGTCTTCCTTTGTTTGATAAACTTCTACCTCTGGTAATTCCCTCTGAAAAGCATAATATTCTGCCCCCCCATACTGATTATCTAGCGCATACATCACTAATCCTATTAATCTTCTGTTTTGCCGTGCAACAAAATGTGAAACCGCTTGTCTTTCTGAAAACGCTTCTGTTTCTCCACTTAATGTTAATGCATTATATCCTGGAATATCTACTTCTGCAGGCAACTGTACTTCATAGATATGTCTCTTTCTATTGTTACACGTGTTAATATTGTTTCCCATACTCAAATATTCCAATTAGCATTTAAATAATTTGTGGTTACCTCTGCACTCTTTTGCTTAAAATCATTAAAAATTCTTTTGCTAACAAAAGATATTCTTTGAGAGTTATAAGGTCAATAAATTCTGTTTTTAGTGAATTAGACATCATAACTACTTTTTCTTTTTTAACAAATTCCATAACACTTTGTGAATGTTTTTTATTTAATTCAATAATTTCATTTATTTTTTTTAGCTGTCTGTTTGAAACATTGTAGTTTTTAGCTATTTTAAAAAAACTTTCTAAATCATTGTTGAGATTTTCGTAAATATGCAGTTTTCTTATCAAATGTTCATAATAAAGTAAGGAATAAATACAGTTTACTATTGCCTTGTAGATTTCATCAAAAATTTTTAATAGAAGTCTTTTTTCATTAACTAAAGGAAAGGTTACATAAGTCATATGGTCTGCTATCCGAATATTTTTGATAGCTTCTTTCAGATGTTTTTGAAATTCATCCATTTTACATGGAAAGCCATGATTATAAGGGAAGAGTTGTTAATAAGGTTATTTGTGTAAAATTATAGTTTTTTAATACCAATAGAATCTTTTAAAAGGTTAATATTACAACCTTTTGTTGCTTTGCAGAAATCCTCGCATCTCTGTGCAATTAATTTATCAAGATAAAAATGACCACATGCCTCGCACTGAAAATATGTTTGGCCTTTTGTATGAAATTCTTTTACCATATTCTATATAAGATAACAAATTTAATAAATGTTTCTGATTGTAATAACATTTAAATAAATCAATATCCTAATTTAATAATGGAAAGAGAGATGTCCATTTCACTAAAAGATTCGTTGGTTGAAGCCTTTAAATCATTTCCTGTTCCTATAGAATGTGGGAGAATACAATTAACTTATGAAGACGTTCCTTTGTGTGATAATCTTCAGTTACACATTGCTAAAGCACGCGAAAAAGGAATTATGCCCTGTTCAAATGTTGAATTTTATTATAATGAAAGAGAAAATCGTTTTTTAATTCAAAATTCTTCCCTAGATAATCTGATGATACATCGATATTCTGAAGATGACCTAGATAGTCATGTGCAAATCATGGAAGGAATTAAACTAGGAGGAAAATGGTACTCTCAAATTTATTCTTATACTCCCAGATATCCTAGTGAAGATGAGAAACATCCTACGAGAATGTTTTTTAATCAAATTGCACAAGAATTAAACAGAGGATATGTAATTAATAATGGGCGCTGTATTATAAAAAGAGGAGAAAATCCTCCTAAATATAGATTCCTTGAATTAATATTTACTCCTAACTCTCATTTAATATTTGGAGATTTTGAACAAAGTGAAAAAGGTATTAAACTAAAAGAATGGTATAAGCAATTAACTCAAGCTTAAAATAGCCTCTGCTAAATCGCCACTTGATTCCTCGAGGGCTTTTCTGGCATCTTCTTCTGTACACTTTGTTTTTTCCATGATTGTTTGAACATCTTCTTCTGCTTTGTCTTCGCTTTCTTCAATTGGTTGTTCTGAAATATCTCCTGAAACCTGAAAATTTTCCTGTCCTTGCATTTTTATTTTTATTACAGAAGGATTATCAATAATAATTTTTTTATCGTCTGTTTCAATAATAACTCTCTTGGCATCTAATTCTTCTTGAGCAATTCCTAATTGCCTCATCATTGCTTGCATTTTTTTTGGGTCTAAATTCGGAAGCATAGATTAAGAAAAGAAAGAGATTTTATAAAGGTTTAGATAATATTATGTAAGTCTACAACAAATCTTTTTTATGTGCCCAGTAATTGATTGTATAACCTTGGTAACGAGAATTAATAGTAGTCAAATAAGAAAGGACTGGGGATTTATATCCAGGTTTATGAAAAGCTATTCTATCCTCTGAGCTTAAATTTAATTCTACGGCAAAATGAAACTCCATTCCTTCATCTTCGTCATCTCTTGGATTCTTATCAGGATCTTCTCGCATAACTATTAAAGTCAGCTTACTTTTTTCAGGACTATCAATTTCTATTAATCCTTTTTGTTCAATTTCCTTATAAAAATCATAAATATAGTAAGGGATTATTATAGTAGATCCTTGGTGTATATATTTTGATTCCAACAAATCCATAACAAAAAAAGCAGCGCCATCACAGACGAAATTTGCATAGTCATTAAGAAGAACAGGATCTACTGGCTGTGGTGGAAGCAGACTTTCAATTCTGTCAAGTGTCTCACAAGGTGATCTTGACAATCTTTTCACTTTTTCCCAGAGATTTCTTGCAGTTTGGAAATTTCCAATATCCCAGCCATACCAATTTGGTGAATGCAATAATTTTTCCTCTAATTGTGTGAATATTTTCTTCATTTTTGAATTCATTAAATTTAGTTAAAGTGGATTGATCTAACTGATTAATATTTGAACTATAATATATTAATCATTTAAGTTTATTAAATTTTAAGGAAATTTATGATTAACAATTTCTAAGGGAATTATTACAGCCGCCATTGTTCCGCCTAAAGCTAATGCTTCTAAGATTATACCTGAATTTGCTTTTAATAATTCTGAAGATGATGAATTGTGTAAATTTTCAGTTGCTACTGCACATTTAATAACATAAGCTAATTCTGAATTAACTTTTCCTTCTAAAAAATTTCTAAGATTTTGATAATGTGTTCTACCAATATTATTTACGCTTTCAAAACAATTTCTCACATTAATATTACTCACACCATTAATTAAAGTATTCTCAATAATTTTAATATCTTCACTTACTAAATCAATTACTTCTATTGGAGATAATTTAAAATAATCTTTAAATACTTGTTCAGATGAAATATCTGACAAATTTAATGAGCTTTTAATTTCATCTTTTAATTTAGTCTCTCCTCTTTTAAGTTCATTATCGTTATATCCTCCAATTATACCCGCAGTAATTACCCCACTTAATGCAGCGCCAATTTTAAAAAAGCTTCTTCTATTAATTTGCCTCTCAGAATCCATTTCACTTACTTCTTGGCATCTTAATCTTGCAATAAGTTCTTCATACCCTAATAATAATCCTATTTCAGTTCCATAAATACCAAGATTTAAGATTCCTTGACCTATTTTACTAGCAGTATTTTTTTCTACTCTAATATCTCCAATCTTTGAAATATCTACTAGAGGTTCATTTATTAAAAAATAAAATTTTTTTGTTAATTCACATTGTCTATCTCTCCATGTAAAAACTTCTTGATGTCTCGGGATTCCTGATTCCTCATCCCAATAGTATTCGGTTCTAAACTTAGTTTTAAAATGTCCCTCATGATCTATAGATGGATAAGATACTAGTCTCGATTTATAATAAGAATCTCGATAAGTAGAAACAAGATTTTCTAATGAATCTAAATAAGATTTTTGGCTAGAATAAACTGATTGAAGAACATTTTTTCCTCTACCTCTTGATAATTCAGTATCGGAAAAATCTAAAGAATAGTATTCTCTACTTCTAAAGAAATTATTTGCAAGAACTCCAATTAAAGGAATTGTAGATGCTAATTCAACACCTCTTGCTAAAACTTTTCTTCTTTCCATATCTACTTGTGATATATTATTTATTATAAATCAAGAACTCTTTTTCCTAAGTATTATAACAAATAACTATTTATTCTTTAAAAACTTTTTTATTTCATGAAAAAATTAAAATCTCTAGAAAGCAAGATTCATTCTCATTTAACAAAAGATATAAACAGGATACAAAAAAGATGTGAAGAGTTAATGAAAATTAATATTTTAAGAAAACATCAAATAAAACTGCTAAATGAATTTCTTGAAAAACTTTTGAAAGAAGGAAGAATCACAAAAGAGGAATTAAGAAAATATATGCCGAAGAAAAAAGAAAGCGAGAGGAAATTGTTTGGGAATAGTTAAACAGCTGCAAGAGGCCAGAAAATTTTTAAAACTGAAACAAAAACAACGATTACTATAACAAATAGGATAATAGATTCAGGACTAAATTTGAAAGGGCTTTCATACTCTTCATTATATCTCATCAAACCTCCAAAGCTTGAAGGCATGCTGATTCCTTGTTGTTGTGCCATGTTTTAAATAATGATGGCATATTTTTAAAGTTTGTTATTTAGCAAGTATCCCTGAATAGATATTATTTTTGAATAAAAATTATATCTTGTTTTTATTAATTTGCATATTTTGCATGAGCAAAACATGTTAATCTTTTATATATTGGTAATCTAATGTAGGACAAGAAAGGAGTTTAAAATTAGAAGTTGTACTTACATTTGTTATTAACAAATATTATCTAGTTTGGATAGTAATATGATAAACTTTAAAACATCTTCTAATGTTAGATTATTATGTCTCAATACAATCATCAAGAAATTGAATTAAAAATTTTGGAATTTTGGAGAAAAGAAAAAATCTATAAATTTAATGAAAAAAGAGATAAGATTTACAGCATTGATACTCCGCCACCAACTGTCTCTGGAAAAATGCACATGGGCCATGCATATTCATATTCTCAACAGGATTTTATCGCTAGATTTAGAAAAATGAAGGAAAATGTTTTTTATCCTTTTGGGACAGATGATAATGGATTGCCAACTGAAAGGTTAGTTGAAAAACTTAAGAAAGTTAAAAGCAAAGAAATGTCGCGAAGCGATTTTATAAAACTCTGTCTACAAACTCTCAAAGAAATTACGCCTGATTTTATTCAAGACTGGAAAAATCTTGGAATAAGTTGCGATTTTGATATTTACTATTCAACAATAGACGATAATTCCAGAAAAATTTCACAAAGCTCTTTTATTGAATTATATAAAAAAGGTTTAGTTTACAAAAAAGAATTTCCCACACTCTGGTGTCCTGAATGCCAGACAGCGATTGCACAGGCAGAATTAGAAGATAAAGAACTGGAAAGCTTTTTCTCTACTTTAATGTTTTCTTGTGATAACAAAGACTTATTCATAGCTACAACAAGGCCTGAAATGTTAGAGGCGTGCAGAGCTGTTTTTGTTCATCCTAAAGATAAAAGATATAAAGATTTAATAGGGAAAAAAGCAAAAGTTCCTTTATTTAACTTTGAAGTTCCTGTTATTGCTGATGAATCGGCAGATCCTGAAAAAGGAACAGGGGTTTTAATGGTTTGCAGCTATGGGGATAAATTTGATAGTGATGCAATTAAAAGACATATGTTGGAAAGTAAGATAATTCTAGGAAAAAATGGCATTATTAAAGAAGGAAGATATAAAGGATTAAAGGTTAAAGATGCAAGGGAAAAAATTTTAGAAGAACTTGAAAAAAACAATTTGGTAAAAGAAAAAAAGATAATAAAACATGTGGTTAATGTGCATGATAAGTGTGGCACTGAAATTGAATTTCTTCCTACAGAACAGTGGTTTATTAATCTTCTTGATAATAAAAATAAATTTATTGAACTTGGTAAGAAAATACACTGGTATCCAAATTACATGTTTAAACGCTATGAGAATTGGGTTAATGGACTAGAATGGGATTGGTCTATATCCAGAGATAGGCATTTCGGTATCCCTATACCTGTATGGGAATGTAAAGATTGTAAGGAAATTATTTTAGCAGAGCAAAAAGAACTTCCAATAGATCCATTAGAAGTTAAAAAAATTTGTAAAAAATGCAAAAAAGAAGCTAATGGAGAAGAAAGAGTCCTTGATACATGGGCAACAAGTTCTTTAACGCCACAAATTGCTTCATCTTTAATAAAAAATAAAATAGAGAATTTTGAAAAAATAAGAGTAACAAAATTCTCTAAGAAGGACTTTGTTAAAATTTCCCTCGGAAATCGCAATTATGCAAAGTTCTCAATAAAAATGCCTTACTCATTAAGACCTCAAGCTCACGATATAATAAGAACCTGGGCGTTTTATACTATTGTGAAATCATTTTACCATAAAAATAAGATTCCATGGAATGATGTTATTATCTCTGGTTATGCTACCTTAAAAGGAAAAAAAATGAGCAAAAGCAAAGGTAACATAGTTGAGCCGCAAGAGGTTTTAAAAAAGTACGGAGCAGATGCCTTGAGATATTGGGCTGCTGGACCTAAACTTGGAGAAGACTTAGAATATCAAGAAAAAGATTTAATAGCTGGAAAAAAATTGCTTACTAAATTATGGAATGCAACAAATTTTATTTTTATTAATTTAAAAGACTATGATTTTAAAAAACCGAAAAAATTAGAAAAAATTGACGAGCTATTATTAATAAAACTGAATGGGTTAATTAAAAACTGCACTGAATATTTTGAAAATTACGATTATTCTAAGGCAAAACAACTTACGGATAATTTTTTCTGGAATATTTTTTGTGATAATTATTTAGAGATAATTAAAAAAAGAATTTATAACGAGAAAGGAGACAAAAAAAAGTCTGCTCAATATACTTTATACAAAAGCTTGTTAACATTATTGAAATTATTTGCTCCTATTATTCCTTTTATTACCGAAAATATTTACCAAGAATATTTTAGAAAAAGGGAAAAAGAAAAAAGCATTCATTTAACAAAATGGCCTAAAGCTGAAAAAATAAAAAAAAGCACCGAAGAATTGGATTTTTTCCTAGAGATTTTATCAAAAGTAAGACAGGAAAAATCTGCTCAGAAAAAGCCTATGAATGCAGAGATTATATTGTTTTTAGAGAAAAAAGAAAAAAATAAAATAAAAGAATTATTAGATGACCTGAAAAATGTTAGCAATGCTAAAGAAATAAAAGAAGGGGAATTTAAAGTGGATATTTTATAGGTGAAATTTGTTGATTGTGGATGACCAAAAGGTTTTTATAATATAAAGAATTTTTGTAAAGATGGGAAAAGGCATTGTTACCGTTGTTATTGCGCTTATAGTTATTGTAGGAGTTTTATTTTTTATATTTAATAATTATAATAGTAAAGGTGGTACGAGTGATACACAAGAGCGATTAAGATTAAATGAAGAAGAAAGTTCTGTTAATGTCCCTAGTGTTAGCGAAGTTAGTGAAAATGAAAAAAGCTATACTATTGAGATTAATAATGGATTTAGTCCAGGTAGATTGGAAATAAACAAGGGTGATACAGTAACTTTTGTTAATAATGGGGATGAAAATTCATGGCCTGCAAGTGCTGTTCATCCAAGCCATAAAGTATATCCTGGCTCTGATATTGCTAAATGTGGTACTGCTGCTATTATATTTGATGCATGTGATCCAGGACTATCAAAAGGAGAAAGTTTTAGCTTCACGTTTAATGAAGTCGGAGAATGGAAGTATCATGACCATTTGAATCCTAGTTTAAATGGAGTTATTGTTGTTAAAGGATAAAAAAAATTTTTACAAAGTTTTTTAAAGGCATATTACTACTTTTTTACAGCCCAAAAGCCTAGATTCAGAATAGATAGTTATTCATGATCCTGGTTTAGAGGGAGATTAAATTAACCAGGAGGTAAGATGGATAATTTTGGTAGAAGACGCGGGAATTTTAACCGAGGCAGGGGATTTAATAGAGATTTTGGACCAAGGCAAATGCACAAAGCTGTGTGTTCAGACTGCAAGCAGGAATGCGAAGTTCCTTTCAAACCTGTGGAAGGAAGACCTGTTTATTGCAACGATTGTTTTAAAGCCCACAGAAATAACTAAGTTTTTATTGTCAATTAAGCACATCAAAATTGCTTTGCAATTTTAAGATACAGAAAATATAAAATTTTCTGTGTGCTCATAATTCCATAGAAATTTGGACATTTCAAAAAATTTAAATAATGTTTTTTCTTATTTAGGATAGAGAATTTTAAAAGTTCTCAATAAGAGGTGATACATGAATATTAAAAATAAGCTTTTATTAATTCCTAAGGATTTTATTCCTACTTTTGAAAATTGGAGAGTAGAAGGAGTTTTTAATCCTGGAGTAATTAGACTTTCTGATAAACGAATAATATTATATGTGAGAGTAGCTGAAAGTGTTGTTGATGGAAAAGGGCTACAAAGAACCTGCCCGGTCATAATTTCAGATAAAAATTACAAGGTTTATTACTCTCATGTTTCCAAAAAGAAAATCTTAGATAGGGGTAAACAAGTTACTTTTCTTAAAGGGAGTATATGTAGATTAAATACTATTTCGCATTTCAGAAGAGTATGGTTAAGAGAAGATGGTTTTCAGGTTGAAAAAATAGAGGAAATCCCTGCTTTTGTTGGTACTCCTGGATGCGGAGATTTTGGTGTTGAAGATCCAAGAATAGTTAAAATAAATGGTAGTTATATAATGACTTATGTTAGTGTTTCTTTGCATGAAGGAGTTTGTACTTCACTAGCAATTTCAAAAGATCTGAAAAATTGGGACAAAAAAGGAATTATTTTCAGACAACAAAATAAAGATGTGGTTATATTTCCTGAAAAAATTAATAACGAATACGTTGCCTTGCACAGGCCAGAAGGAACTATGAATTTCAGCAAGAAATCTATTTGGATTTCTCATTCTAGGGATTTAATTTATTGGGGTAAAGAAAAAAGCATTTTAAGGGCGCGGTCAGGAAGTTGGGGAAGTGACTGGGTTGGTTCAGGACCTCCTCCTTTTAAAACAAAAAAAGGTTGGTTATTAATTTATCATGGTGTCAGAACGATAAAAAATAAAAATATATATTCTGTTGGCGCGGCTTTATTGGATTTAAAAAATCCTTTAAAAGTAATTGCAAGAACTCCTATTAACAGGCCATTGATAAAACCAAAAGAAGAATACGAAAAAAATGGCTTTATCAATGATGTGATATTTCCAACAGGATTAGTAGAGGATCTTGATAAAAAACATATATTGCTGTATAGTGGTGGAGCTGATAGAATCACAACAGTAAAAAAATTGAATTTAAATGAAATTCTTGATAGTTTGCAAGAGGTTACATGAAACTCATTATTCTTAATAATAAAGAGGATGTTGTTAAAAAAAGCGCTTTGATGTTATTTGAGGAAATTAAGAAAAATCCTTCTATTGTTTTGGGTTTAGCTACAGGAAATACCATGAAGCCAATCTACAAAAAATTTGTTGCACTCGCACAAAAGAACAAGTTAGATGTATCAAAAATTATTACATTTAATGCTGATGAGTATATTATTGATGATAAAAATAAGAGTATGAGGTATTTCATGGACAGATTTTTGTTTAAACCACTTAAAATTAGAAAGAATAATATTCATTTTCCTGAGCATAAGGTTAATGGAAGAAATGCCAAGAGGATATGTAAAAAATACGAGGATAAAATTATGGAATTTGGAGGAATTGACTTTCAGTTGTTAGGTGTTGGTAGAAATGGGCATATTGCTTTTAATGAACCTGGTTCAAATATAAAAAGTAAATGTAGAATTGTTAATTTGCATAAAGCAACTAGGGAGAATATGTCTAGAAATTTCAAGGGCTTAAAAAAAACTCCTGAAAAAGCTTTAACTCTGGGAATAAAAAATATTTTGGAAGCTAAAAAGATTATTTTAGTTGCGTTTGGTTTTAGAAAAGCTGAAGCAATTAAGAAAGCTGGTGAAGAACTAATTACAAAAAAAGTTCCTGCAAGTTTTTTGAGAAAACATAAAAATGTTACTTTTATTATTGATAAAGAAGCAGGAAGTTTGCTAAAAAAATGAAAGATGAAAAAAGCTTTGGTTATTGTTGCTCATCCTGATGATGAAATTATCTGGATGGGGGGATTTTTATTAAAGAATAAAGCATGGAGTTGGACTATTTTTTCACTATGCCGTTTTGGAGATGATGATCGAAGACCTAAATTTTTTAAAGTATGTAAGTTGCTTGGAGCAAAAGGCATTATAAGTAATTTAGATGACGAATTATTAGAACCTATAGAAGAAAAAAAGATTATAAACATGATTCTGGACAATTTAAAAGATAACGATTATGAATATATTTTCACACATGGTGAAAATGGAGAGTATGGGCATATAAGACATAAAGATGTTCATTGTGCTGTAAAACAAATGGTTAAAAATAATTTATTAAAATGCAAAAAATTATATTTTTTTAATTATTCTCTTGGGAAAAACATTCCTTACCCTGCGTTAATCACTCCTTCAGCTATTGATAGTGGTGATTTAATTATTAAATTAAGTAACAAAGAATTAAAAGAAAAAAAGAGAATTGTAAGAGATATCTATGGTTATCCTAATGAAAAAGGGTTTGAATTGATGAGTTGTGGAAGGAAAGAAAGTTTTTCAGAGACTGACAGTTATAACGGAAGACTTAAATTTTTAACCAATTTATCTAAGTCTTCAGAACATAGCAAAAGACATTTTGGTAAATATCAAAAACTATAGGTCAGAAACCTGTTGTATTTTTTTAATATGGTTTTTGAACACATCAGAAATTTTTCAGAAAATTTCTGAACGCCCCAAAAAACTTCTGATAGTTTTTTGGTGTGCTCCGAATTCCACATGCTATTTTTTACTACATGTCTTAAACGTGTGGAATTCGGACATTTTAAGAGTCTTTTGCTATAAAACAAAAATAATTATAAACCTGTTTTAAATTATATTATTATGAGAAAATTAGGTTATGCAGCTTTAGGAATTTTATGGGCCGGAAGCGTGATAGGGGGGTTTGTTTTAGGGGGATATTATTATGCTCGTTCAGATTATAGTGATATGATAAAAAAATTATCTGAAAAGCCGAAAATTGTTTATGTTTCGCGACCATTAACTCCTTCAGATCTCCAAAATCTAGTGGATTCAACTGAATCTGAGAATAATGGAAGAAAGCTTAAGGATAGATTAAATTTTAAATTATTAACCGCTGGTTATAATAAAACAAATGCCTTAGCACGAGGGATTGTTATTGGTGATGATGGTTATGCATATCTTATTGATTTTGATATACATGGAAAAAGTGGAAGTGTAGAAGAAATTGCCATTCCAGAGAACTATCGCCTAGAGTAAACTTGCTCCTATTAATTCTGGATGTTCTATTCTGCTGTAATATATCGGTGTTTTTTTAGGTATAATAACATATTTGTGGGTTTCACGACGTACGCTATTTAGATAACGAACACCATTATTCCTTCCACCCCCAGTAATAACAATAACCTCTGGATCAAAAATATTTATTATGGATGCAAATCCCTGTGCCATATGTTGTATATTTTCTTTTACCATATCATTTGCTTTTTTATTATTCATCTCCATCAGTTCTTTAATGAAAAATTCTTTTCCAAAATATTTTTTGCTTTTTTTTCTATGTAACTGCCAGTAATATTCTAAATCCCTTCCATTATCAATAATCATGTGACCAAGTTCAGACGCATAACCTTCTCCTACATATAATTTTTTATTGATGATAACGCCACAACCAACACCAGTTCCCAAGGTTATAACCACAAAATTACTTTTTTTAACACCATAGTATAATTCAGAAAGAGCTGCACAATTTGCATCATTTTCAACAGCTATTTTTTTCCTGAACTTGTTTTCTAAAAATGTTTTCAAATCAAAATTTTTCAAAGGAAGATTTGGTGGATTTTTTATGATACCATTTTTCACTGGACCTGCAACACTTACACCAATTTTACTGATGCTGAAAGAATTAAACGCCTTAATACCATTAACAACTTCATTTAACAACTTTTTTTCAGAGGAAGGAGTTTTTATATTTTTAAATTTTAATACTCTTCCTTTTTTTATTAATGCAATTTTTAAATTTGTTCCTCCAACATCAACTACGATTATTTTCATCCTCTTTTCCTCTCCATAAATAAGAGTTTATTGTTTAAATATTATTCTCCTATTCCCTTACCAATAAACATCCTTTAATCATAGAAGACCTAATAGAGGTTAAGTCACATTTCCATTCTCTATATCCTGCTTCTTTAAATTCTATCTTTACTTCTTTTGTTTCACTAGGAGACAAAGTGATGATATCAGATTGTTTCACAATGGTTTCATCAAGGGTTCTACATATAAAAGAAGCCTGATATTGCGCACTTTGTTCTTGACTCGGATTTTTTAATTGTATTTCACATTCATTACGTTTAAACAATGCACCTTTTCCATTACAGCTTTTTTCACCTACAATTTCATAATCTGCATTAACAGAAATAAAATCACATCTAAAATTAGATTCATCAATTATTGCAAATCCGGTTAATCCTATTAGAGATAAAAAATATAAAAACAAACCCCCAAGTATAATTCCTATTATAAATACAAAAACTAATAAGAGTGTTTCTCTACTATTCATGTTTATATGGATAAGAAAAAACAATTTTTAAGGATTTACTATATTTCTTATTAAAAAACAAGTACATTTTAATGTACATAAAGTTTATAAATAAGTGCATCATAATGTACATATAAAATTAAATAAAAAATCCATCGGGCTTTAGCCAGAGGTATTTTTTAAGCCAAAAATTTGGAATGTCGCCTTAAAAGGCGAGGTATTAAACCAAATTTTTGCAATAAAAATGGAACGAGTAAAACTAGAAGAATTTAATCATTGGTGGATAGAAAAGAAAGTAGACCCAGAATTAGCCTTGCCATTTAAGAGAGAGAGCTTTTTAGAAATAGAAAAAAATGTTCACAAGAAATTTATAACTGCTATAGTTGGATTAAGGAGAGTTGGAAAAACAACAATAATATACCAGATTATTGATAAACTGATAAAAGAAAAAATAGAGGCTACAAACTTATTATTTTTCTCATTTGATGAAGTTTCAGCAAAATTAATTGAGGTAATAGAAGCATATAAAGAGATACATAAAAAAAATTTTAGGGAGGAAAAGATATATATTTTCTTAGACGAGATACAAAAATGCGAGAACTGGGAAAATCAACTAAAAAAATATTATGATCTCTACCCTAAACTTAAATTTGTTATAAGCGGATCAGAATCATTATTTATCAGAAAAAAAACAAAAGAAACTCTGGCAGGAAGGATGTTTGAATTTAGTTTATATCCATTTAATTTTAAGGAATTTCTTAAATTCAAAGGAGTAACTGAAAATGAATTTAAATATGAATCAAGAATTAAGCCATTTTTTATTGAATATATACAAAAGGGTGGATTTCCGGAAACTTTTTCCATTAAAAGCGAAAGAGAATCTAAAGAATATATAAGGTCCATAATCATTGACAAAATAGTTTACAAAGATATTCCTTTTGTTTTTAAACTAGATGATCCGCGTTTCGTTAGTATCCTTTTGGAGATTATATCAAGTAATCCTGGGATGTATATTGACTATCAATCATTAAGTAAAAAGCTTGGAAGAGATAGAAGAGTAATAAAAAATTATATTTCCTATATTCAAGAAAGCTTTTTGATAAGGCTTTTAGGAAATTATAGGCATGGTAGTATGACTACTTTAAGAAAAATGAAAAGAGCATATCCGACAGATAATTCCTTTATTAACTTATTTAGTCCAAAAATTGATGAAAATCTTTTTGGAAGAATGGTTGAAACCGCCGTAATAAACAAACTTCATGCAATTTCTTTTTGGAAGAATGGAAACGAAATAGATGTAATCCATGATAATATTCCTCTTGAAGTTAAATATCAGGAAAAGATTAATTTATCAGATTACAAGTCATTGTTAGAATTTATGAAAAAGTTCAAAGTAAAAAAAGCAACTTTAATAACAAAAAAAGAAGAAAAAGATGTTAAGGTAGAAGAAGGAATAATAAAGCTGATTCCTGCTTGGAAATGGTTTTTAATGGATTAGGTTTTTATTATACTAAATTATTATGAGTAATACTTTTAATAATAATTTTTCTAATTGTATGCTCTTTCTCTTTTGTCAATATCTGAAACGAAAATAGTGTTTTTATCATAAAAAACGCTATACTGAATTCTATAATCCCCAACTCTAACCCTGAATATTTTCTCCTTTTTTCCAACAACTCTTTTAACATCAGAAGGAAATGGCTCAATTTTCAGCTTTTCTATTTTTTCAATAATTCTTCTAGCAATTTCCTTATCTGTTTTCTTGATAAATTTTTTGGCGTCAGAACCAAATTCCGCAGAAAACATTTTACAACTCCAGTTCTTTCTTCAAATCCTCAAGAGGAATAGTTTTTCTTTCTTTATATTCTTTCATTGCCCTCTCAAATCTTTCTTCTTCTTCAGTTGTCATGATAGTATCTGGGTCAAACATATGTGTCTTTATGAATTGGACTTCTTTTCTTAGAGCTAAAATCTCCCTATACATTTTTTCCATGTTTATCGTTTCTGCCATGATATTTAATATTCCTAATCTATATAAGGTTTTCTAAAACGTAACAATAGATACATTTATTTTTAGGAGTTTGATTGATCTAGGATAAAAGGAAGGAATAATTATTTATTTTTTTATTACTAATTTCAGATAAAAATCTCTGAAAAACTATATATATTATTGATTCTATGGGATTTAATGAAAAGAAAAGAGGTTGTTGTAATTTGTTTGATTTTGGTAACTTTTGTCTATGCACAATTTTTAATCGCAGAAGAATTTATAGAATTGTCAAGAGAAGACTTATCTCCTCCAATTATATTTTTAAACGACAGCAATTTTGAGAAAATAATTTATAAAGAAAGTGAAGAAATTTTCACAGTTTACATTTTAACATTCCATTCAGAAGATTTATTAATTGAGAAAATTAATTATACCTTAGACGAAATTGATAGAATAGTTACTAAGGACTATAACGGAAGCTATATTTCTATTTATGAAAATTATATTGAATGGATAAGTAAAGAGAAAATAATTCATATTGAAGGCTCAGGTAAAGAAAATATCATTAATAGCGATTTATTGTCAGATTATTTAATTAAATATCAGTCGAACACAAACGATTATGTTAAAAAATTGCAGTCAGAAATTTTTTCTACGAATATTATAGTTTTGGCATCTGATTGTGATAAATGCGGAGAAGGTTGGTTTGATAATTGTGAAAAAGATGAATGCTACGATTTAGGATCTTCTTGTTATTTGGGATGGGCATCATGCACTGGTTTTGGAGATTGTTATTGTTATGATGGTTCTAGCCTCCAAAATGGAAATGATGCATATTGTAATTATAAAGGGCAAAGAGAAAATGGATGCGATTATGAGGAATATGATTGCGATTTTGATAATCAATGTTCTGGAAGTTTAGATTGTGTGGATTTTGATGGAGGCGTTTGTTTATTAGGATTAGAATGCGGTTGTTGTAATGTTAGAGAAAAATGGAACACTCAAATGAATAAATGTTATATTAGAATGGAACATGAAGATTATGATTGTGATTCTAATTCTGATTGTAAGCCTGGATTAATCTGTGATGGAAACACTCCAGTAACGGATTTAGAAAATGAAGGATGCTGTTACGCTTATGAGAATTGGAATACTAACGATTTTATATGTAATAAGGCTGTAAATGGTGAGATATATTCAGTTACTCAAGTTGGAAATAAATTTATTGATTCTAAATATGTAAATTTAAAATTAAGAGTTTTTGTTGAAGATGACGATTTAATTGAAGACGACGTTGTTGATTTTTTTGATATTTATGTAGATTCTAATGGTAACTTTAAATTTAATCCTGAGAGACATATAACTTGGTGGAATAATCCACCTTTACTAGTGGACTACAAAATAGATAGTATATTTGCAATTGAAGGAAATGAAATCATAGGAAAATGGACAAATAAATTTTCTAATAAAGAAACTTTTCAATATGCAGAAGATTGGGTTGAACAAATTATAAGAATTCATAAAGATAAAAAAACCTGGAGAAAAGTCAAATTTCCTGAATTAGATTCTACAACAATATTATCAACTAATAATTATAATACCTTAGATTCAAATGAAGAATATGTCCATTTAAAATGGAACGGATTATTAAATTTAAGCAATATAGGAGAATATAAATTACTGTTCAATTCTACTGGAAGTTTAAAATTATCAATTAATAATATTACATTGATAGATACAGAAAAAAGAATTAATGAAGAGAAACTCATAGGTTTAATTATAAAAAATAAATCTAATAATTTAGAGTTTGAGCTTCTTGAAAAAGCTTCAAGTATTCCAAGAATATACCTATCTTATAATAATAGCAACTTTATAGAAGTTGATAGATCAATATTAATAAAAAAAGAGACTCAAATAAAGTTTATAAACAAAAAAGAAGATGCTTTGTTTACTAATGATATTATAACCAATACACAACCAGATTACATAATCTCTTTCTTAGAAAAACCAAAAACTATCAGAAAACAAAAACCTCTAATTTTTGTTCATGGTAAACATGGAGAATCAGGATATTGGAGTGAAAACAATTCTCAAGAGTATTTTAATAATAAAGGATATGATGCATGGGAATTTTATTATCCTGGAGACGATTATATTAACATGAGTGGAGCTTTACTTGGAGACGCCTTAGATTATCTAAAAAGAAATTATTATAATTCATCTCAAAAATTCGATTTAATAACTCATTCGATGGGAGGATTAGTCGCAAGAAGTTATGTTCAAAATATTTCTCCATATTCTTACAAAAACGATATTAATCATTTAATGATGATAGGATCACCTAATTATGGAAGTGGGGGAGCTTCAGGAGTAAATTTTAATTGGTATTATGGAATTTTATCTTATAGATATTTTGAAGGATTATATAGAGGAGATCAAGAGATTTACAAGTCTCCAATCTATCAACAAATGTCTTTGGGAAGTGAATTCGTTAAAGATTTAGAATACACAAATATTTCTAACATCAATGCACTTATTGTCACGGGAAATAAAAATTCAGTAGATTTTAAAAGTATAAACTCTTGGTTATGTTCAATAATTGATAATATTGGCCATAAAGAGGGTGATGATAATGAACAGGATTGTTTGGTATCAATTGCAAGCTCTAGCTTATTAAATAATAATATACCTATTGCAATTTTATCGGATAAAAACCATGTAACTGAAGTTGATAGAATAACAGACTACTCAAATTTAATAACGTCATTTTTATTAGATTCTCCAGACAGCACATTAGCCTTTTATTCATATGCATATCATAATTCAAAAACAGGATATAAAAAGAATTTTAATTATAAAGAAGGCTCTGTTCAAATAAGATTATTAGAAAATGATAAAATTTGGAATGAAAATTCATATAAAGATTTACAAATACGAAAATTAGATTCCCCACATCAAGGATTTATCTTTAATCTTACTAGAAATATTCAATCAAAAAATTACTTTCACTTTAATAGAAAAAGTGGAGTAGTAGATTCATTCTATACAATTCCTGCCGGAAATTATAAATTAATAATCCTTGGATATGAAGATGATGAGAAATTGCGTTTCACAGTAAAGCCTATGGAGACAAATTTTTTAATAGTAGAATTAAGTGAAATGGTTTCAGACATTCCCTCTCTCTCCATCCTCTCCCCTCAAAACAACTCCATTATTAATTCTTCAAATATCTTTGTTATGTTTAACACATCTAACTGGAATATTGGAGGAAAAGGTGATAAACATATTCATTTCCATGTAGAAGGAATCCCTGGATTAAGTTTTTCAGACCATCTAATGTTTTATAATGGAGATGATAAAATCGTTGAATTTAATTTTCAAAATGGAAAAAATCCATTTGCTAGCTGGGTAAATAAAAACACAATAAGATTAAACAATTTATCAAATGGAAAGTATAAAGTAAGGGCACATTTGGCTACTGAATCACATCAACCTCCTGGAAATAAAGAAGCTGATGTGATTATCTCTTTTATAGTGAATGTTTCGAAAGAAGATGGCCTTTGTACTATCAATGCCCCATTAAATAATCTTATTAGTAAAGAAAGAAAAATTGATTTTGATATAATAGCTTCTGAAAAATTAGCGAGTATCGAATACCTAGATCAAAATGATAGAATTCCAAGATGGAGAAATTTATGCAGAAATTGTAATAAATATGATAAAGGTAAAAGCTTTTCAGATGGTGAACATAACATTTTTATTAGATGCAATAATTTCTTTGGAAATAAAAAAGAACATGAAAAAAAGATTATCGTAGACTCCAAAACCCCAAGAATTTCAAAAACAGAACCAAGTAGAAGATTTGCATCAAGTATTTTTAATGTAGAATTTACAGAAGAAAATCCTACATCTTTAATTTTGTTTTATGGAAATAGTATAAAAAATAAATCTTTAAACATTAAAAATGATTGTAATCTCGATAGAACGCGATATATATGTAAAAAACAAGTTAATTTAAGTGATTTTGATGGACAAGAAATTAGATACTGGTTTGAACTCACTGATATTGTTGGAAATAAAGATGTTTCAAGAGAAAATTCATTAAAAGTAGATACCTTATCTCCCATTTTAAATTCATTCAACTATTTAACTAACAATAAAAGAGTTGAATTTATCTTTAATATTTCAGAAGAAAACTTCGACGAGATAACTTATATAGATCATACTGATAGTAAACCTCGCGAAAGAAGATTATGCTCTAGATTGAGAGACAGTATTTGTCAACAAAGAAAAACTTTTAAATCAGGACATCACGAATTAACCATCTTTGTAAAAGACAAAGCGGGAAATGTTTTAGAAAAAAACATTTTTTTCATGGTTTAATATAGTATCTCCGAATAAGATTTAGCACTATAAGATTACTCCATAAAGCTTATATACTTAACCTATCTATTAGATAGGTATGAAAAGAGTAAAAGTCATAGAAAAATCAACGCTTACTCTGAAAGGAATAAAATGTTTTCTTGAAAGAGAAGTCAAACCTTTTGGAACAAGTGCGAGAATAGACTTTCCAAAAGAATTCATCGGTAAAAAAGTTTATGTGATAATTGCCGATGAATGAAGACAAGCTCTGTTTTAGTTTGAAGATGATAAAAAAGCATATTAATTATGCTCTTGGTTTATCCGACGACAAAAATGATATTACGGGATATGAATTACTTCC
>JAGVWY010000056.1 GCA_018304055.1 Candidatus Pacearchaeota archaeon
AACAATAACTTTAGATGGAAGTACATTTATCAATGAAAATGGAGATATGTATTTTACAAAAAATGAGCTATATGATAGAGCTGTTGTGAATAATCTGAAAGAAGCTGAAAGGAGTATTATTAATATGTTGTTTAGGGTTCCTAAAGACTGGCAGAATTATTTTTTGAATGATAAAAATGAAGATGTCCAATCATTATTAAGTAAGGATGGTGATTATATAAGGAAGAAGATAAATGAGATATTTAATGATGACAAAAAGAAGAAAGAATTAATTGAAGTCAGCAGTCATCCTAATATTCGTCAACCTCAAATAGAACCAGAAACAACTCCATCAACACCTCAAGTACCTCAGATCAGACAGCCCCAACAACAGCCAAATCAGCAGAATCAACAACTAAATACACAAACAGTCATTCAAAGTTTACAGAACTCACAAATGGGACCTTTGCTTTCTTCAGGATTATTAATTCCTAAATCAGATAAAAATGCTAATGCTAAGTACAATCCCCTTAGCCATAGAATAGTAATTGTTCAACTTAGCATAAGCAGTTGTGGATATTGTAGACTGTTAAACTCAAACCTTGCCGAAACTTTCTCAGATCACAACAAGGTTTATTACAAATATGTAAATGATAATTATAATATTAACGGGCATTATGGAGCCAGATCTTTTCCAACAACTATTATTTTTAAAGACGGAAGAAAAATAGGTACTTTAAAAGGCAATGTTCCTGATAATATAAAGAGAATAGTAAACCAAAATTTAGATTATTAATTAAATAATTCATTAGGTATATTATGAAAAAAGGTTAATGACATACAACGCATGTTAAGATAATAGGAATTATATTATGTAGTCAGTTTTGATTTGCGAAGATTTTTTATATGAACTTCTAATAAAGATTGGTAGTAATTTTCATCCTTATCTTTGGTTAATCGTATCTCGTCCTTTCTCGCTTTGTCAACTCTTATAGCATGCCATAATACCTCATGGATTTTAAACAACTCAGTATAAAGATCAACTCTTTGCTCAAATGATCCAGTTTTTCCTTTGTAGGTCTTTAATATTTCCTCTTGCGTTTCCTTGCTAAATGAATTTGACCTAAACAAGGATGAAATTTCTAATGCTCTATCACCAACTCCTGAATGTTCCCAATCTATCAAGTGCAAAACGTTATTCGGAGAAAGAATAATATTTTTAGGATGTATACCCGTATGAATAAGTCCTAATTCTGTTCTGTCAAATAAATTGGTATTTTCATCTATTAATCGTCTAGTATTATCATGAGTTTTTACAACAAATTCATAGATTTCATCTCTTCCAATTCTCCTTTCATATTCAATAAGTTGATTACTTGCATGTCTAGGAAATATTTCAACATATTCTCGACAGCTTTTTATATCTCTTTTGAAACCTTCGGAGTTAGCTATATGGTGTGGAGGAATTTCCGTTAATCTATTAAGGATGGAGACTAACTCGCCAGCTCTCTCATCACACTCAGTATCTTTTAAGGTTCTTCCTTCATACCTTTCAAGAACCATAAATGGAAAAGTAAAAGAAGTATCATCATAAACAAAAGCCTTAGGTGCAATACGATATGTTTCTAAAGACCTAAGTTTATCATATTCTGCACGAAAAAAGGATATATCTTTACCACTAACTCCGTTAATTTTGATAAGATAGGGCAAATTGTTTATATCAACAAAAAATATAAAATTTGACTCTCCTGAACTAGTACCAACAATATCTATCTTATCAACCTCCTTCTCTAGACCAAGTACCTGTGCAGGGTACTCATTTATTCTATCTATAAGTTGGCTTTCAGATATCATTTTTTTCAAAAATATATAATTTATTAATCCCTAAACTTCCTATATTTGGAAGAACCGAAGCTATTTTATTTAACAAAGAATTTGATATTGGTTGCTTGCCGATTCTTCCTAAGATTTTTGGAAATTTAACTCTTGTAAGAATATAATAAGTTGTAGTTGGATCTTCTGAATGAATAACTCTAAATAGCGTTTCGCTTTGAACGTTTTCGATAAATTTCTCATCTAATGCTAAACAATGATATGGGACTGATATTTGCTCTAATCCTTCTTCACACCTCATCTTATTAAGTCTATCATAACCTTCTGTAAATAAATCAAAAATAAATAGTCTTCCAGAATTTCTTGTAACTCTAGCTATTTCTTTTACAGCATTTATTTGGTCTTTTCTTGATGGCAAGTTGGATATAGCCCTCTTAGAGTAAACTTTATCAAAGAAATTATCTGCAAAATCTAAGTTTAACAAATCAGCTGTAATAAAATGGATATCTTGACGATTCCTTAGAATTGCTAATTCTCTAGCAAGTTTAATTGCTTCTTCGTTAGCATCAATTCCCCATACTTTAGCACTATTGGATTGAACAACATAAATAGTGGTATGTCCATTTGCACACCCTGCATCTAATATCCTCTCCTCTCTTTTAGGATGTAATCTTGCTCTCAAAAACCTATTTTCCCTATGGTTAAGATATATATCAGGCATGCCAAACTCTTCGTCCAATCCATATTTTCTCGCTCTTTTTTTCCAAAATTCACTATTAAGAACTCTACGAGAATCTCCAATGAAAATATCTTCATCTTCTCTAATTTCAAGTGCATATTTTTTCATTATTTCAAGATCTTCTTCGTTTACGGTTGAAACAAGATTATCTTTCCCACAATAAGGATAAGAAATAACCATTGGTTGTTTCGGTCCACTATATCTGCCTGAATAATCAATAAATATCTCTCTACCATCTAATAATTCGTCTAGAAATTGGGAAAATCCCCCATAGTGGGATACTATCTGTTCAACTGCAAATCCCCCAATCTTCGCACCGTATAATCCTTTATTTTTCAAAAATTGTTTTGTTAATAAAACATCAGAATGTTTATCTTCAGTCAAATGTTCAAGAGTGAAATCTGGATGATATAACATATCGGCATCAAGATGCTCTTCACGTTTTCTATCAGAAGTTGTTACACCAGCACTAACAGAAAAATGATGGTAAGTTCCATTAGCTTTGTCTCTAACAAATTTAGGAGATTCTAAAAATTCATCCAAACTAAAACCGTCCATATTTAAGAACCGGTTTCTAAAATCATATCTATCAAACTTTTCAAAAACCATTAAACAATCTATATCCCTATACCATCGCAAGAAATTTCCTGTAGCTGCAGAACCAATAACCTTAATCTCTACAGAGCCAGGATAATCTACAAATTCTGATTTTATTGCTCTAACCAAAGAGTCTCGTGTTTTTTCTACCCTTTGTTTTTCTTCAGTCAAAGGAGATATAATGTCCAAGAGTTTTTGGTACTTCATTATAATCTTGCTATAAAGTTCCTCCATTCATCAAGTTTACGTTTTGTGCTTCCATCAGAAAGAAGATTATTTGCTAATTCATATCCTTCCTCGATGCTTTTGGATTTGCCGGCTATGTAAAACCCTGCTCCTGCGTTAAGGGCAAACATTTCAGATATAGGAGAACTTTCTCCGTTAAAAGTTCTTAAAACTCTTTCTGCATTTTCTTCTGGAGTTTGTGAAGCAAATACTTCACTATAATCTCTTTGGTTTATTCCTATCTTTTTAGGATCAAATAGGTATCTAGATTTATCATCCCCGTATTTCTCAACGATCTCTGTTTGAGAAACTGTTGAAATTTCATCTATTTCGGGGTTAAATGTTAATAAGTATCTATCATACAATTCATCAGCTATAGGAATCATTTTCTCAAATTGATCTTTGTCAGAACACCCTAAAAGTTTATAATTAATTTTGATTGGATGTGATAAAGCGCCAATGTAATTAAGCGGGCTTCTAAATCCAGAGCGTTTTTCCATTACAATTAGATTCTGAAAATCGTAATATCCAATTCCTACGGATTTTACTGATACAAGTGTTTGTTCAAGACTTAAAAATGGCTCAATTCCCATAGCCTCTAAAATTTCTCTGCTTCCACATTTTCCAGTAACACTCTTAAATCCATTTTTAAGCACGCGTGTCCCTCCAGAAGCGAGAATAATTGAAACGGGTGTGCTAACATTAATAGTTTTTATTGGATCTCCTCCACATCCTGCAGGGCATATTACTCCTTCTAAATCAGTCGTTAATGATCCTCTTAATGCTATAACAAAATTTACAGATTCTTCAACATCTATCCCTTTTATTCTATTCCTTGTCTCCAAAGCGGATAAGAATGAAACAAACTGTAAATCGTCTACTCTTTTATCTCTAATCTCTCTAACTAATCCTTGAAGCTCAGCTAAAGAAAGATACTTGCCATTCATAACTTTGTCCGCCAAATTTTCTATCATATTAACTATTTAATAGTAACATATTTAAATATGTTTCTATTTAATATTATATGGGAAATATAGTGTTTGACTTTTGGGGAACGCTAGCTTATTTAGTTTATGGCCCAGATTTTGGAGAAGAGATATCTAAATTAGTCGGACTGAAAAAAGAAGATTTCCACAAATTAGTCATAGAACACTGGTTTAAAAGAGAGTTATCTCAAGAAGAGTTTGCTAAATTATTAATAACCAATACTAATTCGCAAGCAAGCACAGATGATATAGTTTATTTGATTGAGAGTCCTTTGAAAAGAGCAAGGCTTTATGAAGACGTTATCCCTTCCTTAGAAAGATTAAGTCGTAATAATGATCTATATCTTGTTTCAGATACGAGTACTGTTGGGAGAAGGGTAATTAATAGTTTGGGGATTAGGCATTATTTTCAGCAAGTAATTTTATCTTGTGAAGATGGAATAATCAAATCAGAGGGACTTTACGATAAATTTTTTAGGAATAGGGGCCTTGATATTAGGAATACTTTAGTAGTAGGAAACTCTCCTGCTTCGGATTACTATATTCCAATAAAGTTGGGCGCAAGAGCAGTTATTATAGATAGAGAAGATAAGTTAGCGGGATATAAAACAATTCACTCTCTGGAGGAAATAAGATGAGGATTGCGATAGGGCCTCTTGAGGGGCATTATGGGGGGGCGGCTCAGCATATACTAAACATAGTATACAATTCCAAATATGATTATAAATTCATAAGGGTTCCTCAATCATTACAAAATTGGGGAAGGATTTTTAGAGATTATATTCTACCTTTTCAAAACAAAATTCCAAATATTTTCCTTAAGCATAACTCTAAAAGATTTGATATGTATGGGTGGCAGAAATATATAGATTTTCCTGGAAGAAAGTTAGCTAAGAAATTAAGAGATATGAATATCGTGCATTTACACGGACATCCATATTGGGAACAAGTTTACAGTGTAAACGGACCAAGAATAGTTTTCACAGTACACAATCTTTATAATAAAAAAGATTTTCCAAAAAATTGGGAAAGAACTATAAGTTATCTAACTAATAAAATGATCGGATTTTGTAGGAGATCTGATAAGGTAATTAGTGTAGCTAAATGGCTTCAAGATGCACTTAATGAAAACTATGGAGTAGAATCTGAGTATATTCCTAATGGGGTAAATTTAGAAGAGTTTGACTCCAGGGATGGTAACCTTTTTAGAAAGAAATTTGGGATATGGGACGATTTTTATCTTTTTGTAGGTAGAGCAACAAAATACAAAAGACCAGAACTTTTTCTTTCTTTAGCACAAGAGTTACCTAAAAGAAAATTCGTAATGGTTGGAAGAGGAATAACGCAAGACAGTTTAACAGAGTATTTTGGAAGAAATATTCCGCCAAATGTTGTTTGTATTGGTGAGCCTGATAGGACAGATGTAGTTAATGCATTTGACGCATCAAGATCATTTATTCTTCCGAGCGCAAATGAAACTTTTGGCATTGTCATACTAGAGGCAATGGTTAGTGAGAAACCCGTTGTTGCAGCAAACAATCTTGGTCCTTCGGAGATTATTAGAGATGGAGAAACTGGATTTTTGTTTGAGACGGATAATCTAGAATCACTTGTACAAAAAGCAGAAATTGCATGGACATGTAGAGAAGTTGGAATTGCTGCGAGAGCCGAGGTTAGGGAAAAATATGACTGGAAAAAGATTGTTCCAGAAATAGAAAAAATCTATTGTTGTTAGTTTTTACGCGAGATAGCAACTAACTCCAAAAAAAAATCCTTATATATAATGTTTTCTAAATTCTTTAGTTCTTTATAAGTAAACCATCTGAAATCACTATGTTCACTTGAAAGTTTTATATCTGTATTTTTTGGATTTGCTAAGAAGACAACAGCGTGCACTTCATCGTCCTTTCTAATATCTTTTATAACTTTCTTTATGTCTACGTCAAGGTTAGTTTCTTCTTTCACTTCACGAATAGCAGCTTCTTCAAAAGATTCTCCTTTTTTAAGCTTACCTCCAGGACATTCCCAATTACCTTTATGTTCTTTTTTTTCATTATCTTCTCTTTTAATAAGAAGGTATTTACCAAATTTTTCAATAACTACTTTCACTTGTTTATCCATACATTTAAACTTGAGAGATTGATTTATATACCTTTTGTATTTTAAAGGTTAATGAAAAGTAAAATTGTGCAGTTGTTTGAACAAGTTCAGAAGATTTCGTATAATATAGGTAAATTTGATAAGGATCTGGTTAATCCAGACATTCCTTATGGAGACTGCAGACACAAATCAGAATTGCTTTATTCTCTTCTTAGCAAAGAAGGATATAAAGTTAAAAAATTGAAGGTAGAGTTTAATTGGAAAGATTTACCAATACCTAAAAATATTTTAGATATACTGAAAATATCCGCAACAATTTTTCCTCACAATTTGCTTTTAGTAAAGATCAATAACAAGTGGATAAAGGTAGATTGTACCTGGAATCCAGAACTTGAAAATAAAGGTTTTCCTATTACTAAAAATTGGGATGGGGAAACTGATACAAAACAGATTACAAAGGGTAAGTTAAAATTCTATAAAGAAGAGGCCTATATTAAAAAAAGAAAAACTATTAAAGAAGAAGCGTTTAAATTTGCTGAAGGATTAAACAAATATTTATCTTCCTAAAGCTTCATTAACTGATTTTTTTAAATTTATTATAAGTTAATTCAAAAGCTCTTGTAGAGAGCGTAGAAAAAGCAATTGTCAACGTAATTAACCCTGTTAGTATTACATTTATATAAAAGAAGACATATAACTTTCTGTATAAATTTAGTTACATTTAAATAATTTATAATGTTGTTTTAAAGATGAAAAAGAGGGTTGATGAAGATAACATAATTTTGTATCTAGATAATGATTCATCAGGATTGTTAAAATATAAACGCTCACAAGTCTCATCATTTATAATAATTGCTATTATAATTTTAGTAGTTTCTCTTATTTTTTTAGTAATAAGATACAATTCTCAGACAGAGTTAATTAATCCTGATATTCAACCAGTTAATTCTTTTGTTCAGAACTGTGTTGAAAAAGCAAGTATAGATGCTGTAAATCATATTGGTGAAACAGGAGGATATTTTTATTCTTCTAACATTTCATATAATGCTATTGCATACTATTTTTACGAAGATAAAAATTACATGCCTTCTAAAGAAAAAATAGAAGAAGAATTATCTAAATATGTTAACAATATGCTTTTTTTCTGTGCTAAACATTTTGAAGAGCTTTCTGATTATGAGATAAAACAAGGAGAAATAAAAACAAAAACTCTTATCGAAGATGAGAAAATTATTTTTAATATAGATTATCCTTTATCAATTAAAAAAGGCGAAAATAGTTACACATTAAAAAATTTCCAAACAGAAATTCCTGTTAGATTGGGAATTATTTATAAAGTGGTTGAAAAATTAATGCAAGAACAAATGAATGAAAAAAATAGTATTTGTATTTCTTGTGTGCAATCATTAGCAGAAGAACATGATTTGTATTTTGTTACTTTTGAGCCTGAAGAAAGAATAATTATTTTTTATGTTATTGATAAAACTAATGGAGGAGAATATGTATTTAACTTCGCAAGCAGATATGAAATATAGATGTATTTTTTTATTCTTAATTTTGTTAATGGTGAACATACATGCAGCTACAATTAGTATTGACAAAACAAATATAGAACATAATGAAAAAGTTATTTATGATATTAATGAAAAAAAATTCCAGTTTAGTGATGGAGGAAGTTTAACCCTTAATTATAATGGAAGAAGTTTTATTTATTCTGAGCTAAAAGCAGTAGATTTCCAAGAAAATGGAAATGCAATAAAAAAAGAGCCGCAAATTCTATTAGATGAAAAAGGCAAGATAAAAGAAGCTTACTTTATGACAGGAAAAGAAGGAGAATATGTTTTGGGTAATGATGTTCTAAAACTTCCTGCAGATTCAAAAGTTATTTATAAAGAAGGAAAAGCAATTGTACAAATTCCTAAAAATACTATTGACATTCCTCAAACATTAAGTGAGAAAGGCAATAGCTATATGTTTTATTCTAATGGAGACAATGGAATATATTTAGGCGAATATTTAATTAAAGGAGGATTGGGATATGAAAATGGAAATTTTTTTATTCAAAATCAAAACAAGATAGAAATTGCTGAACTAGTTATTTCAAACCCTGCTCATGTTAAAACCTACATTGATTTTAATGGTAAGATAAATTTTGGTTATAATGGAGCTTATATCTCTATGGATAGTAATAATGGTGTTTTAGTAATTGGCTCTAATGTTAATAAACCAAGTCCTGCAGTTATGATTAAAAAAGAAAATGCTTATGGATTTCGATTTGATAGTGAGAACGACCATATTGCATTTCAAGTTTCAGGAAATAGCGATGGCAGTTATTTTAAAATTAAAAAAGGTTCTACAGGAATAGTTCCCGAATATGAGCATTTAAATGATTTTGTGATGAATCAAAATGGAAAGTCTTTTTATTATAACAGCAACCTCAAGCAACTATATGCTTATCAAGAAGGAAGATTAATAAAAGATTTTGGCGAAGCTACAGGAAACACTGCTGGAAGCGTGGCAAGCACTTTAACAGGAAGTTTTAAAACAGAAAATGGAAGAATTGATAAGATATTAGGAAATAACGTATTAGCTATAGGAAATAATAACGAGTTTGGAGTGGGAGATAATAAAAGATTCGTTAGATTAAGGCATTATCCTCGTTATCCTGGATTTTATACAGGAATTTCTGATTTAGAAGCATATAATTATTTCTTAACAGAAGGAGGATTTGAGAGAATAACAGGGATAAAATTAATAGCAGAAGATAGTAGTGGAAGAGCTTATTTAAAAGACCCTAAAAATATTCGCTATTTATATGATTTATTATTTTCAATACCGACTGAACAGGCAAGAATGGTGAGAAGAATGCATTTTGAAAACAATGTTTGGGGAGCAGCTGCATATGCAGTATCAGATATGAGTGTTCATTTTGAAGTTGGAAGAAAAAGTCCAAGTGGTAATAATCTTCATCCAAGAATATGGAGACATGAAATGGGTCATATTGTTGATTTTAGAGGAGGCAATAAAAGAAAATTTGATAGAATGTGGTATAATCGCGGATTATACAATAAAGTTTATACTTCAGGTTATTCTCATAAAGAAGCAGAGCAGATAAGTGAATTTATAGGTTGGTTTTCATTTTTAGATGAAGATGGTTATGGAAGGTCAACGAAACAATTACTTACAACTAACAAAAATAGTAAATACTGGAGAGCTGCTTTTGCTGTTGCATGGTATAATCATGGATTTACTTATCAAAGAATTGCAGAAATTTATTCGCAAGCAGGATTAAAATATGACGTTGACTCTTTATATGGTTATATAAGAGATGTTGGCATTAGGATATAATGGAAAATAAAGAAAATTGCGATTTTCTAACTTTCCATTTTTAAATATGATAAACAAAAAATGGAAAATAAAAAAATGAACATGAAAATAGGGATAATGATAATAGTTTTAATGAGCTTTAATATTATTTCTGCACAAGGACTATATTATGCTGTTGAATTATATTATGATAAAGGAAATATTAACATTAAAAATGTTGATATTGAATTTTCTAACAAAGAGCTTACGAATATTGTTAATGAACGTTATTTGAAAACTTTTAACATAGCTATTGTTGATAATGATAAAATAATTAATAGAATTGATTTTGGAGTTTTGAATGTTATGTTTTATGATGTAATTAATGAAAGTTCTGAAAATGGAGAATTTATTGATGGTGGAATGATCGAACAGGATAACGCAAGTTTTATTGTGTATATTCCTTACAATGAAACAGGAAATAACATAATTATTTATAATGATAATCAAGAAATTGATAGAAAAGATGTTAGCAAATTTTCTAAAAAGGATATTGTAGATAAAGATGAAATAGATACTGAAACAGAAAAAAAAGAAATTTTTAACTATGTTAAAAGAAACATGAAAGAGCGGAGTTTGTACTTTATGTTATTTATTTTAGCTGTATTAATTATAATAATATATCTTTTAATTAAACCTGTTAAAAAGAGGAAATGAAAAAAAAGATGAAATTAAGATTTGAGAGAAAGTTGAATCATCAACCTACAATAAAAGCGCCTTCTTCTCTTAATTCCCATGTTTTTCTTAGAGAATCTTCAGATAAGTTCTTAATGAAATTTAATATTAATGGTTTTAATTTAGATAATTCTGGAGGATGTATTCTTATTACCATGATTAGGGGTAATTTTAATGGAGAAAATAACGAGGTATTCAAAAAATCTTTATCTCTTGATAAAATGCCTCTATTTTCTTTACAAGCTAATGCATATAATTCAGAATTTCTTATTCCTTTTTCTGAAAATTTAATATCAATTTCATTTTCTAAAAGAAATGAAATGAGTCTTGCATCAATGTCTTCATCAGAAAAAAATTTAAGGCTTAACATCTACAAATTTTTCTCCAGATATTCTTTCAGCAGCATAATGCAATGCTGCTTTAATATGGTTTACAGACAGAGAAGGATAAGCTTTAAGGATTTCTTTAAAAGATTCTCCGGCTTCAAGCATTTCCAAAATAGAATGAACCATAACCCTAGTTCCTTTGAAAGTAGGTTTTCCATGACAAATTTCAGTGTCTGCAACAATATATTCATTAATTTCAACTCTCATAATAAAAATAAAATTAGAGAACTATTTAAAGATAATGGTGGATTATTAAAATGAAATTAATGAATGGGAAAAACAGATTATTTATAGTGATTTTTTTAATTATATTTTTCAGTTTTTTAGTTATTGCTCAAAATATTAAAGAGTATAATAGCCTATTGGATAATCCAAGACAAATATCTATAGGAAAAGATCTTGGTTTTCAGAGTAATGAAGATGTTGTTGTGTATGATGTAAATGTTGATATTGAAAAGAAAGAATTAATTATAGATGATTTTGGCTATTTCCATTATAAACATGAAGGAAAGATTAGAATTTATGATAGTTTAGAGAAAGGATCTTCTTTTATGTTCAGAGATAACAAAATTACAGAAGCCCATTTCTCTGTTGCACAAGATGGAGAATATGAAATAGAAAATTTAAGATTTTTTGTTCCTGAAAATGGAAAAGTAGATTATGAAAATGGAAAGATCGTTGTTACAGTTCCTGAAAAAGGGATGATTAAGAAACCGTCGTTAATTGATACAACAAACAAGGAAGCAGGTGTTGATATAACTTATAAAGTTGAAGGAAAAGAAGGACTTGTTTTAGAATATAATGGACAATCT
>JAGVWY010000007.1 GCA_018304055.1 Candidatus Pacearchaeota archaeon
ATTAAGCTGCCAAGAAATGGTTGATATGACTTTGATTTCTTAAATAAAAATCCATTTAGTCAGTTGTTAGCCAAACACTAACTTAACGAAATTATATGCCCCCACGAGGATTTGAACCTCGGTCTCAACCTCCGCAAGGTTGCATTCTATCCTGGCTGAACTATAGAGGCATTCAAGAAACCTTAATCTTTCAAATTATTAAATCTTTTTACACTGAACTTTTGCGTTTTACTTGAGGGACTTTGGTGGTTTACAAGAGGATTTAATAAAATCTTCAACTTATAAAAGTTGAATGAGACAGAAATTATTAATTTCTGTAGTTCAGGTAGGAAACTTTTGCATTTTGTGTTTAAGATAATGCAAAAGTTTACTTACAATCTTGAAAATCAACTTCATAGCCCTCTGGACATCCGCAAGTAAAAGCTTTCTTTATTAATTCACCATTATAACAATAATAGGGTTTATCTTCAGAACAATTGTTATATAAAGTTCCATCACTACATTTTTTATCATCAAAATCTTCTTGGATATTATCGCTATTATTAACTCCATTGCCCAAATTAAATAAACTTAAATTAAATAAACCTAAATAAGAAAAAGAGATAATATCAAAAATAACAAGCATCAAGATAAGAAAAACGAGAGTAAAATAAGGTTTTTTATGTTTTGTTTCCTTTTCTTCCTTATATATTTCCTCAACAATTTCTTCTTCACTTTTTTCTTTATTATCTTTGGTTTTTTTAGTCATCATAAATATAACATAGTCTATTTTAAAAAGATTTATAGAATTTTAGTATAATAATTGTTTAGTCTTCTTAAACACTTTGTTTTTTCTTTGTCCCCAATTTCAGACTCTTTAATTGCATTTTTTAAAAATTCTGCGTTTTCTTTTATTTTATTTTCATCAACAGGATATGGCCAGCCATCTTTTCCTCCATGTGCAAAAGAATATTTAACAGGATCTTTCCATGATAATTTTGTTCCATAAACTAAATGGGAGATTAAAGCCAAAGACCTTATATTTTTCTCTCCCATTCCCTTAATCATGATTAATTCTTCATAATTTTTCGGCTGCTGCTCATATGCTTCAACTAATGTTTTAAGATTAATGTCTATAGAAGGAAAATGTTGCAAGGGCATTTTAAAGCTATCAACTCTCTCATGTTCAGTAAAATCTGTCAAACGCCTCTGCCTATTATCAATTTTCAAAGGCAGAGCATATTTTCTTAATCTTAGAGGATTATCTTTAATTAAATCCAACGAACATTTTTTTGTTTCTTCTGACTCTTTGGCAGTTAAATTTAACGGATTAGTTAATTTATCACTAATAATTCCAGAATGTGGTTCATTAACAAAATTAATTTCCTCTTTTTTAATCCAGTGATATCTTCTTGCGTACCTATTGTTACTCATTCTCGAACCTTTACTCGCTGCTGATTTACTAAGATTGTCTCGTAAAGATTCTCGCCCTTGCTGAACAACGGCCCACAAATTTTTTGTAAAAAAAATTGTATGATGATATAATCTAAACCCATCTTGAATTAAGCAGTTATCAACTTTTGCAGAAATCCTAGAAGTTTTTATAAGGTTGTTTATTTGCTTTTCTTTTAAATTTATTTTTTCTCCTAATTTTTTAATTTCTTCAGGTGTTTTTAGAGAAGCTTTTCCTTTTCCGCCTGCGATACCTATATACTCATTATTTTTTAAAGCCTCTTTCAGCGCACCGGTAGTAGTTGTAGTAAGTCCAGAAGAATGCCAATCAAAACCTATAACACATCCCAATGATTGGAACCAGTAAGGGTCTGAAATTCTTTTTAACAACTCATTTTCCCCATATTCATTTATAATTAACTCAGAAATATTTTTAGACAAGTTTTTCATTAAAGGAAATAACCATTTAGGACATTTTCCACTATGCAATGGCAAATCAACAACACCAGAATTTTTTCCTCTGAACACACATCACCTGTTTTTTAATAACACACGTATTTAAATTATTTATTACATTTCATAAGTATAATATGAAGAATTATCGGATTTCAAAATCAATTGATCCACCATAAGAACTGTCAATGTAAAAAGCAGCTTTATAACTTCCTGAACCATACCTCTCAACAAGATCTCGCGCATTTAATGCTTCAGATCTAGAAACATTATGTTTATATTTTATTCTAGTTGAATATAAATCAATTTTATCGCCAGATGGTGCAAGCAATTTTGCATCAACTCTAGTTCCAATTGACTCATGCGAAGATAAAACTACTGTTATTTTCTCATCCCTTCCGAACACCTTTTTATTTAAACCAATTATTTCTTCTGAAATATTAACAGCATCATTATTATCAAGATCTGCCCAATAATTTCCTATGTAAGCTACATGATTAGACATCCAATTAAATCCTCTTACTCCAATCAATTGATCATCTATATAAAAAGCAGCATAATAATTCCCATATCCATGCTTTCCTAATACGTTATTTTTCCAATTATCTTTGCCAATATTCCAATTTTTAAACCATGCATAATCATCAATTCTTAATCTATCTGAAAAAACTTCATTTTTTTGAGGATCTAAAAATAAAAGAGTTGCAGAATGGCCTTTAAGATTTTTTGTTATTAATGTAACCCACAAAGATTCGTTCTGATAAAAAGATTTTTTGTTAACTCCTACAAGTTCTTCTTTAATTTTTGTATTATCAACAAATCCAAAAACTCTTCTATTTGGACTTTTATTTCCGTCAAAATCTCTCCATTCATTATAAACATAAAAAGAAGCAGCAGGTCTTAATAAAGGATTCATTTCAAAAGGCACTATATCCAGGTTTTGTGGTTGACACCTCACATGAATAGAATTGTATAACGCTATTTTTTGTTGAGCAATTCCTAGTCTTCTCAAAAAATCAGCATCACGATAATCTTTTGTCGGAACTATTCCTGATTCTAAAAGAGCACCCATTGCAAATAATGCGTCATTTAAATCATCAGCTTTTGCTTCTTGAGGGAAAACTGTAACAACTCCTAATGCCATTCCTAAAGCTCCTTTCAAAAAACTTCTTTTATCAAATACTCTATCTTCCAACTTCAGTTCCATAATAA
This sequence comes from Candidatus Pacearchaeota archaeon, assembly GCA_018304055.1. Taxonomy (GTDB): domain Archaea; phylum Nanobdellota; class Nanobdellia; order Pacearchaeales; family GW2011-AR1; genus ARS1285. Next base: position 3,097 of record JAGVWY010000007.1, read on the forward strand.
ATAAAGAAATTCAAAATTTATAAATTTTCTTGTGATAGAAGAAGTAGAATAGTATTAAAATTTAGATATAGTCAAACAACTAATTTCTTCAGTTTTTAGTTTGTTTGACTTATTAGGAAACCAATTTACCGAAAGATTAAATTGATTTACTATAAGTTATTGTACATAATCAACATGAATATCATATGCAGTTTTTCCATTTTCCGCTCTGTCCTCAATTCTAAAACCTGTAACAGTTTCTTGAGTTAGTCTAACTAACTCTCCATCATCAACAAGAAAAAGCGGTTTTTCTGTATCACTTAAATATCTAATATACAACTTCGGATAATACTGCAATCCTTTCCACTCTCTTCCATTTCTTGCTTTTTGTAAATCGCGATAACTTGCAGGTAATACTTGTGGTTTTTTAGATTCTGTAGTTCCCTTTTTTAAATCGTAAGTTATAACCCCCAACAGTTCTAACAATTCCTTAATAAATTCTATCATATTTTTTAATAATTAATAATCTTTTAAAAACATAGTTAAAAAAATTTTGTTATTTTAGATTAGATGTTTATACTATAATCCCATAAGAAGAACTTTCCCCTACAAATGGTCTCGCATTAATACAACCCAGTATCTGCAAATGTAAACATCCGCGCCCATACATATAAGCTCCTGGATCTTTTTCAGAAACATCTAAAGGAAACGCAATAGGTCTTGAAATACCATAAGCTTCAATTGACAAACCTCCAATTCTTGGATTCTTTTTTTGTTTGCAAGAACTGAAAACCCCTTCTAAATAATATCTTTTAATTAGCTCATCTAATTTTTGAATGCCTTCATTTCCTACTAAAGCCCTCATATGCAAATTTTGTGTACTATAAGCATTTCTTCCTGAAGGAAGAACATCCCAAGGAATAAATCTGATTGTATTATCTTCTGAATATAAAATTCCATTCTCTTCTCTTATTAATCGTTCATGTAATTCCTCTTTTTTCATGTATAACCTATCTTCTTTAACCAAAGGATGGTCTTGTATGTAAGCGCCTTCTTTAGGAACGATCAAATTCCCAGTAAATCCAATAACTCTTCCAGAATCTAAGATGTGATGCAATCTAAATCTTTGATTACCTCTATCTCTATAAATTGGGACATCGTATTCTGGTTTTTCAGGATTCATTAAAATTGAATGAACAAAAGAAACTACTTCAGCTATAGTTGGGTGTCGTAAACCCCTTTCCTCTATCGCTCTGTGAATTCCTACATAATCGCTAAGGATTTATTATGATGTTGAACAGTAACTCTATTCATTATCTTTTAATTAAGAAGCATTTTATAAATTTTTATGTAATATAAGACTAAATATTGTTTCAATTTTATAGCAAGTCCAAATCTATTGATTAGGAGTAAAAGCAAAACCGAATCAGTTTCACTGATTCGGAGTGCCTGCAAAACGCCCTTTATCTCCTGGAATTTCTCCTCCTAATTCTACAGGGAGATTAACAAAACTTGCCCCATATAATTGGTGGTGCATTGGAGGATTAACAGGCCCATATCCAGAATAATACATGCCATATTTTCCTGCCTGTCCCCATGTAGGCCCATATGCCATAGCATAAACAGGAGAATTAAATGCCTCAATACTAGGCCAAAATGGTGTTCCTCCTCCTTGTTGCGCGAGATACTGCCACCAATTCCCTGCTTCAATAATATGCTCTCCCTTAAACCCCGCTTTCTTCAGTTCCTCCATCATTGGCTTAAAAGGAACATTCCCCATTCCCATAGGAAGTTCAGTGTGATCCAAACCAAAATTATCAGAAAGGTGGGCATGTTTGACATAAGGAGCAATGAGTTTTGTCTGTTCAATAATATCTTTTTCACTATATCCTTTTTTTCTCAACATATTTATATGACCAACATCCCAAGTAACACCAATCATTTTTTCAGCAATTTTTTTTGCTTCAGATTTTGATACTCCTTGTTTGGATAATTTCTCTGCAAACAACTCGCGTCCTTTGTCAACTAATGGCTTGAAAATAGCAGGGGTTTCATTTAAAGAGGATAAAGCGCGAAATCCTTTATCTACAACATGTCGCAATTCATCTACTCTATCAATATTAAATACATCAATATCTCTTTTCTCAATTTTAGGCGCCGCCCACTTTGCATACTCCTCTAATTTCTTTCTGTCTTCCTCATTTTTTATGTTACTCCAAGCAGTGTCAAATAATCTTTTCATCATTCTATAAGAATCCCGCAAATAATTATGCCCATGAACTAATGCTCTTTGAATTTGTTCTAATTGTTTTCTATCCTCCTCATTTTTAATTGTTTCCAGATCAACTTTTCCTACTTGCTTGTACAAGTCTTCAGGAAGTTCTTCCTGTATGCCTTTCAATACATTTTCTCCTAAATTAGTGTAATAGTTTAAATTAGAAAGGTTTTGAGTCCACTGCTCTTGATTAATTCTATCAATTTCTTTTTGTGAATCAAATTTCACTGCCTTGCCAGAAAATTTTTCTGTTTCAGTAAGGTATCTCTTTTCAGGTTTTATTAATTGCATCTGTCCAGTGTCTTCATTAACAATAAAAACTCCCTGCTCTTCAAATATCGGCTTACCATCTTTTCTGCCAACAACAATTTTTGGATTAAAATCCTGAAGCTGTGCAGTTGAATGAAAAGTTACAGGGATATTTCCTTCAGGATCCAATTTTTTTGCTCGTATCACTGCAGATTCCATTTGTTTTTCAACACCAAATCTGTTTTCTTCAGTATATCCTTGCTCACCCACTCCTGAAGCATCTAACATTGGCCCATGCATAGTAGGTTTTACTCCTGTTAATTTCATTAGTCTCCTTATTTCATCAAGATGCTGTTCAGGAACAGACTCAAAAACATTCGCAAATGTCCCCTGAACCTCAACAGTTCTCACACCAGGATTTATTTTCGCATTTACCTCACCTAACTGATTTGCAGTTCGTGGATCAATAGCCATTCCTATCTCTGATATAGGAATTTGATAAGACATAGGAGAAACATAATTACTCGGCATTACACTGGTATATTCAATTCCTGGATAAATAGATTCATATGAAACCATTTTTTATATAATAAATTTTAATTTAAATAACTTACTACCTACCAATTTTTCTTTTTGTTTTTGGGCTCATAATCTCTCGTAGTAAACCCTCTATTAAACTCTGTTTCATTTACAAAAGGAAGATTTCTCCTAAGATTATCGCCAGCTCTTTCGCCCTCTATAAATTGAGTTTGAGTATCTGTAGTAGTTGTGTGATATTGTTGTGATTCAGAATAATCAGAAGGAGAAAAATAATCTTTATTATTTTTATTCATTTTATCCGTAGACGCATAATCTCTAAAATCATTATCAGTATCTCTTCTCATTTCTCTTGTAACTGGAATTTCTCTTTCTAAATTATCAACCTCTCTTTCAGTTAGTCCTGGAAATATTTCTTCAAGCGTTTTCCGTCTAATTCTTACAAAACTCTCATCACCTATTTCATCTAATTCTATTTCTGTATCTACTTCTGTATCTTCTTTTTCTTTTTTTGGAGAAAATTGAATAACTTTAGATGGAATTTTTAGGTTTCTCAAAATTTTCTCTTCATTTTCTTTTTTTGATTCTTTTTTTACCATATGTATAATAAGTTTTAGAATTATAAATACTTATGCTTTGGTAATTTATCATCCATATTCATTAATGAAAATAGATTTCTTGCTAAAAATTAAGATAATTCAATCAAATAAAAAATCCATCGGCTAAAGCCAAGGGTATTTTTTAAGCCAAAAATTTGGAACGTCGCCTCACAAAAGCATTTTTTAATCCTTGATAAAAAGATACTAAAATATCTTTTGCTCGCTTTAAAAGGCGAGATATTAAACCAAATTTTTGCAATAAAAAACGAGGTAATAGACTATATCACAAATTTCTTTAGATATTGTCATCAATAAAATATCTTACTTCACTTCCTTCTTTTCCTTGTCTTATTTCAGGTAATTGTGAGGTATAATAAGTAACAAGAGGTCTAGAAACTCTTAATCTTTCAGCTATTTCTCGTGTAGTAAGCCCATGATTATTGCTAATAAGAAGTTTTATTTCTTCTTTTCTTTCTTGAGAAGATTTACTGTTAATATTTGGTGAAACACTTCTATACAACTCAATTCCTCTCCCTATATAACCTGAAAACTGTTCAGATTCTTCAAACGTTTGTACTTTTTCTTGATATTTGTCTAAAGAATGATCAGATAAAATTTCAACTGATGGAAGATAAGATTCATCATGCCATTTTCTTCCTTTGTCTAATATTTTTGCTATTGATTTAATTTCTCCCGCTTTCCAAGAAGAAGTTCTTCCTACACATCCTTGTTTTACTAAACCAGAAAGAATTTTAGAAATATGTTCAGGATATTTGTATTCTAAAACTTTACTTAGAGTATGACATTCAATTTCTTTGTTATGTTGTGCTAAATAGTCTGCTACACGTTTAGTTAAAGTAACCTGTCTACCAATAGTCTCCACATTATCAGGAGATTTTCCTGGTATCCATTGATAGGTAAATTTTCCTTTTTGTTTTGCTCCAATAGAATCAAATGTAACAAATCCTATTTTTGCTAATGCGATTAAATGCTTTTGTATTATACTATTATTCGAACCTATTATTTCTACTAAATCGACTTCTCGCAATTGTCCACGTTCTTTCAATTCACGCAAAATTCTCATCCTGTTATAAGGCGATCTACTATCCCCTCCCGTTAAAATAGAACCTAAAATCTGAAACATGCTTATGTTATTATCAACAGAGTATTGTAAACTTAAAACAGTAGCAGGTCGTCCATACCTTTTTCCTGCTTCAGTTAAGCTATAACCAATATAGGCTATTTTTCCAGTATCTCTTACAACAGTTTCTTTTGCAACAAGCGCAATATCATGTAATGTATTTCCGTATGCCATAAATGTCTCTGTCTTCGGCAAATATCCTCTTCCGATAGTTTCTCTCACTCTTGCTTTAATTTCCCTCGCTTCTCTTGGAGAATCATCTAAATGAAGTAAGGTAGCAATCTTTAATTCTGTATTAATAGCATTGGATATACTCGCTAATCTATCCTCCAAATTGCTTGGAAAAGATTTTTCATCAATTATTCTTCTTTCCATACAAAGGACAGAAATTATTTGTTTAAAAATATTATGTAACTTTTGAACGTATTATTATCTTTTAATTTTTTATTTCAATTATTATAAAAAAAATTTATCCCTAAAAATAAATAACCCACTTATCTAAATCCTCTTAGTTTCTTCTCCAACATTTTTCCCTAACCCACTTCTATCACCAGCCCCTGTCTCTCTATTAACAATTTCTCTGTTACTCATTTCCCTGTTACCACCAATTAAATTTCTCGATTGTCCAAATCCTTTTGGACCATTCTTAACATCTTTATTCCTTTTCATGAATTCATCAATAAACTTTTTATGGTCTTCCTTGTTGATGATATTTTTTACTTCATAAACATCTAATCCATTTATATTCACTTTAATTGTGTTCAATCCGCTAGCAAGTTTATCATATGTTTCCTTAGAAATAAGAATCTTTTTATCAGATAATTCAGCGAGTTTTTTTGCTACAATCATTAAATTACCAAGAGCTGTAAACTTTAATTTTTTGTCTTCAACATTGCCAATTATTTCTCCAACATTAATTCCAATTATATTATGAGCAATTTTTACTGCTTCAATATCATTTCCAACATTCCCAGTCATCAAAGAACTAAATACAGAATAAATATAATCTCCTTGTTCGTAAACTGCGCCTTTTTTCTGATAAACTAATTCCATAGCTTTTTCAATAGTTTCTTTTCCAATAGCCTCTGGTCTTTTTTTAATTTTTAAAGCTAAAACTGTTGCTTTGTCTCTTCTTCCCTTTGATACCAAATCTTGTTCAGCTTGTCTAGGAGAAAGAGATTTCTGTTGTGAAAGAATAGTAGTTATACCAGGGCTAACTTTATCAGATTTAGTAGAATCATCTTGAACAGTTTCCTTTGATGGTAACTTAGATGGCAAAACTACATTTTTATTAGGAACTAATTTTTTACTGCCTTCAGAATAATATGCATAAGATCTTTTCTTGAATATATTCCTAACTAAAAACAGTATCCCAATACCTAAAATAATAGCAATAAAAATCCATATCACAGGACTAATAGAACTAATTCCATTACCTTCCTTAACATTCACCGCATAACCAGTTAAAACAACCCCATCTTTCAAAATTTCAGATTCTCCATCACCAATTTTTATATTATAAGCTTCATTTTTTCCTGTTAACTTAAATTTTGTACTTTCTCCTAGATTAAGATCCACTCTTTTCAAGAAAACTTTATCATTCAATATTATTTCTATATCTCTTTTATATGGAATATTCCCTATATTAGTAACAGTTAAAGTTTGATTTTCTAAGATAAATGATGCTATAGCTTTTTCATTAACGTAAAATTTCTTAGTGGTATTAAAATCTCCGCTTCTAGCTTCAATAACATAATATCCTGATGTTAAATTTGTTAGAAGTGGAAATGAAACTGTTTGCTGGGATTTAACAATTTTCTCGTAAATTCTATTAGAGTCTTTATCTCTTATGATGATCGAAATCTCGTCTTCAATGTATCTGCCTGTCTGGTCTATCAATGAAGGATTAAACTCCAAATTTTCTCCAGGATTTAGATTAACTTTGCTAAGAGCTATATCAACTCCTTTTAAAACCTGAAAAACTTTTAAATTTGCTAAACTGCCTCCTTCACTAGCTCTTTCACCATCAAGTTCTTCATAAGCAAGTACATCAATTCTATATTCTCCCGCAGGAGTATCTTCTTTTAGTTTAATTGAAACAGAAAACTCACCATTCTCAATTTTTCCGTAATAACTTCCTACGCTTATTCCTGATTCTTGAACTTCAGAACCTTCTTCAGTTTCTTGATTAGTCAAATTATCCTCGCTGCTTCCATCTGTTTCATTTGTTTCGCTAGTATTTCCATCTGTAACATTTTGACTGGTTTCTTTATTTTCCTGATTCTCTTGAGAACTTTCTAAAGTTTTTAATAAAGGTATAGTCATTTCAACTCCTCCATTTACCAAGGCACCATTCAATCTTTTCGCGCCTCCAGACACAATAATCTCTTCACCAGGATTTGCAAAAAAACTATAACTATGAAGGCTTACTTCTAGCCTTCTTGAAATCTCAAATTCTTCGCTATTTTTAACCTCGCTTATGTAACTTCCCTGGAAATAGCATTTTCCGCTTATCTGTTGGATAGTATGCATGTTTAAAGGAATTTTAATATCTACATTTCCATTATCATCAGGAATATTATTAAACTCAATTAAAGGCGTACCACAAACTAAAACTGTCTTCAAAAATCTATCAGATCTTGCAGGATCCACCTGAACGTTTACATTAATAACATCACCAAGATTATACTTACTTTCTAAACCAGAGAAAAAAACTCCGGCAGAAACAAATGACAAATTTACGAACAGTACTAAAACAACAAACAAACACCAGATTTGCTTTTTCATGATTATTGTAAACAAATATTATATTTAAATGTTTTTAGGGTTATTTTTGGTATTAACATTGTATCTATTATCAGGTTTTGAAGCAGAAAACAACAAAATAATAAAATATAAAAAGATAATTATCTATTTTTGATAATGAGAGATAATATGATTTCTATTAATACAGGATTAAGATATTCAAGTATTACACATCCGTTAGTTGAAAGAACCTATTCATTAAGCGATCATTCAATCCCACCAAGAAAATATTCAGATTTTTTGAGAGAGTGTGTTGACGCTTTTATTTCATTAGTTTTAAAATTAAATAAAAGTAGTACATTGAATGAAGCAAAGGATAGACGTTTAGATAGGTTGAAAAAATTCAATCCCAATGTTGATGTTAAAGAACTTGAGAAATATGTGCGTCAACCTATTGAAATTTACATTGATAGTCATTTAATATTCAAAGATTGGATAAAATCGAGAAATAAAAGAAAAGTTAAAACTATGGAATGTGTTGAAAAATTACTTATACCAATTAAGTCGAAAGGAAGTGTATATGGAATTCCGATAACATTTGAAGATTACGGAAATGAATTAAATAATTATGTATCTCAATTTAGAAAAGCTTTAAATGAAAGATATCCAAAAAGAAAAAATAAAATTCCAGGAGGATTGTTTTCTTTATTTCGATCATTAGAAAAATCAAAAGATAATAGATTACCAACAAATTTTGAGTTTAACTTACATTTATATTCTCAGCAAACTAGATGCCTTGAAGTGGATGTTACCCTTGTTAATCACGGAAGTATTTCTATTCCAGCAAAATATGAGGAATATTTTGTTCCTGGAATTAAAATTAAAGCAGAATCCTTAACAGGACCATTAAATAACTCAAGAAAAGTCGTGAGTGATCTTGAAGAAGTAGTTGAAAATTATTATGGACCATTTAGAGAGATAACACATTCTACTCACTATAGTCAATTAATTTAATCAATCAAACAATTTAAATATCTTTATTCTTTCTTTTTTGTATGAAAAAAAAAGGTATAAAAAATAGAGTAACTCCTTGGGAAGTGAAGGGTTCTGTTAATTACGACAAACTAGTAAAAGAATTTGGCGTTGAGAGAATTAACGAGGATTTGTTAAATAGAATAAAAAAACATACAAAAGAACTTCATTTTATGTTAAGAAGAAATATTTTCTTTGCTCATCGAGATTTACATTGGTTATTAGATGAATATGAAAAAGGCAATAAATTTTTTTTGTATACTGGCTGCGGACCTTCAGGACCAATTCATTTAGGACATATCGGAACCTGGATGTTTACAAAATGGTTACAAGAAACATTTGATGTAGAACTATGGTTTCAATTTACTGATGATGAAAAATTTTTGTTCAAAAAACAGTCACTTGAAGAAATCCAACAATGGATGCATGAAAATATGTTAGATGTTATTGCTCTGGGATTTAATCCAAAAAAAACTCATTTTATCATCAATACAAAACATGCTCATTTACTTTACCCTATTGCAATTAGAATAGCTAAAAAAATTACTTTCTCGATGGTTAAGGCTTCTTTTGGGTTAAGGGAAGATTCAAATATAGGACAGTTGTTTTATACAAGTATGCAAGCAGCTCCGGCAGTTTTACCTTCTGTTTTAAAGAACAAAAACATTCCTTGTTTAATTCCTCACGCAATAGACCAAGATCCCCATTTTAGATTAACTCGAGATATCTTGCCAAAACTAGGGTACTATAAACCGGCTTCTATCCAAAATATGTTTCTCCCTCCATTAACAGGAGTTTCAGGAAAAATGTCTTCATCTGAAAACAATGGCATTTTTACAACTGATACAAAGGAGGAAGTTAAAAATAAAATTAACAAATATGCTTTTTCAGGAGGACAACCAACTTTAGAAGAACATAAATTAAAAGGAGGCGATCCTGAAATTGATGTTTCATTCCAATATTTAAGAATGCTATTAGAAGAAGAAGATGAAAAACTAAATAAAATATATGAGAATTATAAGTCAGGAAAATTATCTACAGGCGAATTAAAAAAATATACTATAGAAAAGATAAATGTTTTCCTGGAAAAACATCAGAAAGAAAGAGAAAAAGCAAAGAAAAAAATTGATGATTTTGTTTATAAAGGATGATTATTTAGGAGAATATGATAAGTGGCTTAAGAGATCGTTCCTAAATATTTATAAATTTCCTTATCATAGATTTATTATGCTAATAAAAGAGGTTAAAGCCAGAGAAATTCTTGATTCAGGAGGTTATCCAACAGTTGAGGTAGAACTAACAACTAATGATGGTACTTTCATCGCAAGTGTTCCTGCTGGAACATCAACAGGAAAATACGAGGCAGTTGAATTAAGGGATAAAGGTAAAAGATATCAAGGAGCAGGAGTTCTAAAGGCAATTGACAATATCAACAAAATAATAGCCCAAAAAATACAATATCTTGACGTCACAAAACAAAAAGAAATTGATAAACTTCTCATAAATCTTGACAACTCCAAAAATAAATCAAATCTTGGCGCAAATGCCATACTTGCAGTAAGCATTGCAGTATGCAAAGCTGGAGCTACTGCAAAACAAACTTCTGTTTATGAACATTTAGCTTTTTTATCTTCTAACGCTAAAATTAAAATTCCCTCGCCAATGATTTTGATAATAGAAGGTGGAAAGCATGCTAATAAAAGTACAGATTTCCAAGAATTCATGATTATACCTAGTGACCCAAATTTCAGAGAGAGTTTAAGAAAAGGAACTGAAGTATATCATTCAGTAAAAGAAATTTTATTGAAGAGAGAATTAAACGCAAATGTAGGTTATGAAGGAGCTTTTGCAAGTCCTTTCAAAGACAATGAAAAAACTTTAAAGCTAATAATTGAAGGAATAAAAAATGTAGGTAACGAAAAAAATATTCAGTTTGCAATTGACGCTGCCGCATCAGAATTGTATCAAAATAGCATGTATAAATTAAAAATAGGAGAACTATCCAGTAAAAATCTCCTCGAAATATATAGAAAATTAATGAAATCTTATCCAATACTATCTATAGAAGATCCATTTGATCAAAAAGACCTGGAGTCATGGAAGGCAATCACAAAGGAATATAAAGAAAAAATGATTGTTGGGGATGACCTTCTGGTTACTGATCCACAAAAAATTCAGTCTGCAATCAAGAAAAGTTATTGCAACGCGCTTTTAGTAAAGCCGAATCAAATAGGTACTATTTCAGAAACAATTGAAGCAGTTAACCTAGCAAAATCGACAGGATGGAAAATAATAGTAAGTCACAGAAGCAGGGAAACAGAAGATTCTTTTATCGCTGATTTTGCTGTTGGTATCGGAGCAGATTATGTAAAATTTGGGGCCCCTTGCAGAGGAGAAAGGACTGCCAAATACAACCAGCTCTTGAGAATTTCAGAAAATCTTAAATGATTAACTATTTAAGAATATAATTCTTAATCTGCGAATGAAAAAAAACTATATATTAAACATACTAGGAATATTCTTTCTAATCTTATCAATAAGTGCTATAATTAATACAATATATAGAGATAATGTTGATGGTATTCTCTGGCTTTGCTATCCTGGATTATTTATAATTTCCATTGGATTATTGCTAAAAAAAGATGACCTTATATCAAGTCAATTAAACATTTTGACAATACCTTTAACTGTGTGGAGTGTTGATTATTTTTCATTTTTCATTTTTGGAGAAACATTACTAGGAATCACAGACTATATGTTTATGGATTTTCCATTGACAAGCAAATTAATCAGTTTCCAGCATGTCTTTACATTACCTCTTTCATTTTACGCCCTTTATTTAATAAGATTAAAAACAAAAGATATCTGGAAAATAAGCTTTGTACAATTAATCCTTACATTTATTATAACAAGGTTACTTACATCATCAGAGTCAAATATAAATTATGTGTACAGATTTAATAAATTAGAAATTTTGCCTGATATTATTTACCCAGTAGCATGGTTTCTAGCATTTTTTATTATTGTATTTATCACAAATTACGCAATAGAAAAGTTGTTGAAAAATAACAATCCCTTTTTAAAAACGATATAAATAAATTATCTTAATTTTCCGAAGATAGCTAACAAAACACTTAAAAGCGTTAGTACAATAACTATCCATCCTGCCAGCATAGCTATTAATGATCCGCCTAACCAACGTGGTAACGACAATGTCCCATCAGTCATCGCAAAACCTACTGACAACGAAACTATGATTCCTGTTAACCATAATGCTACATTCACTAACGAGGAAATTAAATCTACACTATTATTAACCCTTGCCCTTTTTTTAGCCATTTTCACCTCCTTTAATAAAGTATTAATGATAGGGAAAAGCTAATTATAAATGTTTTGGTTTTGTGAGCAATAAAGCTAAAGTCTCTGATTTGGTTTTATATAGATCAAGGATATTTATTAATATTTGATAATGGAATGACTAGGCTTACATATAACAGAAAAGATGCTCAAAAAGAAGTAGATTTATCTAAAGGAAAACTTTACAATGTTTTTTGTGTTGCAATTGATAGAAGTGAGGACGAAAGGCTCCTAAGTGAAGGTTTAACAAAACTACTTGATTTTTGATAGAGATCGAAGAGCCCTTAATCTAATCAGTCATAACCATTTATTCTATCATTCTATTCAAAATCTAATTCCTGTCCTACAAGAAAACAAAGAATATCCTTAGTAGTATATGTATCTCTAAGAAGTTATGTTGTTATTAAATTTTCCACAAGGCTGATTCCATTTTCTTTTTTTATTTTTATGATATTCTCAACAAAACTTTCTATTTTTGGTTCGTGTGAAACTATGATAATCTGCTCTGCTGTTAATTGAGACAAAACATCTCTCATTTTATCTAATTGTTGTGAGGAAAATCCATCTGTTGGTTCATCAAGTATAACAAGATTCGCAGTTTTTATGTTACTCAAAACAGAGTTTATTACCTGATTCAAAGCAAGTCTATAAGCAAGGGCTATAGCTGTTCTTTCACCACCTGACAAAAAATCATAATCTATCTCATAATCTTTCTGTTCTACTATGGGAGAAAAATCATCATTCAATTTTGCGCTAAGCAAATCTGAAACAAGAATCGAAAACCATTGCGAAAAAAACCTGGAAAATTCTTCTTTTAGCGTCGTCATAACCTGCTTTTCTGTGAATAAAATCAAATTTACAAATTTATTTGATATCCAAAATTCTAATTCCCGGATTTTTTCAGTTTCTTTTTTTATACTTTCTTTTTCAGCTATCTGATTTAATCTTTCCATTATATCATTTTCTAAAAATTGGATTTCTTTGTTAATCTCTGCTTTTCTAATAGATGCAAGATTTTCCTCTTCTTTTGTTTTTTCTAATTCTTTATATCTTTCTTTAAAAATAACATCATATTTATCAAACCCTTTAATTGCTGTTTCTAGATTTTGAAAATGTTTTTTTAACATTAATAAATCTTTTTCAATTTCTATTCTATTTTTTTCCACATCTTCAATTTGTTTCTTTTTTTCTTTTATGTTATCTAATCTTATTTTCATTATCTCCATTGAAGATTTTTTCGACCGAAATTCATCTAATACTTTTTTAGCCCCCTCAATATTATCAATAGATTCTTTTTTCTTTTGGCTTAATTCCGCAATCCTTCTGTTGGATAATTCAATTTCCTTATCAGAATTTGCTTGGATATTAGTTTTATATTCATAAGAAACATTTTGGAGACATGTCGGACATTTCTCAATGTTCGCAATCTTATTTCTTAACAAACTAGCTTCTCTTTTCTTTGACTCTTCTGCATTTATTTTTCCTACTATATCCATATACTCTTTTTGAAACTCTTTTTCTTTTTCCTCTTGAAATTTAATTCTTTGATTTATAGATGATAATTCCTGCTCATCAAAAGATATTTTCTCCATTTCTTTGACTTCTTCGTTAAGTTTTTTTATATTTTCAGATAATTGTTTTATCTGTCTTTCTTTTTCAGATAATAAAATAGTTGTTTTCTCTTTTTCTGTTGTTAATGTTCTTTTTTCATCAATTTTTTCCTGTATTTCTTCCAAAGATTTTTCCTTATCTTTTCTTGCCTCAACTTTATTTTTGTGTTCTTTGTCAATCTTCTCTTTCGTTTTTTTAAGCAATTCCAGACTCTTTTGTTTTTGGGCAACTATATCTTTATCACGCTCTAAGTACATAGCTTTCGCTTCATTTATTTTTATAAGCTCTCTTAGTTTGGATGTTAAAATAGCGGCATTTTCTTCTATTCTCTTGTACTTATCAATACCAAAAACATGTCTTAACGTATTAAGCCTAGTATCTTTTGATTCTAACACTATTTGTTTCATCTCTTCTTGCGGTGTATAGACTGTAAATTTATACAACAAATTTGTTTTTTTTGCAAATTCACTAGGATAATTTAGCAGAGATAAGATTCTCGATTTTATTTCTGTTACACTTTCTTCATATTTTTCATTGTCAATAGTTATCGAGGAGTAATCTTGCGTTATCGATTTTTTATTTCTTTTTAAAATCCTTTCAATCACTATATTTTTGTCTTCGATTTCGCATTCAAGAGAGACATAAGCATCTTCCTTGTTATTTCTTAATAACGAGGTTGCTTTTTGGCTTGGTTGTAATCCAAAGAGAGCAAATTCAATTGCTAATAAGATTGTTGTTTTTCCACACCCAATGTCGCCGCATAACAATGTAGATCCTTTTGGAAAAATAATCTCCTGACTTTCATAACTCCTTATATTGTTTATTTTTATTTTTTTTAGTATCACAATCCCTCCTACATTTGCTTCTGTGGTTCTTCCCTTTTTTATCTTAATAATCAAGAAATTTATAAAGATGATTATAGTTTAAGATACTTTTTTATATTATTAAATTTATTATTAATAATGGGAAAAGAGGACAAAGGACAAGTTTCTGTATTCATAATTATTGCAATTATTTTTATTATTCTTATTATCCTTGGATTCATTGCATATCAGACAAACCTCATAACTATAGGAAGCTCAAAAATACATCCTGATGTTTCTTCTGTGTATGATAGATTATCATCGTGTATTAAGCAACGGAGCATTGATGCCTTAGGACTTGTTGGCTTGCAAGGAGGATATGTTCTTCTTCCTCCTGCATATCTGGAAACTAATATTTCTAATGTTGCGTTTGCACTTCACAATCAGAAAAATACCCTGATCTCTTTAAAGGAAATGGAAAGGCAGATTGAAAGTTATATTGATTTAACAGTTCCTTATTGTATTCAGGAAATTGAGGAATTGGATATTAAACCAGGAAAAGCTCAATCACACGTTACTATTATCAATGATGTAAAAATTAGCGTTAGTTTTCCCTTAAGCGTCTCGAAAGGAGCATCTACTTATACCTTGAAAAATCCTTATGAGTATTCATTCGACATTCGATTAAAAAAAATTCATGAAACTGCTAATGAAATAATTAATAAACAATTAGAAAACAGAGAATATGTTGATTTAACATTTTTGTCTGACCTAGAACCTCATACATCTTTTATTTATGTTGATGATAAAAATGGATTATATGTCATAACAGATGAACAATCTATCTTAGATGATATTGAATATAGCTTTATGTTTGGAGTTGAACTAAGATGAAGATGAATAGATTAAAAAAAGGGAATATAACGTTATTATTTTTAATAATTTTAATTACAACATTAATTGTTCATGTTTTAGCATTTGATTATAGAAATCTAAAATATCAGATAAATAGTGATGGCAGCATTAGTTTAACAGGATCAACAGAAAGTAGTAAATCTACAGGAGAAAATATTTTTTCTTATTCTGTTAATCCAACAAGTTCACTTAGTTTAGAAGAGAGAGAACTGTATGAGCATGTAAATTCTATTAGAAATTATTTAAAAAATAAAGGAAATTTAGGAACAATAGAATTCGATGAAAATGGAAATACTGTTATTAAATACTCTGATGGAAGAGAATTTGCTAAAATACCGAATGGATATAAAATTAATTATGAAAATGGAATAATATCAATAAAAAGAAATCCTGCACTTATTTTAACTGTTCCCCGCATTTCTTCGTTAAATACCCATACAATAGGGTCTTTACGAATATCTTCATCAACATCCCCTTATTATTCTGTTCTAGGAGAGATAAAATATTCTGATGAAAATGGCATAGAGGATTTTGAACTTATTGGAAAAGGATCCTTGAAGATTGGAGAAAAGACTTATACAAATATTGAAAATGCTCACTTCAAAATTAAAAATGGTGAGATAACTTACGCATCTTTTATCTCTCTGGATGAAAACATTTTTGATTTTGAGATTAATGGATATGTCTATAAATTCAGAGCTTCAAAAGGTGGCCAAGTAGTTTTTGATCCAGAAGGGAAAAAACTTTCTGGTGAAAAAGCTAATTTAGAGATTTCTTACCCAGGATTACCTAGTTTAGAATTTGATGGAACATTTAATTTAGATATTGATGAAAATGGCAACATCATAAGAGGAATGATTGAACAAGGCAGGTTTTTTCACCCTGATACTGGAGAATATCTTTCTTTGAATGGGCCTTTGCATGTTTTTTTTGATGGAACTGATATTAAAAATTTTAATGGTAATGCAATTTCATTAAATACTGAAGTTGGGCTAATTCATATGAAGGGATTGATTCAATATATAGGAAATGGGGGAATTAATTATAAGGGGTTATCACAAGAATCATATACTGAATTTGATGAGCTTATAAATCATTTTGATGTGCAAAAAGGAAATGCACAAATTGATAATGGAAGGCATGAGATTTTTATTGAAGATGGACATGCAAAATTAAGATTGAAAAATCTTGCTTCTGATAATCCAGAATCTTTTTCTTTTACTTCTTATGATGAGAATAATGTTCCATTGCAAGGATATGTTGATGAGCGAGCAGGAGAATATAGAATAACCAGCTATGATGAAAACGGAGTACAAAAAACCGTTGCTGTTCCTTTAAGTGAGATTTCACCATTCACCTCTCGCACTGCAGAATCATTAATTACTTCGCTGCCAACAAGTTTGGATATTGAAAATGATTTAAATGAAATAGAGACACAACTAACAGAATTGCGCGCAACTAATCCTCAATCAGAAGATATTCCTTTTTTAGAACTTGCTCAATTAGCGAAACGAGGAGAGCTAATAAGTTTAAACCCTAATGAAGACAACTTAGAAAGATTAGTTGATGACTTGAAATTGTATTATAAAAGTGTTCAGCATCCTGATCTAAAAAGAGGTGCTGGTTTGTTGTTGGCTAAAAATACATTAAAGCTGTTTCCTGAAAGCGAACTTCCTAAAAAAATTTGGTTTAGGGATAATTCTGATTTAAGTATTAGAGGCCCTTTACCAACATATCTTGAAGTTCATGGGAATGAAATAAAAGCACTATGGATGGGAGACAAATCTTATCCCTTAACATTAAACAAAGAAGATCTTTTGAGGAGAACAGATCTACCGACCAAGGAGTTCTTAGTGATTCTGGAAGATATAAATTTATGCAGGAGCAACATGCTGAAATAAGAAAAATTCTTGGAGAAATTAAGATAAATGCAGATGAATCTGAAAAATTTTATGCAGATATTTTATTAGCTGAAAGTTACAGGAATTTAGAAGGTATTGAACAAGCTAGTAAAGAATATGATAGAATTATAAGCTCTTATAGTGATATTGAATTAAAATCAGAAGCTTATCGTTTAAAATCTCTTGCTCTTTTTTCATCGGACTCACGGGGATATGCATTAGATATTTACAGAGGACTTTATGAAGCAATAAGATTAGGTAATAAAGATGCCTCATTAACTTTATTGC
>JAGVWY010000008.1 GCA_018304055.1 Candidatus Pacearchaeota archaeon
CAAGTATTTTGAAGGTAAAACCTGTGTCTTTTGTGGCAAATATGGATTATACAAACTCGCTGATAAGCGAGTTAAATGCAAGCACTGCAAAAAGAAATACAGCTTATCTAAACTTAAACGAGACTTACAAATACTTTATTATTTTTATTTAGAAATCTCTGCCCGTAGGGCAGCAAATGAATTGAATATTAATTATAATGTTGTTCATAGAAAGTTTATGCATTTTAGGAGATGCATAAGCAACTATTGTAATAATGAAACAAGAAAGTTATATGGAGAATTGGAATTAGATGAAAGTTATTTTGGTGGAAGAAGAAAAGGAAACAGAGGAAGAGGAGCAAAGAATAAAGCAATAGTTTTTGGAATTCTCGAGAGAAAAGGCAAGATTCATACAGTTATTGTGCAAGACGTTTCAGCAGACACTTTAATGAATGAAATTAAAAATAAAACAAAAAAAGGTTCTGTTTTTTACACAGATGGCTGGAAAAGTTATGCGAGTTTAGAGCAGTATGGAAAACATAATATTATTGACCATAGCAAAGAATTAGTTAGTAATCATAATCATATTAATGGAATTGAAGGCTTCTGGAGTTTTGCAAAAGAAAGATTCCATAAGTATCATGGAATTAGTAAAACAAATTATCCATTTTATCTAAAAGAAATGGAATTTCGTTTCAATCACAGAAACGAAAATGTATATAAACTGCTGATTGATATGTCTATTGTAAGGAGGGTAGTTTAGTCCGGATTTTGGCTAATCACCTTCGTTATTATAATTTCAGGAATTAGAAGAAGTGGTAAATCGACATTATTAAATCAATTAAAGGAAAAATATCAGGGATATTATCTAAATTTTGATGATGATAGGTTGGTACATTTTAGGATTGAGGATTTCCAGATATTATACGAGATTTTTCTAGAGCTATTTGGAGAAAAAGATTATTTTTATTTTGATGAAATACAAAATATTGAAGGTTGAGTGGAAAAAAATTGCGGGATTTAGAATTGTTGTAGCTCATTCTTATTTTAAGGTTAATTTAGATATTATCTGGGATATCATAAAAAATGATCTTCCTGATTTAAAAGGGGATATCCAAAAAATTTTTGAAGAAGAAAATAAACTTTCAGAAAATAATAATTAAGTTAAGCAAAATAGAAATCCACAAGAAAAACATTTAAATAGTTATAATGTTAGGTAGTTATATTAAATGAAAAGGGAAAAGATTATGGCTAAAAGAAATCTAACTATTATTGTTATTGTTTTACTTTTGATATTGTTGGTGGTTGCTATAGTTTATATAATCTATGATAAATATACTATTTTTAAACAACAAAGAGAATTTTCTGCATTTCAGCAAGGGGCACAGGCAGGATACGAACAAGCTATTATACAAGTTGCTCAACAAGCCTCAACTTGCAATCAAGTTCCTTTGAGACTAGGCAATCAAACTATGAACATAATCTGGGTTGATTGTTTACAAGCTTTAGCGCAACAACAAACCCAATAATCTTCTTTATTTTTTTACAAGAGTTTTATTTTTAGCTGATTTTTTGTATTTATTTTTTTAATATCCTTTAATTATGCGTTTTTATTATCAATTTTATGAATAAGGATAAAAAGAAATAAAAAAGGACACAACAAGGTTTAAATATAGTTTTATTTTTATAATATAGATTAAAAAATTGGACAATTGTTTTTTAATATGGATAATTGTTTAGAAAAATGGACAATATTTTAGAGCTTTTTATTAGTAATCCTTATAAGGAGTTTTATGTTAGGGAAATTTCTAAGAAATTAAAAATTTCTCCAACAACTGTTTCTAAATACCTCAAAAATATGGAAAAAGAAGGTTTATTATTATCTGAAAATAAGTATAATCATTTATTTTTTAGGGCAAATAATAACCTTTTATTTAAACAAAAGAAGATTCACTATAATATTTGTAAGATAATAAGCTCTGGATTAATTGATTATTTAAATAAAATATTAGACGCAGAGATTATTTTAATGGACAACAAAGACGAAAACAATGAAATAACCCTCCTTGTTATTAGTAATAAAAAAATCATTAAAGAAATTAATCTAAATGATTTTGAAAAAAAGTTAGATAAGTTAAATATTCTATTTTATTCAATAAAAGAAATAAAAAATAATAAAGAATTAATTAATAGACTAATTAATGGGATTATAATAAAAGGAGATCTTAGACTGGATTAATAAGATAAAAATTGGAAAGAAAAAGGTGAAAAATGAAAAAGAGAATGAATAAAAAAAGTAGTGTGATAGAAGATACTTATCTTGGCATATTTGCTTTCATAGTTTTAGCTTCATTATCTTTCATATTTGCTTTAGGTAGTGCAAGCTATAATATAACAAGTCCTACAATTTCAGGGGGAGGTGGAAATATGACATCTTCAAGCTATGCAAATACTCTTATTTTTGAGGAGATTACAGGGAATGTAACAGGAACAAGCTACAATAACTGCTTTGGATTTTTCTGTTTATCATTCAGAAATTTTCCTTTAATAGATTTTATTTTTCCAACTCCTGTAAATGCAACTTCAACAGGAAATGCAAGTGTATATGTTAATGTATCAATTGTTGAAAGAAGTTTGGAAGAAGTAAAATGGAATTGGAATGGGACGAATTATACTTTATATAATGATAGTTTAGTATTGTTAATGAATTTTGATAATGTTTCTTCTCTTGGTGAGGGGACTTCGGCGAATAAAACTGTGGATTTAAGTGGTTATGGAAATAATGGGACAATTATTAATATGAGTGTTGTGGGAGGAAATTATACAGATGGAAAATATGGGAAGGCTTTGAGTTTTGATGGTGTAGGTGATTATATTGATGCTGGAGCCTTTGATTTAGTAGAAGGATCTTCTCAAATAACAATTTCTTTATGGGCAAAACAAAGTATTCATCATGCGGGTTCTTATGTTAGCAAAGATGGCAATAATGGATTTCACATACAACCATGGAGCGATCAAAAAATATATTGGTCAATAAATACATCAACTAATAGAGCTATTTCCAGCGCAGGAGCTTATCCCTTAGATCAATGGTATCATGTAGTAGGCACTTATAATGGTAGTGATCTAAAAATATATATTGATGGATTAGAAAATGCATCTAGTAGTAAAACGACTTTAATTCCAACAGATACCGATAATCTACAAATTGGCCGACCGACATCTACCACTTTCAACGGCTTCATAGACAACATCATGATCTGGAACAGATCATTATCTTCAGACGAAGTCTATCAACTTTATGTCTCAAATTTATATCGTTATAATACAACGCAATGGTATCTTCTTGTGAATCAATCGAAGAATGCCACAAACAATTTAGATAAAGGAACATATACATATTTTGCCTCGGCAAAAAATAAAGCTTTTAATGAAAATAGGACTGATGTTAGGAGTATTACTATTAGTAATACACCACCTACTAATTTAACTGATATTTCTATAAACAGCACAAATGGAAATAATAAAACCTTGCAGAATTTAAGCTGTTATACTACTATTAATGATTTAAATGCAGACAAAGTTAATGTTTCTATTAGATGGTATAAAAATGCCACTTTAAATTTAACTATTGAGGATAATGCTAGTTATGTAAATGGAACATTATTTATAGGAATACTTTCGCATCAAAATACAACGAAAAATGAAATATGGAGCTGTGGTTTAAGATTTTTTGATGGAGAAATTTTTAGTAATTGGACTAATTCATCTTCTCCTCCTAATGTAACTATAGTTAATACTCTTCCAACTGTTGCATTAACTGATCCTGCAAATGGAAATGCAACAACAGACAGAACTCCAAATTTTTCTTATAGTGGCAGTGATGATGATAGCGATAGTTTAGAATATGAAATTAATCTTACTGCTTATTATACTGGAGGAGGAAGAAGGCAGTCATGTGATCAATATTTAAATAAAAATATAGTTGGCAGTGCAACTGTATTTGCTCCAACTACTTATTTAAAATGTTTAATTGATAATGGCTATTATTTTAATTGGACAGTTAGAGCTTATGATGGAGATGGATATGGTGATTGGAATGAAAGTGAGAGAAATATAACTATACAATCAGATATTTCTGTAAGTCTTCCAGTTAGCGTTGTTAATTTTGGGACTCTCAATGTTTCAAAATCTGATAATACGTCTGATGATAGTCCTGCTCCTTTTATAATAAGAAATGATGGTAATGCAGATCAAAATATTTCTGTAAATTTTACTCAGATTTTTGATAGAGTAACTATTCCTAATGAAAGCTTGAGATTTATGATAAGAAATCTAACTGCTGGTTGTTTTATTGTTGCAAATACAACAACTTCTTGGACTAATGCGCCTACTGCCACAACTCCTATTATTCATAGATTAAATTTTACTTCAGGTTACCAAGATGGATGCAGCAATTCATCAGTTGATATACATATTAAAGTTCCAAGTGACGAACCACCAGGAGATAAATCTTCAGTTGTAACTTTTATATCATCATTAGGAGAACCTGGATATGGGAACGATACTGGATAAAATGATTAATAAAATGGATGGAAGAGAAAATAAAGAAATGAACATTAATAAGATTATTGATACAGATGAGAAAGAGGAGTTAGTTGTAAGAGAGAAGCATGAGGTTTATATAAGCTTTGATATTACAAATTTACCCTCATATAAACATATTAGTTTTCCTTCGAAATATTCTGGCTTTGTTTTTTCAAGCAGTTCTGAAAATGAGATTAATAATTGTTCTGGTTTATTTTGCGGAATTCTTAACCAAACAACTGAAAATATTTTTTCTTTAGAGAATTTAGAGGAATCAGCGAAATGCCGGTCATTTGATACAAGTATCCTTTGCTCTGCTTTTGAGAGTTCAGCTAATTCTCCATTGGTGAGTCCTTTAGGTTTAAATACAACATCAAATCCCTTGGTTTTTAAGAATTTTAATAGCTCTATTTTGATATTTTCATCCAATAAAAATTTCATTTTAGGTTGGAATCAGTTTGAATTCTTTCCCAGTGAGCTGAGTAGCAAATTGAAGAGCTGCTTTGATGTGTTCTTTTTTAAGAGGAACAAGAAAACTATTCAAAATTTCTTCAACAGGACTACCAGCTTCAAGCAGTTCAAGTACCTGCCAGACCATGATTCTTGTGCCTTTGAAAGTAGGAGTTCCGCCACAAATCTCTCTGTCAGCGACAATATATTCATTAATTTCAACTCTCATTGTATTAATAATGATGCTGAAGAGCTATTTAAAAGTTTTGTTACACCAAATTTACTTCTGGTTAAAACGTATGAGCAATATGAGTTTATGGAAATGATACCGGATAAAAATAATTATTCATATTTAACTTTCCACTCTGGATTTGATTCAAGCGATTCTAAGAAACTTCTGACTAAATCTTCCGGTCCAGAATATGTTGTTCCCATTATTTTTCCAGTTACAGTATCACGAATAGTAATGCCAATTACCTTAAAAAATCCTCCTTCGCGCTCTTCAAATCCGCCTATTTTAACTGTTACAACATATCGTACCATAAACAATGATAGTAGTTTGAGTAATTTAAATATACCTAGTTATAAAACAAAAAAAGAGGTGTTTCAATGATAGATAAACTGGGAAATAGTTTGAAAGTATTTGAAAAATTCAGAAGCAAAAAAATAAGCAATGGTTTTTTTGCTGTTAGATTAGATGGAAGGAATTTTACAAGATTTACCGAGGAAAGATTTGAGAAACCATTTGATAAAGAATTTAATAGAATCATGGTGATAATTTCAAAAGAAATGATGAAGGAGTTTAATCCCATAATAACCTTTACTCAAAGTGATGAAATTTCTTTAATTTTTGATGAAAACTCTCAAATATTTTCCAGGAGAATTGAGAAAATTTTGTCTATTATTGCTGCATTTGCAAGCAGTAAATTTTCGCAAATTTATTCTGATAAGAAAAAGGTTGTAATGTTTGATTCAAGAATAATTGTCTTTAAAGAAAAAAACGACATTGTAGATTATCTTATTTGGAGGCATAAAGATACTTTTAGGAATTGTGTTAATTCATGGCTTTATTTCACATTGTTAAATAAAGGATTGTCTAAAAAGGAGATAGATGGAGAATTATTCAAAAAAAATTCTCAATATAAATTGAAACTGTTATCAGAATATGGAGTTACTTTCAAAAATAAACCAACTTGGCAAATAGCTGGAGATTTATTGTTCTGGAAAACATACAAAAAAGAAGGTTATAATCCTCTTGAAAATAAAAAAGTCTTAACTCAAAGAAGAAAAATAATTGTTAAAAATATTAAAGAGATAAATAAATTTCGAGCGCTGATTCTTAAAAAATTGAAAAATTATGGAGATAAATTGAAAAATGGAAAAAAATCATAAAACAATTATATTATTCCAGATTGTATTTTTAGTTGTAGTTGTTACTGGATTGTATTTTTTCTATCCTAAAGTTGAGCAAAATGTTAGTGGTAATATTGTTAAATTTCATTCAGGCAATTCAGATTTCATTATTGTTTCTAAAAGTCCTGATTTTTCTAGTCCTAGATTTGTAAATTTTGAAAAAGAAGATGTGTATGTTCAGTTAGAACCAGGAATTTACTATTGGAAGCCTGCTAACAATCTGATTAAAGGAGTTACTCGCGAACTTATTATTGAATCTGAAGTAGGAGTAAAAATAAACCGGAATGAAAGTAATGAAAGTGTTGAAATTGAAAATATAGGAAATGTAAAAATTAATATTACTAAGGACCAAGAAGGAAAAACAGTTGGCTATATTATTCTTGATACTGGAGAAAAAGAAAAAATTGATGACAAAGGAAGGTATGAGGCAAGAGAAAAATGAAAAATAAAATTTTTCAATTCCTCATACAGAAATTAAAAATTTCTGGCTCTTCAACTCTTACGAGTATGAAGATTTCCAGAGGAAATTTCGGAAAATGAAAATAATTAATAAAAGAGATGATAAAATGGAATTGGAATTAAAAAAGAGTAAAAGAGGATATCATATAACATATTCCAGGATATCTTCATATTATCTTTTAATTATATTTTTGTTACTGTTCTTAGCTATACCTTCAGTTCATGCTATTGGAGTAACTCCTGGAAGAACCAGTTTAGATTATAAACCAGGAGAAGAACATGAAATAATTTTTTCTGTGTTAAATAACGAGAAAAAAGATATGCAGGTTGTTTTAATGGTTGGAGGAGAGTTAAATGCTTCTGTTAGTTTATTTTCAGATAGTCTGATTAGTTTTAACAGCAATGAAGAATCAAAACAATTAAGGTATAAGATAAAAATGCCAGAGGAAATTGTGAATGAACCAGGATTGCATAAAGCAGAGATTATTGCATTAGAAATTCCTAATATTAATGAGAAAGGAACCATTGTTGGCGCAACAACTGCAGTTGTGCATCAGTTGTTTGTTTATGTTCCATGTCCTGGAAAATGCATTGAAACAGGATTAGAGGTTTTAGATGCTGAAAGTAATAATACAGCAGTGTTTATAGTTCCTGTTATTAACCGAGGAAAATTAGGCATTGGAGAAGCAAGAGCATTAATTGATATTTATGATTCATCCAATGATAAGATTAGCAGTTTAGAAACAGATTACTTGCCGGTTCCTGTTGGCAGTAGGACTGAACTAAGTGCAAGATGGAACGTAACAGTAAGTCCAGGAGATTATTTAGCAAAAGTTAGTGTTTTTTATGATGGTGAAACATTAAATTTTGAAAAAATATTTGAAATAGGAGAAGAAACTTTAAGCATAGAGAGTATTTTTGCAAATAACTTTAGATTAGGTGAAATAGCTCAATTAGAAATTTTAGTACAGAACAGGAAGAATAAAGAGCTAGAAAATGTTTTTGCAAATCTTATGATTTTTAATAAAGAAAGTCAAGTGATGGCTGATTTAAAATCCGCACAAGAAGACATTAATGCTTTATCTAGGAAAACCTTAACAATTTATTGGGATACTGTTGGTGTTGAAGAAGGAGAATATAACGGAAAGTTGATGATTGTTTACGGAAAAACATCAAAAGATAGAAATCTTATTTTGAAAGTAAGCAAGGACAGTTTAGATATTTTTGGGGTTGGTTATGCAATACAGCCAAAAGGCAGAGGAGGAACAAACATAACAAGTATTCTTGTTATTATTATAATACTTTTGATAATAGTTAATGTTTCATGGATGATTTATTTTAAATTAAAAGGAAGGAAAGCATGAAAAAAAGAGTTAAAATAAAAAGAAGCTTTAAAAAATTTTACTATGCCCTTATATTGGAAATTGTTTTAATTGTAATCCTTGGTTTTATGTTAATAAATGAAAAACAGCAAATAACTTTTAGGGCTATTTCAGAACTTGAGGAGAGTGAAAAACCTTTTGTAAAATCTATTGAGAATAATTTTGATTTCTATCCTGGATTTGAAAAAGAAATAGAATTCTCTTTGTTTAATCCTGAACATAAAAACATGAAGGTGGTATTAACAATACAAGGTACATTAAATGAATCTGTAAGTTTGTTTTTAGAAGAAAATATTATTAGTTTTCTTCCAAGTGAGATTGAGAAAAAATTTAAATATAAAATAAAGATTGATAAAGAATTAGAACCAGGGAAACATGAAGTTGAAATTGTTGCTTTAGAAATACCTGTTACAACAGATGATTATGTTCCTTCAACTTCAAAGGTTGTTTCTAAAACAATTATTTATGTTCCTTATCCTGGAAAATTTGTTGAAGCTGAGCTAGAAGTATTAAACGCAGAGAAAAATGGAACTGCAGAGTTTATTGTTTCAGTTACAAATAGAGGGAAGGAAATTATTGAAAACGCTTATGCTGAAATACACATTTTGAGTTTGTTGGAAAAAGAAATAGATAATATTCAAACCGATAGTGGAAAAATTGCTCCAGGAGAGACTGTTGATTTAAAAGGCATTTGGGATATAACAGTAAGTCCAGGAGATTACATAGCTAAAATTACTATTAATTATGATAGTAACACAGAGGATTTTGAGAAACAATTTGCAATTGGAGCCAAAAATTTAAGCATTGAAGGCATATTAGTAAATAACTTCCAGTTAGGAGAAATAGCTAAATTACAAATTTTGGTTGATAATAAATGGAATCAGAAATTAGAAGAGGTTTATGCTAACTTAATTATTTATAATAAAGAAGGACAGGTTTTGGCAGACATTAAATCTGTCGGAGAGGAAATTAATGCATTATCAAAAAAAGAATTAATTGCATATTGGGATACAGTAGGAGTAGAACCTGGAGATTATAGCGGAAATTTAAAAGTATATTATGGAGATAGGATAAGTGAAAAAGGGCTTATGTTGAGAGTAAGCGAATACAGCTTAGAAATTTTTGGTGTCGGTTATGCTATAAGACCTAGAGGAGGAAATTATAACATGACTTTATTTCTTTTGGTAATTGTTATTGTGCTGCTTATCATCAATCTTTCATGGTTAGTTTTTTTCAGAAGGTCTTTTATGAAAAATAAGAGAAAGAGGAAATAACAATTTCCAGTAATTTGAGATAATTATTAATGAACATTAACCTTGTTTATGAATCTCAAAATTTCTTCTTTAAAAACATTAAAATCTTCGAGGTTATCTAAATTCTCATAAACTCTCTCATCTTTTACATGAGCATATTTATGTACCAATATATTTCTAAGGCCCTTCATTTCTTTCAAAGTATTTGTTAGTTTGTTTGATATAATCTTTTTTTC
Organism: Candidatus Pacearchaeota archaeon; assembly: GCA_018304055.1. GTDB lineage: Archaea > Nanobdellota > Nanobdellia > Pacearchaeales > GW2011-AR1 > ARS1285. The sequence goes on from JAGVWY010000008.1 coordinate 9,760, forward strand.
AGCCAATTTCTCAAATAAAACATCTTCATCAGAAGGAACTCCTAACTTCAAGCCTGAAACTATTATATAACAAATGTCTATGACTGCTTCGACTGATATTTGTAAGAGTCTTTCTATAGCTCTTTTTTTCTCTATTGAGTTTTTATATTCTTCAATATCTATAGGTTTAATCACTTCTATTTCTTCTAAATAAGAATTTATTTGGTCTATTTTAGATAGAACTTTGTTTTCATCGATTTTTTTAGATTTCATTTTTGACCTCCTTTAAATAATAGTTGTAAGCTTTTTCAAATAAATTAAACTCTTTTATTGTTTCGTAGGCTATATCATACAACTTATCTTCATCTTTACAGAATATGATCTTTCCTTCTTCTAAAATTCTTCTTCTAATGAATAACGGAAGTTGTTGGAAAATTTGAATATCAAATTTATTAGGAAGAATAGAATAATATTTTATTCTTTTATTAGTCATCTCTTTATTTGTATATTTTTTGCTTAAAACCAAACAAACGTCGATATCTCTTGCGTAAAGCCTATTATTTATATAGGAACCAAAAAGAAGCACAGCTATTATTTGCTTATCTTTTTTCAATGTATTCAATTTCTTTTTTATTTGATTTATGTTCATGAAAGAAATAATTGGTTATTGTTTATATAGTTGTTGATTGAGAGGTGTAAAATGAGTTCAGAAAAAATAAAATCTGGTGCAGTATCTTAATATTTCAATTATTGAACCTTTTTTTGTTCCTTTAATGGGTGTCCCATATAGGCAAACAGATGACTTAGATGCTTTAACAATTGATTTATTGAAGTACGCAAAAACATTGCCTTTAATCATTGATTTAATTTTATTTGACAGAGGATTTTATCACGCCAATCTTATTGATTTTATGGAGAATCCAGTCAATTAGAAAAGGGCATGTATTTCTTATTAATTATCAATCTGAAAGATTGCAAATTGAATAATTACAGCAGTATCGTAGATACTGTAATTTGAGATAATTATTTAAATCAAGTATTTCTTTTATTGTTATGGCAAAGAAAAAGTTAAGTTATAAAGAAATAATGAAAAAGTTAGAAGAACATAAAAATGATATTTGTAAATATGGGGTTAGAAAAATAGGGTTATTTGGGTCTTTTTTAAGAAATAAACAAAAGAGAGGAAGCGATATAGATATTTTAGTTAGTTTTGATAGAGTCACATTTGATAATTATATAGGGCTTAAATTTCTGTTAGAAAAAATTCTTAGAAGAGAAGTTGATCTTGTTATTGAAAAAGATTTAAGATCTGAATTAAATTACGTGAAAGATGAAGTTAGGTATGCGAGACTATAAACTATAGAGAGTTTTGAAAAACCTCAAAATTCAAAACTCTCTAAGAAGGACTTTGACGCGATTTCCTTCGGAAATGGGGGTTATTCAAAGTCCTCATAGAAATATCTTTCAAGAATGTTACGAAAGAACTTTTTAACAAAGACGCGAATTTACAGGATGCAACGATAAGGAGATTGGAAATAATTGGAGAGGCAGTTACTAATATTCCTGAAGAAATAAAATCAAGATATTCCCAAATTGAGTGGAAAAAAATTGCGGGATTTAGAATTGTTGCTGTTCATTCTTATTTTAAGGTTAATTTGGATATTATCTGGGATATAGTTAAAGAGAAAATTCAAAAATTAAAGAAGGACATTAAGCATATATTAGAAAACGAAAATAGGAGTAGTTAGAGACTTTATAAAATTATGTCAAGAACCATACACTAAGTATATGGCGTGTTATGGTTATTGAGCACCTCAAAAATTGTTTTTTCTTACTCCAAGTTTAAACAAGGAGTTTACGAAAAAAACAATTTTTAATGTATTAAAAGCAAAACTAGAAATAAGTGATAGAGCAAAATCCTTAATCTTACATCTAAATGGTAATGAGTAGCAAAATAACAGTTACATCAATACAATAAGTGGAAATTTAATCATATAAAAAAGGTGTAAAATGAGTTCAGAAAAAGCAAGATCTGGAAACATAAAATTTTATAAACCTCTTTTATCTCTAATAAAGTATAAAAAAGGTGTAAAATGAGTTCAGAAAAAGCAAGATCTGGAAACATAAAATTTTATAAACCTCTTTTATCTCTAATAAAGTATAAAAAAGGTGTTAATCTTGATTTTAAACCTATTAATGTAAAAATTCCGGGTCCTCAAATTAAAGGAAATCCTGTTGGAGGAGTTGGTTTAGTTATTGAAGGAGTTAGTCCTACAGGGAATGTAGTGAATGAAAATGAGGTTAATCAAAATGCCAGTTAAAATAGTTAAAAAAAGTAATAAAACTGATAATGTATTGTTAGTTTTAGCATTAGTAGCTGTTATAGTTTCAGTAATTAGTGCTGGAATTACATATAATTATTTAACTGCTTTTAGAAATAAAATAACTGGATATGGTGTAAGTACAGGAACTATTAATCTAACTATTGAATCTACTGTATCAGTTAATTTTACTACAAATAATATAAACTGGAGTTCTGGAACAGTTACTGAAGGCGGCGTGAAATATGCTACACTTAACACTTCTGTTCATGGACCTGGAAATGTAACAAATGGAAATTGGACTGGAAATGATAAAGGGTTAGTTATTGAAAATACAGGGAATGTTAACGTTTCTCTTCAATTTGCTTTTGGGACTAATGCTGGGGGATTGTTAGGAGGCAGCGCAGATAATAGATCTTATTTATTTAATGTTAGTAATAATGAATCAGGAAGCTGTACTGCTGCAAATGGCAGCACTGAAGCAGGATATTTAAATTTAAGTAGCTGGCTTACTGTTAATACTTCTGGAACAAGTTTTTGTCCTATATTTAGATTTGCTGACGGTAGCGATCTTATGAGAATAGACATTGCTATAGTTATTCCTCATGATGCAACACCAAGATCAACAAATGATACTATCACTGCTACTGTTGCTCAATCTTAATTTTAAGTTTTTTTGATTATGCTTGATAATTTTATATTTTTTATATATATGGAAGATATGAAAAAGAATAAATAAGGAAATTTTATTGATAGAAAATAAGGAAGGTATATCGAGTTATAAGCCATTCAAAAAGCTATGATGTTATCAATATTAATAATAAAATCTAGACAGATACATAAATGCTATTTTTCAATTTCCTTTAGGAAAATATAAAAACACTTATCATTTATTTTAATTATGAAAATCGGGGATTCAAAAATTAAAAATTTTTGACTCTCCAACTCTTCGAGTTGAAGATTTACAAATCCTCATACAGAAATTAAAAATTTCTGTCTCTTCAACTCTTGCGAGTATGAAGATTTCCATAGGAGATATCGAATCATGAAAAAAAGAGTAATTGCTGTATTTTTTATTTTTTTATTTTTTATTTTAATTAATTTTGTTCAAGCATCATTTGGAGTTAGCCCTGGAAAATATGTAGTTGATTTTTCTCCAGGATTAAATCAGAACTTTACTTTTAAATTTAAATTTGATAGAGGTGCAGAGGTAGATGTATTTGCTTCTGGAGAGCTAAAAGATTATGTTATCTTAAACACAAATGAGTTAATTGAAGGAGGGATAGTGGAAGTTGAGATTAATCTTCCTCAACATATAGAAACTCCTGGAATAAACAATATTTATATTGAAGCGAAACAGCGTCCGTCAAGTCAAGGTGGAATAACTCTCGCAGGCCATGTTATAGCAAGAATAGAGGTTAAAGTACCTTATCCAGGAAAATATGCAGAAATCAAGTTAATAGCTCCTAATGCAAATGCTGGCGAGCTAGTTAATTTTACAGTATTAATTGATAATCTTGGAACAGATACTATTCTAGCTCAAACTGCTCTAAAAATTTTTGATTATCAAAACATAACTAAAGATGATATTAATGCTGGTGTTGATGTGATTAATCCAAAAAGCTCTGTTGCCAGGATTGTTAGTGTTAGCACAGAAAAATATAAACCTGGTACTTACAAAGCAATTGCTTTAGTAGACTTTGGAGGAATTGAACCTATTAAAGACGAGAAACAATTTAGACTTGGAGAATTATTAGTTAATATTACAAATCATTCTCGGGAATTTGTAAGAAACAAAATAAACAAAATGGATATTGAAGTTGAGAGTTTATGGAATGATCCTGTTTATAATTTATATGCGCAAGTTTCTTTAATTAATTATGATATAAGCTTTGTTACACCTTCTATTTCACTTTATCCATGGTCAAAAAATACTTTAACGGGTTTTTTTGATACTACTGACATTAAAGAAAATAAATTTAAAGCTAACATAACCTTAGTTTACAATGAAAAATCCAGTAGCAAGATAGTTAATTTATCTTTCGATAAAACAGTTAATTATACTTTGTATATTGTAATAGGAATAATTTTATTAATATTAATTTTATTAATAGTAATAGTTTTTTTGAT
>JAGVWY010000009.1 GCA_018304055.1 Candidatus Pacearchaeota archaeon
TTTCCATACATTAATATAAGAAGATATATTTTATAAACATATTCTTTCTTTCAATATTATGTTCAAAGAAAAGATAATAGAAATTCTTGTAAAGGAAACCTCTTTAAAAAAAGAAGAACTTGAAGAACTTATAGAGACCCCCCCTTCCTTGGGATTAGGGGATTATGCTTTACCTTGTTTCGTTCTTTCTAAAAAATATAAAAAAAATCCTAATCAAATAGCAGAAGAGCTACAAAAAAAATTATCCAAAAAATTGCTGAAAGAACTAGAAAAAATAGAAAATAAAAATGCTTATCTTAATTTTTTTATTAATAAAAAACTGCTTGCGGAAGAAATTTTGAAAATTAATGCGAATTTCGGAAAGAGCAATCTAGGCAAGAAAAAGAAAATAGTCATTGACTTTTCTCAGCCAAATATAGGAAAACCAATGCATGTTGGCCATATTCGTTCAACTATTATCGGAGATTCGTTAATGAGAATCTATGATTTCTTAAATTACAATCCGATTGGCATTAATTATCTTGGGGATGTCGGATTACATATTGGAAAACTCATTGTTGCCTATGAATTATGGCTTGATAAAGAAGCATTGAAAAAAGATTCTATTAAAGAACTTTTGAGATTATATGTTAAGTTCTGCGCAATGGAAAAAACAAAGGTGACAGAAGGTATGGAAGAGGAATTCATTCTGAAAAAGGATTTAATAAAGTTTATGATTTATTAAAAGTTAATTTTACAGAAACAAAAGGCCAGAGTCATTTTTCTGAAAAAGGAAAATCTGTTGTATTAGAAGCATTAAAGAAAGGCATTGCTAAAAGAGAAGAAGATGGGGCAGTGTATGTGCAACTTGATGTGGATGAAAAAAACCCGATGAAAAGGAAAAAATACATCTTGAGAAGTAATCAAACAGCTTCTTATATAACTCAAGATTTAGGGGCAGCAGTAGAAAGATTTAAAGAATATAAGTTTGAAAAAATGATTTATGTTGTTGATTTTAGACAGTCAGATCATTTTGATAATTTGTTTAAAATTCTAAAAATGCTGGGATATCCATTTACAGATAGATGTTATCATCTTGCTTTTGGGACCATAAACTTTGGAAAAGAGATTATGGCTACAAGAACAGGAAAAATAATTTTATTAGAAGAAGTCTTACAAAAAACTATTAAAAAAGCTGATGAAGAAATTAAAAAAAGAAAAACAAAAGGGGATTCAGAAAAAGTCGGGGTTGGAGCAATAAAATATGTTGTTTTAAAAAATGAACCAATTAAAGACGTAAATTTTTCATGGGATTTATTAAATTTTGAAGGAAATACAGGACCTTATTCACAATATGCATATGCACGTGCTTCTTCTATTTTAAGAAAAGCTGACAAGCAACATCTTATTAAGAAAATTACTATTATCCCTGAATTAACTTCTTATGAAATTAGTTTAGTTACAACAATTTCTAGATTTCCAGAAGAAGTTATCAATGCTGAAAAACTTATGAATCCTGGCATTATTGCGAATTATGCTTATTCTCTTGCAAAATCGTTCAATGATTTTTATCATAATTGTCCTGTTTTGACTGCTGAAAATGAAAAAATTAAGGTTTTCAGATTAAAGCTAATTGATTCTTTCAGAACCACTTTGAAAAATGCATTGCATCTTTTGGGAATAGATGTGATGGATGAGATGTAACATGAAAAAATTCACAACTATCTTTTTCATTATTACTTTAGTTATACTGACTGTTCTACTTATTTTTCTTTATGCAAATGAAAATCCAAAAACTAACACTATAGAAATTAAAATAAAAAACCAAACATTTGTTTTAGAAAAAGCAGTTTCTTCTGAAGAAAAAGCAAAAGGGTTAATGTATGTAAAACAACTAGAAGAAAATAAAGGCATGATTTTTATCTTTGAAGATGAACAACCACGTACATTCTGGATGAAAAATACTCTTATTCCTTTAGATATTATTTTCTTAGATGAAAACAAAAAGATAGTTGATATAAATCATAATTTCCAGCCTTGTGATGAAGAACTTTGTGAAACTTACACTTCAAAACCTGCGATGTATGTTATTGAGATTAATGCAGGACTTTCTGAAAAATTGAATTTAAGTGAGGGAGAGATAATTGAGGTTGATTAATAAGAAATACCCAAGGATATATCCTTAAAACTTCTGTCAGGAATTCTTTTAGAAACATCTCTAATTCAACTCTTAGCTATTTTCCACATTGTATCAAAAAATTTTCTAAATGAATCACAAGCATCTTTATTTTTTATTCTAATAATTATAGGTTTCTCTAAAAGCATTATAATTAGAACAGTATTTTTATAAACATTTAATTCGGTGAACGTATTTTGATGAAGATATCTTACTTCGTGTATTTTGCTTTTAACAAAATAATTAGTTCTTTCTACATGCCCTCTTACCTCATCATTAAAAATAATCTTTATATTATATTTCTTTTTTTCAACTTTTGTATAATAATGAGAAAAAAATTGATCTGCTTTCTTATGGTCTCTTCCCATGCTTGCTCCAAAAATTAAATTTTCATCTCTTTTTGAGAGAGATTCGCTTATTTCTGAATAAATAGTTTTCATTCCTTCCCATCCATAAAAAACCTCGATATCTGTTTTATCTTTCGTTTTATTGTATTTTAAGAGTAGATCTGGAAGCATATTATTCAGAATTTCTTTCTCGTTTTTTATTTCCTCTTCTTTTTGTTCTAAAAAATCTTTTATCCTATTAGGACTTGCAACACTAAAATGGATGATACCATTTTTCTTTACACTATTAATAAGTCCTTTTTCAACTAATCTGTTACAGACATCATAAATTTTTGATGGAGAGATTCCTGATTTTTGAGCTAGTTCTGTTCGTGTTGTTTCTCCTAACTCTAATAATGCGTTATATACTTTAATTTCACCTCCTGTTAGTCCAACTTTATGTAAATCCAATATGTTCATATAAATAAACAACTTCTGAACTTTATAAGCTTAATTATAATTGTCCCCTATAGGGACACTTAGATTTATATACCTAATATGATTACCCCTATTAAGTAAATAAAATGGCAGAAAATAAGATTCAAAAAGCATTAGAAGAGTATGAAAATAGAGTTAATGCTAAAATTGATATAGAAAAATCTAAACTAAAAAGAGCAGAAAATTTAAAAGAGAGCTATGAAGAGTTAATGTCTTTAACTGAAGAGGAGACGAAATACTGCAATAGGCATGGATTTACTAGTACAACAGATGTATATGAATTATATAATACAATTGGATTCTGGAATCCGTCACAACCAGATTCAATACTAGAAGTAGCCGATTCCTTAGATCCTGCTCTTAAACAAGATCCTGCTTTTATGAAAATTAAAAAGCTTTACAAAAGGGGAAATAAATTATTTGTAAAAAATCTAACTTATAGAATGGAATATAGATATGATAGTAGAGATTTTTATGAAGGATTCACAAAATCTCTAGAATATTTAACATGGAAATTTTTGGAAAGAAAATTAACAGAAAAAGAATATTATTCTATTTTAGAAGGAACTGATCCATCAATTCAAGAAGCGAAAGAAGTTGAACATGATCTTGAAGAAATTTGTAGAGATTATTTTGGTTCAATTCAACTACGTGAGATGACCGAAAGAAATCTTGTTCCTTGCTGATAAAGGAAAGGATATTAAAAATTATTTATGTAATAACTCTTATTGTGTTATCTAGTAATAAGGTTCATTCGATAAAAAAGAACAAAATTGGATAGAAAAAAGAAAAAATGAGATAAAATTCCTTAAACAAAAAACTCTATAAACTCTTTTCTCTCTCTTTTTTTATGGTAAAAAATACTTACATCCAAACTTATGGTTGCTCTGCAAATCAAAACAACTCTGAAATACTTGCTGGACTTCTGAATCAAGAAGGACATAAGCTAATAGATAACCCAGAACAAGCAGATTTTATTATCTTGAATACCTGCGCAGTAAAAGAAAAAACTGAAAGCAAAATTAAAAGAAGAATTCAGGATCTCTATAAAAAATATCCAAATAAAAAAATGATTATTACTGGTTGTCTGGCACAGACAGATTCTGATAAAATAAGAAGATTAAACTCTAATTCTATAATTCTTGGGACAAATAATTATACGGATATTAATAACATAATTAATCCTGGATTAGTTCAAATAAATATCTCTGAAAAAAAAGAAGAAAAAATTCTTATTCCAAAAATTTCTCAAAATAACCTTATATCTATAACACAGATTTCAGAAGGGTGTTTATCACGATGTTCGTTCTGCAAAACAAAATTAGCTAAAGGAAACCTTTTTTCTTATCCTATGAACAAAATCCTTTCTTCTATTGAAAAAGATTTAAAACTCGGAGCAAAAGAAATATGGTTGACAAGTCAAGGAAACGAAAATTATGGCATGGAACAAGGGAAAAATAGATTGATAGAACTTATTAATGAAATTCTTTCCTTGCCTTATGATTTTAAATTAAGACTAGGAATGATGAATCCCATTAATCTACCTAATATCAATGAGTTAATTCAAGTTTATAAAAATATAAAAATGTACAGGTTTTTACATATCCCTATTCAATCTGCTTCTAATAAAGTTCTTAAAGATATGAAAAGAGGTTATAAAATTGAAAAAGTTGAACTTATTATTAATAAATTTAGAGAGGAATTTCCTAACATGACTATTGCAACAGATATCATTACAGGATATCCAACTGAAATACAAGGAGACCATGAGAAAAATCTTGCTTTTATTAGAATTTTCAAACCAGATGTTTTGAATCTTTCAAAATTTTCCAAGCATAAAAATACTCCTGCTGAAAATCTCAAAGAACTTCCTAAAAAAATTATTAATCAAAGAAACACAGATATAATGAGGTTACATAGGCAAACAGCAAATGAAAATAAACAAAAATTTAAAAATAAAATAATAAATGTTTTTGTGAATAAAAAAAACATGGATTTTTATGAATCCAGAGATGAAAATTATAATATTATTCTAATAAAATCAGATAAAGAGAATTTTGAAAAACCAAAAAATTCAAAATTCTCTAAGAAGGACTTTGACGCGATTTCCTTAGGAATTAAAATTCCTAATCCTTCAACTTCAAAGAAGATTGAAGTCTTCGGAAATGGGGGTTATTCAAAGTCCTCTAAAGATATTTTAGGAAAGAATATTAAAATTAGGATTACAAATGTTGGAGTGCATCATATGATTGGGGAGATTATTGATAAATGTATTATTAATTGCGATAATTTTTGACATAACTGAAAAATTTTATATATTGTTATAAATGAAAATCAATTGAAGATTTGCGGATCAATATTTCAATTTTCCAAAAAATCTTCTGAATAATCTTTCTTGTTAATACCCTCATGCATTAGAATCAAAAACTTTAAATAATACAGAGTATACATTGTATTATGGATAAACCAATAACAACAAGGCTTCCTGAAGATTTTGTTTTGCAATTAAAAGAAATATCGGAGAAAGAGCATTTAGACATGTCTGCAGTAATAAGAAGACTTTTAGCTAAATCTATAAAAGAATGGAAGATAAAATATGCCTTAGAAAAGTATAAAGAAGGCGAGTTTTCTTTTGGAGAGATTGCAGAATTTGCTAATGTGAGTGTTTGGGATGTCCCAAAACTTTTGAAGGAACATAAAATACCTTTAAATTATGATATTGAAGAATTTCATAAAGATTTAGAAGCAATAAAAAAATGGAAATAGTTTCGAATATAAGTTCTATCATATTTTTAGCTAAACTTAATATTTTCCATTTAGTAAAAAATAAGTTTTCAAAAATATTAGTTTCCAAAGAAGTTTTTGATGAAATTTCAGCAAAACAAAGTCCTGAAACGAATGTTATTAAAAGAGAATTAAATAATTTTATTGAAATAATAAAGTTAAAGAAAATTAAAGAACTTCCTCTTGATTATGGGGAAAGGGCCGCGATTTCATTATGTTTAGAAAAAAACTTAGGATTTTTATCTGATGATAAGGTAGCAAGAAATTATGCTAGATCTTTGGGAATTGAAGTTATAGGAGTACTTGGAGTTATAATATGGAATTTTGAAAATAAAAAATTGACTAAGCTAGAAACTTTAAAATTAATTAACGATCTTCTTAAAAATGATTTTTATATTTCAGCTAATTTATATTCAGAAATAATAGATTATACTAATTCTTTTGATTAATTTTACATCAACTCACTTTCTTAAACTCTTTCCAGGCAGCTTCAAACAACTGCTCCATAGCTCTGGATAGAAAATCAGTTGAAAGCCAGATAGCAACATCATAATTAGGATGAACTTTTTCATCATCTAATACCATAAACAATAATTGTTCAGAATCAACAATTGCGAATCTTGCCCTTAAACTATCTGTGCTTCTTACTTCAGCAACTTTTGACAATTTTTTTGCAACAGCTCTGTTACTATCATCAATAGGGGCAGCAATTCGTATTTTAACTCCTCGTTTCTTAGCTTTTTCAAAAACAGGGGCTAGTGCTTCTAATTTTCTGTTAATTCCTGGAGCAGTAGTAACAATAGTAATTGTTTCTTCAGCCTCTCGTATCATCATATCCAAATGATTATAAACATTCTGCCTTCCTTTAACACTTCCTGATAAATCAGAAGGTTCAACAAATTTTATTCCCTGATTAAACAAGGTGTTTAGCTCATCTGAAATATCCTCACTTTTTAATTTATCAAGCCTCTTGCTTTTTTCATGCGCATCAACCACTAAATTTTTCTTAACCCTTTCTATAACCTCTTCTGGTTTTAATGCAACAAATTTTATTGGCTTGCTTAATTTCATGACAATAAATCCTTTTTTTTCTAAGGTTTCAAGAATGTCATAGGTTCTTGATCGTGGAACATCAGAAATATTACTTAATTCACCGGCAGTGCTTACTCCTCTTGATAAAAGAGCAGTCCAAACCTTAACTTCATAGAGATTAAGGTCGAAAATTTTTCTCAACCTGCTTAAAAATTCTTCCTTAACAATCATTGTGTAAACCTCTTTCTTACAATTATAACTAAGTTAGAGTATTTAAATGTTTTTGTCATTTTTACGTAGTCCAGAGCATACACTTGTTTATAAATAATTGTCGTCGTAAAAATAGATTTTTGGAAATGGTTTTCCAAAGAAGTTAATTTAGAAAATATATGAAAAGAAATAGATGTTATGGATTTTGATTGATTTTTTAATTTAATGACCTTTTTATTACATAAATTTATTTAAAGAATGAGTTATTAAATTAAAAATGACCGACGATAAGTATAAGGTTAGATATAGGGTTAATAGTTTAGGCTATGGTTTTGGAACAGCTTCAAATGAACCCTATATATCTATGGCATTAAGCGAATTTGGATTTGGTGATGAAAATACTTCTCACATAATTATTGGTGAAAGTGGTGTAATACATCTATACCTCAACAAATTGACATTTAATAGATTAACTGGCATTTGGTGGAATGGTTCATCGACAGACGTTCCACGATTAAAAAGCGAATTAGAAGGAAAAGTTTTTGAAATGGATCTTGGATTGCAACCACGTACTAAACTTCATGATTATGAAGGATTAGTCAACACAGATAGAGTTCTTTATATTGATAATGATAATCAATAGTTTTTAATTAAGGATTTATTTCTGGAATTTCTTCGAGAATTTTTTCTATTGCCTTATCAACACCAATTTCATAGTTAGCAGGAAAATATTTTTCTTTCATAGTAAAATTTTGAAGATCTAACCTGCACATACAAATCTCTTCAACTAGTTCAGCATACAATATTTGGTTTTTCATTCTATATTCGTGAATTCGCAAAGCTGCTCCTTTTCTAATCTCTGGAGAGATAAGTTTAGCAGATAATACAACACTTCCACGAAAAGTACTTTTGTCAAGATTTCCTAACACATACAAGTCATTTTCACAATAGGTTATAACGTGAGAATTAAATTTTCGTAATTATTATTTAATTCTCCCGAATATAGCAAATACAAAAACTTACGAATATTTAATGCATTTGCTATAATTCGTAAAATGTATGCATATTACATCCATTCCAAACATTTGGTTCTCCGTAAAGCTCTTCAGGAAACTTCCCTAAAAATCTTTCTTGGAATTTTTCTTCCATCCATACAAACATGCTATAAATCATATCTATATTATCTTGCATTTCAAACCTTACTAAACAAAATTCTTATTGTTTTATCCTTAATTTTTTCTTCAAATTTTTCTTTATAGTTTTTTTCATTAACCTTATTAACCTCATTAATCAATATTTTTTTACTATTAGTCCTTTCTTTTATCAATTTTTTTTGTGTTTCCAACAATTTCTTTAATCCAATATCCACAACAATACCTAAAGTTATCTTATTACTCTTGATTAATCCGGCTTTTTTTCTAGCTGCTTGAACTTTCCTGCTTATCTCCCTGGCGTAACCCTCTGCCTCTAACTCCTTTGTTATATTAGTATCTAATTTAACAGAAATATCTTTTACATTATCAGAATAATAAAATGAAACCTTTTTAACGTTTAATTGGTTTTTTATAATTTCTTTCATTTCTTTATTTGGTTTAAAAGAGGTACTAATATCAGCTAATCTTAAAGGCCATTTCAATCCAATTTTTTCTTTGTCTCTTTCAGCTAAACCTTTTTCAATGATTTCAAATAGCATATCAAAATCTTTTTCTAATTTTTTATTTATTTTTGATTTTTCAAATTTAGGCCAGTGACTTAAATGGATGCTTTCATCTTTAACTAGCTTTTTTTCTCTTAAACTTTGCCAGATTTCTTCAGTTATAAAAGGAATTACTGGAGCAAAAAGTTTCAATAAGCCGATTCTTATTTCATTTAAGAAAGTAAGTTCTTCTTCTCTGCCCCTTATCAATTGAATATATTTCCTGGATAGCTCAAAAAGAACAAAATACTCCAATTTCTGAATTGCCTCGTAAAACTTATGTTTGTTATAGCTATCACTAACTTCATTAATCAGTTTGTTATATCTGCTTATAATCCATTTATCTTCTATTCTAACTTTTTTTCTCGATGAATCAATCTGCTCTACAAAATTGTTAACATTAACAAAAACGCGTATAAGCTTATCAATTTCTCTAAATTCATTTTCATTATAACTAAAATCCTCTCCTTTAGATAACTTTGCAAAATAATATCTTAAATAATCTCTACCATATTTTCCAATAACCTCGCTAGGACTTATTATGTTTCCTAGTGATTTTGACATTTTTCTTTTTCCAAGATCTAAAACCAGGCCATGCACTGCAATATTCTCAAAAGGCTTTTTTCCAAATGTAATTTCAGATAATATCAATTGGGAATTCCACCAACCTCTAAATTGGTCTTTCCCTTCTATATTCAAATCAGCAGGCCAAAATTTTCTTAAGTCATTTTTATTTTTTGGAAATCCTAATGCAGCCCAACTTGATACTCCTGAATCAAACCAAACATCTAGTACTTCAGGAACTCTCCTGAAAATAGTATTTTTTTTCTTTATTACAATATTATCAATTTCTGGCTTATGGACGTTTATTTTTTTTATTCCGGATAGTTTTTTTAATTCCTCTATGCTTCCAACGACAATTCTCTCCCCTTTATCATTAATCCAAATAGGTAAAGGAGTTCCCCAGTATCGCTGTCTAGAGACTGGCCAGTCACCAATTCCTTCTAACCACGCTTTCATTCTTAATTTCATATAGTCAGGAATCCAACAAGTATTATTAACATGTTTTAGCAATTTTTTGTGGATGCCTGAAATTTTCAAAAACCATTGAGGTTGTGATATCATTAACAAAGGGGTTTTGTCTCTCCAACAGAATGGATAGTCATGTTCATACTCCAAGGTTAATACAAGATAACCATCTTTCTTTAAATCCTCTATAATTTCGTCATCAACAACTCTTGCTTTCTTGCCTTTGTATTTTCCTGCTTCTTCGTTTAACAATCCGTTAATAGAAACCGGAGAAAGCACATCTAATCCATATTCTTTGCCAACTTCATAATCTTCTTTCCCATGTCCAGGAGCACAGTGAACTAATCCAGTGCCTTCTTCAGTTGTAACATGTCGCGATGATAAAACAACTTTATATCCATTTTTTACATTAACTTTTAAGTGTTTAGATAATGGACTCTTATATTTCCAACCATTCATCTTTTCTCCTTTAAACTCATTTTTTACATTAAACTCCTTCCCTATTTTTGCCATTAGACCAGGGATTAGTTCTTTAGCAATAATCCATCTTTCTCCATCTAAAACCTCAATCTCTTGATAAACAATGTCAGGATGAACCATAATCCCTGTATTACCTGGGAGAGTCCAGGGAGTTGTTGTCCATATGATAAGAAACTTATTTTTTTCTTCTAAAGGGAATTTTACAAATATAGAAACATCTTTTTGTTTTCCATATTCTATTTCATTAAATGCAACAGCAGTTTCACATCTTGTACAAACATGAACAGGGTATTTTCCTAAATACAATAAGTTTTTTTTATCAGCTTCTTTAAACGCATGCCAAATAGCTTCTATGTATTCCTCATCTAATGTTAGATAAGGATTATCAAAATCCATCCAAACTCCTAAATTTAAAAATTCCTCATTCATGACACTAATATATTTTGTTGCGTAATCTTTACATCTATCAACAAATTTTTTAACACCGAACGTTTCTATATCCTGTTTTCCCTTGCTATTAATCTCTTTTTCAACCTGTAGTTCTATAGGAACCCCGTGAGTATCATAACCTGGCTTATCAAAAACATTATATCCTTGTAATCGTTTAACTCTCATAGAAATATCTTTTAAAATTTTATTAAGAGCAGTACCCATGTGAATATGTCCTGTTGCATATGGAGGACCATCCATAAAATAGAATTTTTTCCCTTTAAAATTCTTTTTTTTTGACTTCTCATAAATTTTCTGATTTTTCCAGAAGTCTAAAGTCTGCTTTTCAATGAGTTTTTTGTCATTCATTATTAAATCAATTTACCAATATTTTTAAATACTACTCTAAAATGCGCTACAAGATAATCTTCTCAAATAATGTAAATATTTTGAATCTGAACGCATATAATGTATTGCTTCAGGACTCATTTCATTAAATAGTTTTTTAGCATCTCTATATGAATGTGTACTAATTAAATTGACAAGATTCTCAATCATTCTAGTATCTTCATCACTAATTGTTTTTGCTCCTAAATGAGTTTCTAAATTCATATTCCAGTTATAGTCAAACAACTAATTTCTTCGGTTTTTTTGTTCCAAACTAAAAGCATTTGCTATTTTTTATTTTATTTACAAATGCTTTTAGTTTGTTTGACTTATTAGGAAACCAATTTACCATCAAATATAAATTGATGATATAAGAATTCTCGAAAATTAGATTAAAGCCTCTGGCTTTAATCATTTAT